>DATDHZ010000081.1:0-18091 GCA_036521315.1 Acidobacteriaceae bacterium
GTCTTCCTCCACCAGCGACTTGCCGGTGGTCACGCCCAGCGCCCGCTGGAACGTGTACGCCATGCCGCCCACGATGACCAGCGTATCGACCTTGTCCAGCAGGTTATTGATCACGTCGATCTTGCCGGAGATCTTTGAGCCGCCGATGATCGCGACAAACGGCTTGGCTGGATCTTCCAGCGCCTTGCCGAGGTAATTCAGCTCCTTCTCCATCAGCAGGCCGGCGGCGCTCTGCTTCACGAAGTGCGTGATCCCCTCCGTCGAAGCATGCGCGCGATGCGCCGAGCCGAACGCGTCGTTCACATACACCTCGCACAGCGACGCCAGTTGCTTCGCAAATTCCGGATCGTTCTTTTCCTCCTCGGCATGGAAGCGCAGGTTCTCCAGCAGCAGCACCTGCCCCGATTCCAGTTGCCGCGCCATCTCCTTCGCCACGTCGCCGACGCAGTCCGGCGCGAATGCGACATTGGTCTTCGCGCCCAGCGCATGATCCAGCAGCGTGCGCAGCCGATCGACGGCCGGCCGCAGGCTGTATTTCAGGTTGACCTTGCCCTTCGGCCGCCCCAGATGCGACGCCAGAATCAGCTTCGCCTTGTGCCGCAGCGCGTACTCGATCGTCGGCAGCGTCTCCCGGATGCGCGTATCGTCGGTGATCTCCGCGCCGTCGTCGGTCAGCGGCACGTTGAAGTCCACCCGCATGAACACGTGTTTGTGCGCCAGATCCAGATCCCGAATCGAAAGCTTCGCCATAGAACCTCCCTCAACCTCCACTGCGCTCGCCATACTCACGCCTGGCCCCTTTCTCGATCTTCGCGATTAATCCTGTGGCGCGGAATGAATCACCGCGTCCGCTTCAATCTCGACCCGCCACGTCGGTTGCAGCAGCGCGGCCACCACCACCATGGTTGCCGCCGGCCGAATCTGCCCGAAGAACTCCCCGTGCGCCCGGCCCACCGCTTCCCAGTCGTCCACGTGCGTCAAATACATGCGCGTGCGCACCACGTCTTCCAGCCGCGCCCCGGCCTTCTCCAGCGCTGTCCGGATCAGCTCCAGCGTGTGCCGCGTCTGCGTCGCCGCATCCGCCAGATCGGCGCCCACCGGCCCCGTGCCCGACACGTGCACCGCATCGCCCACGCGCACCGCGCGCGAGAACCCAATGATGGGCTCATAGGGAGAGGTGCCTGGAATGTTCTGCCGCATGGTTCGCTCCCATCGTGAGGAGCGGCGTTCAGCCCGGAGGCTGAACGCCCAAAACTGAGCCCTGAACTCTGTGCCCTGAGCTCCGCCGTTTACAGACCCTTCTTCGCCAAAAAGAGAATCAGGTCGCGCACGCGGTTCGAGTAGCCCCACTCGTTGTCGTACCAGCTGATCACCTTCGCCATGTTGCCCACGACCTTGGTCAGCGGCGCGTCCACAATCGACGACCGGTCGTCGCCCTTGAAGTCGCTCGAAACCAGCTCGTTTGAGTCCACGCCGAGGATGCCCTTCAGCTCGCCCTCCGCCGCCGCCTTGAACGCCGCGTTGATCGTGTCCTTCGTCACCGGCTTCTCGGCCAGGAAGGTCAGGTCCACTACTGACACATTCGGCGTAGGCACGCGGATCGCAAACCCATCCAGTTTGCCTTCCACTTCCGGAATGACCAGCTTCAGCGCCTTCGCCGCGCCCGTCGACGTCGGAATCATCGACAGCGCCGCCGCGCGCGCCCGCCGCAGGTCCTTGTGCGGGAAGTCCAGAATCACCTGGTCGTTCGTGTAGCTGTGGATCGTCGTCATGATGCCCGACACGATCCCGAACTTCTCCACCAGCACCTTGACCACCGGCGCCAGGCAATTCGTTGTGCACGAGGCATTCGAAATCACGTTGTGCTTCGCCGCATCGTACTTCTTCTCGTTCACGCCCAGCACCAGCGTGATGTCCTCATTCGTTGCCGGGGCCGAAATGATCACCTTCTTCACCGGCCCGCGCAGGTGTGCTTTGGCGGCGGCGCCATCGGTGAATCGGCCGGTGGACTCGACGACGATCTGAGCGCCGACCGAATCCCAGGGCAGCTTCGCCGGATCCTTCTCCGCAAAAACCTTGATCTTCTTTCCGTCGACCGAGATGAAATCTTCCCCGGCTACGATCTCATTCTTCAGGTTGCCAAGGATGGAATCGTACTTCAGCAGGTGAGCGAGGGTTGCGGGGCTGGTGAGGTCGTTGACGGCAACAAATTCAATGTTCGGATTGCCAAGCGAAGCGCGCAGCACGTTGCGTCCGATGCGCCCGAACCCGTTGATTCCAACCTTGACGGCCATATTCTGTTGTCTCCTTGCAAAATTTTTCAGTAGCGTCCCTGGGAGTCTCCTGGCTCACGGGTCCTTATCTGTCCAGCTCTCTGTCCAAAACGCCCGGAACCACCCAATTTCCGATGCTAGCACCGCTGTCAACGCAAAAAAAGTTACACCCGTGTGAATGCAAGTGTTTTTGCGTACCAACGTCACATCGGGAATCGCGGTCCAAAATGGTGCTTACCCGGGTACTCTCGCCACTCCGCTTGTTTGCGGCATACCGCCGTATGTGTTACATCCTGGATATGCGCGAATGGATGCGCGAACGCATGAGACGACGTTCGAAGCGTGGACCCAACACCTCGGAGTCCACGGGCAAAATCGGCCAGGAACTGCCCCAGAATCAGCCGGCCCCGCTGCAGCCCTCGTACCACGGCTCTCCAGCGCCGCCCGCCGGCGAGCCGGATACCGGCGTCGATGCGGAGCCGCAGGGCGTTCTTGCTCCCACACCTGAGCCCGCGCCGGCGGCCTCCGCTCCCCCTCGGCACGACTCCGCCGGCACCCAGCCGCCGGCCGGCAGAATGGTCGTCGAGACCCAGCCCGAATCCCTCGGCACGCCTCCGCCCGAGCCCGCGGGCCCGGCCAAAGGCGCGCGCGGCTATGTGGTCCTCACCATCGGCCTGCCCGGCTCCGGCAAAACCACCTGGTTCAAGCGCCGCGGCGTTACTCCGCTTTCGAGCGACCTGCTCCGCACCCTGCTCTTCGACGACATCACCGAGCAGCGCTGGCAGGGGCTCGTCTTCTCCACGCTGCGTTCTCTGCTCCGCGCTCGCCTCATCGCCAAAATGCCCTGGAACTATGTGGACGCGACCAACCTCTCGCCCCACGAGCGCCGCCAGTGGATCAAGATGGCGAAAAGTTTCGGCTACGAGGTCCAGGCCGTCTTTTTCGACGTGCCTCTCGAAGTCTGCCTCGACCGCAACAAGCGCCGCGAACGCGTGGTCAGCGAAGACGTGATGCGCAAGATGGCCGAACGCCTCCGCGCCCCCGACTTCAAGGAGGGCTTCTCCAAGATCACCGTCGTCCGCGTCAAAGGCGCCCCGAACTCCGGCTCGGCGCCATCCTTCGACGAATAGGGCCGCCGGCACCCGGTAGTTTGGATCCGCCGGCAAGATCCGGAAAAAGAGCCACGCATTGGGCACGTTGGTCCACTTGCGAACTGTTTTTTCGCTACCCGCTACCGCAACACGCTATCCGCTATCCGCTACCCACTACAACTCAATACACGCCCGGAATCAGCCGCTTCGTGCTGCGACTGTAGTCTTCGTACTCCGCCCCAAAGGCGAGCCGAAGCGCCGCCTCTTCCACGTGGATGCGATACAACACAGCCAGCGTCGGCGGAATCAGCACCGCGCCAAAGCACGCCCACGTGCGCGTGTGCAGCGCAAAAGCCAGCAGAATCATTTCCAGCCCGAGATAGGAGGGATGACGGACCAGCTCATAAAGTCCGCTCCTCCTGAGTCCCTGTCCAGCGCGGAGAGCCACGTTCGCGCTGAAAGCTTGTCCCAGCGTAACCACCGCAACGGCCCGCACTCCCAACCCGAGAATCAGGATTCCCAGCGCCACCGGCCGCAGCCAGCTATGGCTCCCCGGCATGTCCGCCGGCAAAAAATTATGCAGCCAGTCGTCCACTTTGAAAGACGCAATGATCACGACCCACAGGATGATCTGCGTTCCCCGGTCCAGGATCTTTCCCCCGCCCGAACGCGTGGTTGTGATCAGGGCGATGACGATTTCCCCCGCCAGCCATACTTCCGTCAGTACCTTAAAACACAATTCGAGATTCATCACCGCTCTGCCCTCATCCCACGCTCGCGCGTTGCCGGTAAGAGGATCATGCGCCGGACCGGCCCGCGCCAACCAGTAGCTGCTGTCATCGATGACAGATGACAGCCATCACCATGACGCGTGTCATCTCTTCTCCATGACAGATCTGGGTACCGAAACCCCGCCCTCTGGTGGAATGATGAAGGTATGAGCACAGGGGCATCGCAGCCGCCCGCGCGGAACCTCGCCGCCCGCCTTTCCGGCGCGAAAAGAGACTTCCTTCGCGGCCGCTGGATCGTCCGCGCCGTGGCTCTGCTCTATGCCGCCTGGTTCTTCCTCTCGCCGGCCTACCGGCACTCGTTCGCGCTGTCGATGGAATGCGCGCTGTTTTATGCGGCCTTTCTGGTCTTCTTTTTTCTCGCCGCGGAACTCAGCGGGCACCGCCAAACTGTGGCGCTCGTCTTGTTCTTTCTCCTCACCTTTCTCTATTACCCGTTCAGCCACAACGCCTATGGCGTCTTTATTTATCCCTTTGCGATCTTCTGCCTCTCCGTCCGCCGTTTGCGCACGCTCTTCCTGGTGCTGGCAGGCATGATGGCCGTGGTCCTGGCAGAAACGCGCTACCTCGGCCACTCCTGGACCACAGCCGAAGAAATCCTCTTCTTCTCTGTCATCATCGGCCTCAGTAACTTTGCTTTCGCCCAGCAGGCACGAACCAATGCCCTCCTCGAGCGTGCGAATTCTGAGATCGAGCGCCTCAGCCAGGAAGCCGAGCGCGAGCGCATCGGGCGCGATCTGCACGATCTGCTCGGCCACACCCTCACCGTGATTACAGTGAAGCTCAATCTGGCCCGGCGCCTCCTCTCCCATGACCCAGACCGCGCCCGCAACGAGATCGTCGACGCCGAACAAACCGCTCGCACGGCGCTCGCTGAGGTCAGGGAAGCCGTCTCCGGCTACCGCGCCGCAGGCCTGGACGAAGAGATCAATCGCGCTCGCCGAAGCCTGCTCGCGGCTGGCGTCCAGCTAACCACAACCCTGGCGCCCGTGCCTCTCTCTTCCAGCCAGATCGGCGTGCTGTGCCTCGCCCTGCGCGAGGCCGTGACCAACATCGTCCGCCACGCGCACGCCACCGAATGCCGCCTGGCTCTCGCCGAAGACAGCGCGACGATTCATTTCACCATTGAGGACAATGGAGTGGGCGGCCCGATTCGCGAGGGCAATGGCCTCCGTGGCATGCGCGAGCGTCTTCAATCCATGGCCGGGACCATGCGCCTCGCGACCCCGGACCACGGAGGAACCAGCCTTTCCATCGCCCTGCCGCTGGCGACCAATTCCCTGGCCGAACCGGCCTCCCCAAGCGTAAGAGAGGCTGAGACGCTGTGACGCAGAAGATTCGCGTGGTGCTGGCCGAGGACCAGAGCATGCTGCGCGGAGCGCTCGCCGCGCTGCTCTCCATCGAGCCCGACATCGAAGTTCTCGGATCCTTTGCCGATGGCGAGCAGGCCCTCCAGGCCGTCGCCCGCCACCGGCCCCACGTCCTCGTCGCCGACATCGAGATGCCGAAGATGACCGGCCTCGAGCTCACCGCCCGCGTCCGAGAGCTTTACCCCGACACCCGCGTTCTCATTCTCACCACTTTCGCGCGTCCGGGCTACTTGCGCCGCGCGCTCGACGCCGGAGCCTCCGGGTATCTGCTGAAGGACCAGCCCTCCGAAGAGTTGGCTGAGGCGGTTCGCGCCATCAGTCGCGGGTCGCGCGTGGTTGACCCGCAGCTTGCCTCCCAGATATGGAGCGCCGAGCGGGATCCGCTCACCAACCGGGAGCGGCTCATCCTGCGCCGCGCCGGCGACGGCGAATCCACAGCGGAGCTGGCGCAATCCCTGCGCATCACCGAAGGAACCGTGCGCAACTATCTCTCCGAAGCCATCTCCAAGCTAGGCGCTTCCAATCGATTCGACGCTGCCCGCATCGCCCGCAACAAAGGCTGGCTTTGATGCGCCTCTGCCCGTCAACCCACAGGGCGAACGCTGGTTCGTGGTGGTCGGCGAACTCGCGCGGCGCAGCTCAATGCCGCAGAGTATGGATGAGCGCTGTGAGTGCCGCCGTTTGGTTCCGCCGGCTCGGATAGTAAAGAAAATATCCCGGGAACTGCGGGCACCAGTCGTCGAGAATCTTCACCAGGTCGCCCTGTTCGATCATCGCGGCCAGCGTGGCTTCCATCGCCATGCCGATTCCCAGGCCGCGCACCACCGCCTGGATCATCAAGTCGGGCTCGTCAAAGCTCAGCGGCCCCTGCGGATTCACCGTCAGCGCCCTGCGCCCTTTTTCGAACTCCCAGCGATACACGCCGCTGCGAAAGCGAAACGCAATGCACGCGTGGTCCTTCAGCTCGCGCGGATTGCGCGGCGTCCCGTGCCGCTTCAGATAGTCCGGTGAGGCGACGGCCGCCAGGCGCAGATCCGGGCTCACGCGCACCGCGATCATGTCGCGCTGGATGAACTCGCCGATCTGGATGCCTGCGTCGAATCCGCCGGCCACCAGGTCGACCGGATCGTTTGAGGCAGTGATGTCGAGCGCCGCTTCGGGATACGCGCGGCAAAACTGCGCGAGCCGCGGCAGCAGGACCAGCTGTGCAGCCGAGCGCGAGAGCACAAGACGAATGCGGCCTGCGGGGCGGTCGCGCTGCCGGCGCGCTGCAGCCAGCGATCCCTCAATGCGCTCGAGAGCGGGAGCGAGGTCGCGCAGGATGGCCGCGCCTGCCGCGGTCGGCGACACGCTGCGCGTCGTCCGCGCCAGCAGCTGCAGCCCCAGCCGCTTTTCGACGCCGCGCATGGAATGGCTCAGCGCCGACTGCGAAACTCCCAGACGAGCCGCTGCGCGCGTGAAGCTTCTTTCTTCGGCGACCACGGCGAAGGCCGCCAGTTCCCCCAGATCGTTCCTCATGATTCATGAATCCTGTTCATGATTGAATACCACGCCGGCCCACTAGTTTCATAGCCGTTTTCGCCCTACTCTGGAATTGTGCCGTCATGCAGATGGCTTGAGGCGTCACCGGGCGCCCCCGCGAAGGAGATATCGATGCAAAAACGCAAACTCGGCAAAAGCGATCTTGAAGTATCCGCCCTCGGACTCGGCTGCATGGGAATGAGCTTCAGCTACGGCCCTCCCCAGGATGAAACAGAAATGATCGGCCTCATCCACAAGGCCGTCGATCTCGGCGTTACGTTCTTCGATACCGCCGAAGTCTACGGCCCGTTCACCAACGAGCGTCTCGTCGGCAAAGCCCTGTCGCCGATTCGCGACAAAGTCGTCATCGCCACCAAGTTCGGCTTCAACTGCGTGCCGAATGGAAAGCCGGGAACCCAGACGCTGAACAGCCGGCCGGAGCACGTCCGGCAGGTCGCCGACGCATCGCTCGAGCGCCTGAACATCGACGTCATCGACCTCTTCTACCAGCACCGCGTCGATCCCGAAGTGCCCATCGAGGACGTCGCGGGAGCCGTGAAGGAACTGATCCAGGCGGGCAAGGTCCGCCTCTTCGGCCTCTCGGAAGCAGGGGCGCAGACCATCCGCCGCGCTCACGCTGTGCAGCCGCCCGGCGCCGCAGAGCGAATACTCGCTGTGGTGGCGCAATCCGGAAGCTGAGATCATCCCGACGCTGGAAGAGCTCGGCATCGGCATGGTGCCCTACAGCCCTCTCGGCAAGGGCTTTCTCGCCGGTGCGGTCGACCAGAACACCCACTTCGCCGACGACGACTTCCGCAGCCGTGTGCCTCGCTTCGCTCCCGATGTGCGCGCGGCGAATCTCGCCTTCGTCGAGGTGCTCCGCAAACTTGCCGAAGGCAAGAACGCCACGCCCGCGCAGATCGCGCTAGCCTGGCTGCTGGCGCAGAAGCCGTGGATCGTCCCCATCCCAGGCACGACGAAGCTGTCGCGGCTTCAGGAGAACATCGCCGCGGTTGACCTGCGGCTCTCTGCTTCCGATCTTGAGACCATCAACGCAGCGACCGCGAAGGTGCCCGTGCAGGGCGAGCGCTATCCAGAGCAACTGGCGAAGATGACCGGACGATAGGCGGGCGACTCCGGCAGGGGCGGCGCCGCCCGTGCAGCCGCCCACTGCATCAACGGCCCGATACGGCGACGCCCGAAATATTTGCAGCGCTCACGCGGCCAGGCCGAGCTCGGCTGTCCCGCGTTCTATAAAGGAACTCAGGGCCATGGAGCGCCAGGCACCCAATCCCCTCAATGGCGAGCGTACTGAGGTCGGCGGAGCGTCCGTCAACCCCACCGGCGCACTCGCGGGATCGCTTGTCACCGAGACCTTCGCGTACGACGGCGGACGTCAGGCCACGGCGTACGTACCGCCCCGCCCGCCCGAAGCCATCATCTTCGCCGCTGACGGTCAGCGCCTCGCGCGCTGGGGCCGGTTGCTCGAGAAGCCCGGCATTCCGTCCACCATGATCATCGGTGTCCACGGGCTGGCTGACGAGATGCAGCGCCTCCACGAGTACTCGCCAGGCTTTGCCCCGGAGCGCTTCGCGGCGCACGAGAAGTTCTTCGTCGACGACGTTCGCCGCTGGACGGAGTTGCGCTTCGGCGTCGCCCTGCCCGCTGAGCGTACCGCCGTTCTCGGCGTCTCCGCCGGCGGGGAACTGGCCCTCGCTCTTGGCCTGCGGCGTCCCGATCTCTACGGTGCGATTTTCTGCGCCTCCCCTGGCGGCGGTTATCGGCCGCCTGGTGTTATGCCCGCTCCGCTTCCGCGCACCTACCTGGTCGCAGGCGCACAGGAGCCGTTCTTCCTTGAGAACGCAGCCAGGTGGGCGGACGCGCTGCGCGATGCAGGCGCTGATGTCGTGATGAAGGAGCGAACTGGGTCGCATGGCGGCGCATTCTGTCGAGAAGAGTTTCCGCTCATGGTGGCGTGGGCCTTCGCACGATGACCATCTCGACCACGTCCTGAGGTCGTCCCGCACGCATTCCGGTTGTGGCCGTTCACCTCTACTCGTACCGCAGCGCCATCAGCGGATCGATCCGCGCTGCGCGTCGCGCCGGCAAATACCCGGCCATCAGTCCGGCCGCGATCAGCACGCCACCCGCGACGGCTATGCTGAGGGGATCGGCTCCTTTCACTCCGTACAGCAGCTTTTCCGTCAGACGGCTTCCCGCGATGGCGGCCGGCAATCCAATCGCCATGCCGGCTGCCACCAGAATCACGATCTCGCGCATCACCTGCCACGCCACGGCGCCGCGCCCCGCGCCGAGCGCCATCCGAATCCCAATCTCCCCGGTGCGCCGTCCCACCAGGTACGACATCACCCCGTAAATCCCAATGCAGGAGAGAAACACAGCGACCAGCGCAAAGAACCCCGACAGTTCCGCGATGATCGTCTCGTTCGTGTAGGAGCGCGCCACCTCTGCTCCCAGTGTCCCAACGTCAGTGATCGGCAGCGTGCGGTCGATCCCGTGGATCGCGTCCTGCACCTCTTTTGACATTGCCGCCAGGTCTCCCGAGTAGCGCACCTCGAAGTCCCCAAATCCCCATGCCCGCTGCGTGTACGGCAGGTAGTCGATGTAGTCGCCGGGGTGGGTCAGGTCGCCTCGCTTCACGTCTCCGGCCACGCCGATCACGATGGGGTGCAACTGCTCTCCCGGATTGTCGGGCGACCCGATGGTGTAAGTGCGTCCGATTGGCGACCCCGCAGGAAACAATTCACGCGCCATGCGCTCGCTGATGATCGACACGCGCTGCGAACCCGCCGTGTCCTGCGGACCAAACGCGCGTCCGGCGATCAGCGGAATCTGCATCACCCGGAAGTAGTCATTGCCGATCATGTTGTGTTTCACGTCGGCATCGTGCTGCACCGCCATGTCAGCCACCGTGATGGATGTGTTCCAGGTTCCCTCGAGAAACCGGAAGGAGGAGAAACTGGCCGCTTCCACTCCGGGCAGCGCCTCCACCCGCGCTTCGATCTCTTTGAAGAACGCAGTTTCGCGCTTGTCGTCTTTGAAGTTTTTCCCTTCGACGTCGATGCTCAGCGTCAGCACGTGATCCGGGTTGAAGCCCGGATTCACGCGGCTCAGGTTGAGCAGCGTCCGCTGGAACAGGCACGCGCCCACCATGAGCAGCAGCGAAATGGCCACCTGCGCCACGACCAGAATCCGCGCCAGCGGCGTGCGCCCGCTGCTCGCGGACCCGCCGCGTCCGCTCTTCAGGCTCTCAGTCAAATCGAGCCGCGTGGCGCGCAGCGCCGGCAGGATCCCAAACAGCAGAGCCGTGCCCACCGTTACCCCGCAGGCAAAGGCCAGCAGCCGCAGGTTCAGGCTCACGTTCAGCGGAATCGTCTCCGCACCCTGCGAGATCATGCGCAGCAGCACCCGGTTCGCCCCCACCGCAAAGCCGATGCCCAGCGCGCCTCCGGCCAGCGCCAGCACCAGGCTCTCGGTCAGCAGTTGCCGGATGATCCGCATCCGGCCCGCGCCCAGCGCCTGCCGCACTGCCAGTTCGCGCGCCCGCGCCGTCGACCGCGCCAGCAGCAGGTTGGCGATGTTCGCGCATGCGATCAGCAGCACCAGCACCACGATCCCCATCAGCACTTGCAGCGGCTCGGAATACGAATAGCGCAGGTCAGAGAGCCCGCGCGCCAGGCTCTCGAGCCCCACGTGCGCGTGGTTCAGGTGCTCAACATTGTCTTTCGTCAGCCGCGCGTCGGGGAAGCTCAGCAGAATCGACCGGAACAACACATTCGTATCGGCCGTCGCTTGTGCCATGCTCACTCCCGGCTTCAGCCGTCCGATGATGTACAGCGGTTCCGTGAAGTCGTTCTTGTAGCCGCCCCAGCCTGGCGGAATCAACCCCGCCATCGACAAAGGCGCCCACACATCCGGCCGTTCGCCCACCTTCGTTCCGAAAAACTCCGTCGGAGCGACGCCGACGATCTGGTAAACCACATTTCCCAGCTTGATGGTGTGGTGCAGCACGCCGGGGTCTCCGCCCAGGTCGCGCTTCCAGAAGCTGTTGCTGACCACCACCACCGGATGATCGCCCTCGCTCGCATCATCTGCCTCGTCAATGACGCGTCCGATCTGCGCGTCCACGCCCAGAGCCTGAAAGTACGTGCCCGAAACCGTCAGCACGCGGATCAGCTCCGGATCGCTGCGGCCGTCCACGAATCCGTGCACATCGTTCGAAATGCTGTAGTACGCGGCTGTGTCCGAAAACACAGTGTTCTTGTTGCGGAATGCGCGATAGAACGGATACGAGTACAGCTCCGTGCATGCAAAGCTGTCCGTGATGCCGTCCCAGTCTTCCGTGCCCAGCTTCACCAGTTGCTGCGGAGCCTTCACCGGCAGCACGCGCAGCATCACCGCATCGAGAAAACTGAAAATGGCGGTGTTCGCGCCAATGCCCAGCGCCAGCGACAGCAGCGCGATCGCCGTCACGGCCGGTGTGCGCAGCATGGCGCGAATCCCGTAACCGGCGTCCTGCGCGAGCGTCTCCAGACCCTCCCATCCCCACGCCCGCTGGCTCGCTTCGCGGAGCCGCGTCGTGTTCCCGAATCGCCGCAGTGCCGCCTGCCGCGCTCCTTCGGCATCCGCTCCGGCCGCCATCTGCTGCTCGCGTCGCAACTCTACGTGCAGCCGCATTTCGTCCTCAAGATCGCGCTGAAACCGGCCCCGGTAGAACAGCATCTGCAGCCGTCGCTTCAGTTCTCCGGGAAAGCTCATGGCTCCTCCTCAGGCGGTTTCCAGAACTCGCGTGATCGCTCCCATCACGCGTTCGAACTGCGCAACCTTGATGCCCAGCTGCTTCCGGCCCGCCGCGGTAATCGTGTAATATCGTGCGCGTCGATTGCCCGCTGTCACGCCCCACTCCGCAATCACCCAGCCCTGAATCAGCATCCGCTGGAGAGCAGGATAGAGCGAGCCTTCTTCCACCTGCAGCACCTCATCGGAGCAGCTCAGGATGGCTTCGGCGATCTCGTATCCGTGCAGCCGCCCGCGCGCTGCCAGCGTTTTCAGGATGAGCAGGTAAAGCGTTCCCGGAGGAATCTCATCGCGGCTCCTGTCTGCACTCGCCTTGCGCCGGATCAAAGCAGTCATCGCGCCTCCGCCCTGCTGCCATAGTTTATCTATGCCAGTGTGCCGACCTCGCTCCGGCTTGTCAAGTGCAGCTTCCCTTTCACGCAGGGTTTACCTTTTGTCATGAGGCTTGGGCGATCCTGGCGGTATGTGACCCTGGTTGCGCATGACGGGTGGATTCGGCAGTTTTTCACATGCCATAAGATAACTGATTAGTTACTACAGGCATCAAGCAGGTTATCCGGGCTCCTGCAAGTTCGCCAGCAAGTCCCTTCGCACGTCCTTACGTCCACTCTCGCCCAGCCAGTGCCCCGCCGGGGGCACAGAGGTGACCCATGCACACTCCCCCATCCATCCGCCCGCGCAGTGCTCTGCTGCTTCTCGCCACGTGTATCGCTCTCACCATGCTGCCGTTTACGGCGCGTGCCCAGTACATCACGGTCGACGCTCCGAGCGGGCCGGCTGGAGGCCCCGTAGTCAACTCGCCTTTCTATGTGCAGGCCGAAGCCCCCACCTGTGACGGCGCCAATACGAGCAGCTTTGGCTATTCCGTGGATTCGGGCGGCACCACCTACGTGAGCGGCACCACCATCGCCACCCTGTTGTCGCTGGGATCGGGCGCGCACACCATCCATTTCAAGGCCTACAACGGCAGCGGCCAGGAGTGCGACCAGGCGGCTCCCCTGACCGTGGGCAACGGAGTCGCCGTGACCGCCCCCACCCTGAGCGCCGGGCTGCCCGAGACCTTCAACCTGGTCGCCAGCGCGCCTACCTGCGGCGGGCAAACCACGTCGAGCATGGACTACAACGTCGATTCGCAGACGGAAGGCTCGCCGATCAGCACCACCTCCCTGAACACGCTGGTCGACAGCAACGATTCCTCCGGAGCGCATATCCTGCGCGTCAAGGCGTGGGCCGGATCGCTGTACTGCGAGACCGATATCCCCTTCACGGTCACCGGAGGCATTGCGGCGCCCGCCAACGTGCATCTGTATACCGAAGGAAGCGCCAGTTATATTTACAGCGGCATCGAGTCGCTGAGTAACTTCACCGGATCGTACAACGATACCTGCCCGCCTAACTCCCCCGGCACCGGCAATCAGGGAGCGGTCAACCCATCGCAGGCCACCAACGAGTGGCAGACCGAGCCGGACTGCGGCACCGTCGGCAATAAGACGAACGTGAGCACGACTTATCCCTCGACGGGCGTGCTGTACGGCGTGAACCCGGATTCCCGCCAATACGGATTTACCTACAGCGAAACGGGCGGCGGCGTGCGCTGGTTCAGCGCGCTGACCGATAACAGCAACGCCAATGCGGCCACGCATTTCATCTACGACGTTTACGTCTATATCCCCAGCGGGTCCAACGTGGGGCAGATTGAGCTGGATATCAATCACGCATCGCCGGCGAACGATTACTACCTGATGGCCGTGCAGTGCAATCTGAAAGAGGGCCGTTGGGACATCACGCTGAACGGCGGGTGGGTGGAAACGGGCACGGCGTGCTCGGTCGGGACCGGCGGCTGGCATCACCTCCAGGTCGAATCCCATCACGACGCTTACCCCGGCACCGGTATCTACTACGACCAGGTGTCCGTCGATGGCAACGTCCAGACGTTGAGCTGCTCCGGCGGCTGCACCAACGTGGAGAAGTCGAAGTCCTGGTCAGAGTCGGTGGGGCCAAACTTCCAGCTCGACGGAGGCGGCAGCAACGGCTCGAGCCTAACCGCGTACACCAGCAACTTAGTCATCTGGTACTGGTAGCCGGCTGCGGGTGTCCGTCCGGGGGAGGGGCTTGCGCGAGGTTGTGCGAGCCCCCGCCCCCTGTCTCACGAGACGGTGGCAAACCTCTGATTCCCGATGGCTTGCCGGGGTGTCGTCAGAGACGGTGGCAAAGCCTTGATCCCTTGGGCTTTGCGGAGGCCTTTTGGCGGGTCGGCGTTCCCGGCTTGCGGACTCGCTGATCCATTCTTCGCTGACCGGTCGTTCGCTGGCCGGCTTTCAACTGCCCGGTTTTGCACTGCCGGTGTTACCGGGCGAGGCGTCAGTCTTCTCAAAGAGCGGCGTCTCCGGCCTGGGCCGGGACGACGAGAGCGCAGAGCCCAGGGCTTAGAGCTCAAAAAACCAAAAGCCCTGCTCGGCTGAACAGGGCTTTCCGTAGTTTCAGGGTAGGGCGCGTGAGGAGGGGAAGCAAGGGAAATCGGCGGGCTGGACGGTACCGAAGTACCGGCCAGCTACGGGGCAGTCAGCGATCAAGCGGCTAGCGATAAAACGGTCAGCGGTGAAGCGGACGGCTCGAGAGGCACCGCGGGATTTGGCCTTGAGCACCCAGCTATTTTGGATGAACCAAGGCCTGGAACTCGGGGTGGGTGGCGACGATGTGGTGCGCCACGGGGCAAACGACGTCGACCCGGAGTTCGTGATCCTTCGCGTACTCGAAAGCCGTGGTCACCAGTTCCTGCGCAAGGCCCCGCCCGCGCAGCTCCTCGGGAACCTCGGTGTGCCAGAGCGTCATCCATCCCTGGTCGTCGGTCTCGAACTCGAGCCAGGCGGTTTCGCCATCCTGCGAAAGCTCAAAGCGGCTGCGAGCGACCTGACTGCGCGCGGCCTGCGTGGGCTTGAACATGGGCAGCACCCTCGACCCGATGATAGCCGACCGGGCAGCAAACCGCGCCCGTCGGGTGGCACAGAGCGAAGATCCGGTCAGTTCAAGGCCGGTCAGCGAAGAGGACGATTCGGGAGAAGTTCCTTGTGGGTTTGCTTCAGAAAGTCGATGACCTCCTCCTGCAGAGCGGCCAGGTCCCGGATGATTTGAGCGACATCGTTGGGCGACACGGCGCCCGCGACGTCATAACTCGCCGCGTTTCGTTTTTGCGAATGGGCTTTGATTTTGCGTACCCACTTTTCCAGCGCAGCTTTGTTCTGGGTGATCAGCGTGTAAGCCAGACTCTCAATGACCCGCTGGTGATGTCCCTGGCCCGCAGCGACGCGAAAGCCATGGGCGCGAAGGGCGATGTTCGTGAGGGTGAGGATTCCGTTGTAGGCTGCCTGGAATCGAAGGTCGTCCGAGATTCCCTCCACCTTCAGGTCCGCCAGGGAACGATGGACGATGCTGAAGAGATCGGCAATTTCCTTCGCGCTGGTGGGCTCAGCCTTGTACCACCCGAGTTGCGAGAGCTTTTCTAAACTCATCTTCGGCGCCGATCAGAAAAACCTTGCTCGCGTTCTTCAGGGATCGCAGGAAATGATTGCCGGAGCGATATCTCTGCTTCAGCTCTTTCAAAGAATAAATGGTCGGGTTCACCGGGCGCCGCAATTGCTTTTCCAGCGGACCGGCGGCGTCGAGGATGTCGTCGAGCGAGACAGCCCCGACGACCATCAGGTCGATGTCGCTGGCCGCTCTGTCGTCGCCACGGGCTACAGATCCGTAGACAAAGGCGAAGTCGATCCGGGCAGAGAGCGGCGCGAGGGCGTTCCTCAGAAGTTCGAAGACGCCGATCGTCTTTGCGAGCAGAGCGCGGAGCTCGGGGAAGATGGGGTGATCGCGATTGGCTCGATAGAAAACCTGGCTGCCCAGCGCAGAACGCAGGATGAGGCCGGCCTCGGTGAGGCGAGTGAGTTCGCGCTGCACGGTGCCGACGCTGGTTTCGATTTGCCGGGCGATTTGGCGGGTGAAGAAGGACTCGTCGGGAGCTCCGAGAAGGAGCGCCAGGATTTGGCCTCGGGTTTGGCCGAGGAGCAGGTCTCCGATGGATGGGGTGACTGTACTCATTCTGAGTACAATTGTACTCATTTTGAGTACAAGAGTAAAAGATTCTCGCCGCGGCGATCTCAAAGGGCGCTCCGGCCCGGGCCGGGATGACGGGAGCTCATGGCACAGGGCTCAGAGCTCAAAAAACGAAAAGCCCCGCTCGGCTGAACAGGGCTTTCCGAAGTTTCAGCGTAGGTTGGGCAGGCGACAAAATCAGCTGGGCAGTGGGTACCAAGGTCATGGATCCAATTCGCACCCTCAGCTGAGTAAGGCGTTTAGCTGTTTGAAAATTGCCTCGAATCGGTCTTTAGTAGCGCCGGAAACCTTGGGCCAAAGCGATGCGGCGTTCTCGGAGAAATACCTAGCTGGCCTAAAATGGCCGAACGCACCGGACTTGAACGGTTTTTCCTGCAGGTAGGACTCAATCGCGCGGACCGCTCGCGGTTCTTTGGCATTAAGCTTAGCGGCGTCTATCGGAGTCGCCATCTCGCGCTTGAACTCTTCGTTCACCAGCTCGATGTAGAAATTCCGGTCGAAAAGATCTTCAACGTCAGCTTCATTTTGGTCGACAAAACTGGCATAGGTCATCACCTGCTTTTTCTTTAAGAGCTTTTTCTTATACAGATCTTCTATCTGAGCCCTGTCCCTGGCCTGGATATCAAGTAGCGTAGCGACATTCATGCCCTTCTGTGGGGCAAGCAGCGCCACGAAGGTCGGGACCTTGCCGCTACCGCCCACGGGAGTGACGACCCATTTTCCCGACAGCGGAGTGCGGCCTTCGCGCTCAAGTTGTGAGGAGAACGCCAAAAGATAGAGCATGTCTGCGGGTCCCTCAACCACGAGCGAATTGGGTCCAATAAAGAGGGTCTGCTGAATCTCATACCCTAGTGCGCCCTGCAACGGGAACAGGCTGTCGTCGGTCGCATCGAAGACGTTTGCGAGAACCTTTGTGCCATCTTGCTCTTTGGGTAGCTGGTCTGCTGCATCGATTCCTAGGTCCTGGACGATCCGCACGCGATCGAACCTTCTCGGGTCGATCATGAACGGTGAATGCGTGGTGTAGATAGCTTGGTGATCTGCAAGTTCTGCCTCGAAGTACTCGAGGAGGTCGGCCTGCGCGCGCCCGTGTAGCGAGAGCCCCGGCTCGTCCAAAAGGAGAATCACATTCTGCCCCTTGCGCTTGACGTCCTCGTACCACGCAAGGAAGGAGAAGAACCAGACGAAGCCGCGCGAGCGAGTTCCGAGGGGCGTATGCGCCCAGTGAGCAGTGTCGTAGACTTCGCCCCAAACGTTGATTCCTTGGCGCATTCCCTCTGGGTCTTCGAGTTTTGCGTCGCGGACGTCGAATTCAATCTTGACATGCTTGTTTTGTGACCAGTATTTCACGACCCGCTTGGTCAGGAAGTTCCCCGCTCCCTCAAGCTTGTTCTTCAGCTCTGTCGTATTTTTCGTTGAAACAAGTTTACGGTGGTCCAGGCGCCCAAGATGGATCAGGCCCAAAAGTGGGTGGTCCGAGTCCTCTAATTTACCGGTATCTTCACGGCCAATCAGAGCGTTCAGATTGGCGTGCCCCTTCAATTGGTAATACTCATCAAAGTATAGAAACTTTGACGCGCGCGGCCAGATTACCGAGTTGAAAACGTAATGAGCAAGGCCGTGCTCGTTTATCTTTGCCGCGAGATCTCTAAGGAATAGCACAATTTCGGAGGTTTCGGCAGCGCCGAGAGAAGCGGTGAATCCGTCCCAATCAGTGGCTGAGGAGAGTGCGAGTTTCAAATTCTCCGGCAATCCTCGATTTGCGCTGAGGTATGTGCGCGCGGCGGAGTCGTCAACGTCTAACACGAACTTGCTGTTGTTTTTTCCGTAGTACGTTTTGCGCGTGAGCTCGTTGCCCTTGAGAGTGTTCGGGCCAAACACGGACGCGACCGCGTTTGCGTCGTCTTCTTCCAGTTCGTATTCGCACTCAACAACGACGGCAGGGGCTCGTTTGTTATTTTCTACAGCGAAGCGGTAGTCTTCGACCTCTCGTTTGGGATAGTCGTATGTTTCATCGAACACCGCGTCAGCCGTGATGATCGGATTGGTGCGATAGAGGGCCGTCAGCAGGGCGGTCTTTCCGGCCTCGTTCTTGCCCACAAGGCAAGTCAGTGTGTCATCGACCC
>DATDHZ010000082.1:0-14408 GCA_036521315.1 Acidobacteriaceae bacterium
GTGACCTTCACATAATCGGTACGGACTTCGAAGGGGAAGAAGGGGCCGTTTAGCACCTTGTGGTTGACCAGGAAGGATTCCAGATCCTTGAACTTGACCACCGGCGGGGCCTGCAGTTTGGAAAACTGCTCCAAACGATCAAATTCCTTGGCCTGGTTCGAGGTCGCCATCGGGCCGCCGCCCAGGTTCTCCAGGCCGCCATTGAAGCGGTCGGTCCGCTTCGACGTTCCCATCTGTTCGCCCAGGGTCGCACCCGCGCCCGGGACGTGCAGCAACGCGTCCTTTTCTGAGCGATCGAGGGTCATGTGGTAGTCGCCGCACATGCAGGTATCGACGAACTCGATGTTGATGTTCTCGCCGATGCCCGCGATATAGCGGTAATTCCAAACCTCAAACGGGAAGGTCGAGGTGGTGCCCCCGCCTTCTTCCATCGGCCGGTCATACATGCCGCCGCTGGGATGGGAATCGGTCGAGTCCGGCGGTCCGAACGCGATATAGATGTGACCGCGATCCGTCATCCAGCCGGGCTTGCCCGCGGCGAAGTGCTCGTTGGCGTAAGCAATGCGCCGGTAATGCTCTTCGCGGAACTCATTTTCCGGCGAATCCGGATTGGGATTGCGGCGGCGCCAGAACTGCTCGATGAAGGCGTCGCGCTCTTCGTCGTTACTCAGGCTGAGAAAGGCCTTCTTCTCCTCGTCGGTAATAATCCACCGGACGTCCTCGTCCAGCCACTTCTTATAGGTATCGCTCAACTCCTGGTGGAGCTCCTTTTGCTGCTTCAGCCGCTCTTTGTCGGAAAGCTGGCGCTTGAGGGGATCCTGATTATCCTGGGCGCTTTGGGTGGAGTCCTGCTGGGAGTTAGTCGTCTGGGCGCGGGCGATCAGGCTTCCTGTACCGGCGAACATTGCGATCAGGAGTGCGGAGGAAAGGGGAAAATGAAGCCTGGACATAAGGCGGAGAGCTGCTCCTTCGGGGGCGTACCTCATTCTACGAGCGCAAGCCTGGCCTTTCAAGCAATTCCTCCCGAATTCGCGCACCAACGGGCCGGTTCGCGGAGCCTCGCATGTAAGACGAAGGCAACCCTCAACCTGTTATCATGGCTGAGAAATCTTCTCCGTCAACTCACCGGCCATCGGAGCCGCCGTCCAATGCCTGGACTCAGCACGCAAGGCTGGCCGACTGCCTGGTGGAATGCCAGACGGAGAAATCCCGGCGAGCCGAGCGCAGGCTGCTCCGATTCCGGGGAACCACCGCAGGCGAAAATGCGTAACCCTCGCGAAGGAAGAACACTGCCTTGAAAAAAATACTCCTCATAGTAGGCGCACTCGTCGTTCTTGCCGGGATCGTGGGTCTCACCGTCGTGCGGGCTCAGTCGGGCTACACCAAAGTGCTGATTGGCACGGTGGGGCACGAGAATCTCGTGTCCGTGGTCAACGCGACCGGACAGATCCGGCCCAAAAATTATGTGAACGTCGGCGCGAATGCCATGGGCCGCGTCACCCACTTCTACGTGGCTGAGGGCGATCACGTGAAGAAGGGGCAGGTGGTTGCCACGATCGAGAACGTGCAACAGGAAGCCAACGTTGCGGCGCAGCAGGCCAGCATTTCCTCCGCCCAGACGGATATCTCATCGTATATTGCCGCGGAAAAGACGGCGCAGGCGAATGTCGATCACGCCCAGGCCGATCTCGAACAGAAGAAGCTCGACTTCGACCGCGCCAAAGCGCTGGTGGCGGCCCAGGTGATGTCGAAGCAGAATTACGACGCCGCCAAGGCCGCCTACGATCTGGACGTGGCATCGCTGGAGCAAGCGAAGGCCGGTCTGGTTCAGGCAAAAGCCAACACTGCGTCAGCTCGTGGCCGCCTGCAAACCCAGCAGGCCGACCTCAAGGTGAACGAGGATTTGCTGAACCGCACCATTGCATTGGCTCCGTTTGACGGCATCGTGACGAATGAGCCGGTGCGGCAGGGCGAAATGGTCGTGATGGGGATCCAGAACACCGAAGGCTCCACGCTGATGACCCTGGCGGATATGTCGATCATCACCGCTGAGGTCAAGGTCGACGAGAGCGACATCGTGAACGTCGCCAACGGCCAGGAAGCCGATGTCACCGTCGACGCGCTGCCCGGCAAGGTCTTTAAGGGCCACGTGACCGAAGTCGGCGATCAGGCTTTGCTGCGCTCCAGCGGACAGTCCACCAGCCAGACCACGACGGGCGTGGAAGAAGCGAAGGATTTCAAGGTGGTGGTCACGCTCGATCAGGCGACCGATGAGCTGCGTCCCGGCTTGTCGTGCACGGCCAAGATCATCACCGCCAGCAAGGACAACGCGCTGGCCATTCCCATCCAGGCGCTGACCATGCGCGATCCGAAGCACCTGAACGATCCCGAGCACCTGCAGACGACCGTTTCCGCCGCCACCAACGATCAGCAGAACGCGCAGATGATCCAGGGCGTGTTCGTCGTCCGCAAGGACAAGGGCAAGGACCGCGTGCATTTTGTGCCCGTCACCACCGGCATCACCGGTTCCACTGACATCGAAGTGACCAAAGGCATCGAGCAGGGCGACCGTATCGTGACCGGTACTTATCGTGTTCTGCGCGATCTCAAAGAGGGGGCCCTGGTGAAGCAGGACACAGCGCTGGCGGCACCCACGAACACTTCGTCATCCACATAAGGGCGGGATCTGAGCGCCGCGAGGTGCGGCGTGCAGACGCTGCGCGGGGGGGAACCGCACAGCACGAAGGCGCGTAGAAGAGCATTATGGCGACAGGAGTCCTCATGGCGGCAGAGACAACAACCGAAACCGAACGCGTCCCTGTGTCCGGTCCTCCGGCGAGCGACATGATCGTGGTGGAGGACCTGTGGAAGACCTACGACATGGGGTCCGAACAGCAGGTGCAGGCGCTGCAGGGCGTCACCCTGCGGATCCGCCGCAATGAATACGTCGCGATCATGGGCCCCTCGGGCTCGGGCAAATCCACGCTGATGAACCTGATCGGCTGCCTGGACACGCCGTCAAACGGCAAATACTGGCTGAACGGCCACCTGGTGAGCGAGCTGAACGACGACGAGCTGGCGCGGATCCGAAACAAGGAGATCGGGTTCGTCTTCCAGACGTTCAACCTGCTGGCGCGCGCCACGGCGCTGCACAATGTGGAGCTGCCGCTCATCTACAACGGCACGCCGGCTGGCGAGCGGGATCAGCGCGCCAAAGGCGCGCTGGCGGCCGTCGGCCTCGAATCGCGCATGATGCACAAGCCGAACGAGCTCTCCGGCGGCCAACGCCAGCGCGTCGCCGTCGCTCGCGCGCTCGTGAACAACCCTTCGATCATCCTTGCCGACGAGCCCACCGGCAACCTGGACTCGAAGACCGGCGAAGAAATCATGGCTCTCTTCGACGACCTGCACCGCCGGGGCAACACGATTGTTCTGGTGACCCACGAGCCGGATATCGCCGAGTACGCCCAGCGCGTCGTGCACATCCGCGACGGCAAGATCTTCAGCGACCAGCCGTCCGCGCGCGCGCAGCAGGCCTGAGCGCAGGCCTGCCGCCACAGACAGAAAAAGAGGGACAGGTCGACCGCCTGTCCCTCTTCTGCCTTGCTGCGTTCCCTAACTGCGCTGCGGCGGCTTGTCCGGCTTCGGAGCCGGTTTATTTGCCGGGTGATTGTTGGCAGGCGGATGGTTCGCCGGGTGTCCCCCGGGAGCATTCGGTTCATTCGCCGGCTTGTTCGCGGTATTTGGCCGGCTCTCGTTGTTTGCGCTGCCCGGCCTGTTCGCATTGTTGGCATTGTTCGGCCGATTCGCATTGTTCGGACGGTTGGCGTTGTTCGGCCGGTTCGGGTTGTTCGCCGGGTTCGCGCGGTTTTCCGTTGCGGGCCGGTTGTTCGCCGGGTGAGCCGCGGGCCCCGGACGACCCTCCACGGCCGGACGCGCGCCCGGCTTGGCCATCGCCACCGTGGCCGGATGCCCATGGTTGGCCGCGAATCGCGCCTGCGGGTCGGCCTTGGCGGTATTTTCATGGTGCATCTGTTCCGCCGTCGGCTGCACATGCTGCTCATGCAGGGCCGTCTGCTCTTCCGGCGTAGGCTGCCGGTTGACGCCGCCCGGGCCGTTGAACGCGGCATGGCTGTTGATCACCGTCCGCTCGTTGATCACGGTCCTGTCGACGTAAGTATTGTGAATGACCGTCGTGTTCACATTCACGACCGCCGTGTTATAGCGGAACACGCCGCCGCTCCACCCGCCGCCGATAAAGCCCATGCCGCCATACCCGCCGCCGTAGTTGACGCCGCCATAGAAGCCCACGTGCGGACCCCAGTAGCCGGCATGCCAGCCATACGCGCCGCCCACAAATCCCCAATAGCCAGGCGTCCAGAGAAGGCCCGGACGCGGCGGCGCGATCCACACGCCGGGAACCCAGTAGTAGCCCGCCGGACCCCAGGCCCAGTAGCCGGGTGTCCACAACCAGCCGTCCGTCGGGCATGGCGGCTGCACGTACACGGGCAAAATGGGAGGCGCTGTGTGCACCGAAATAGAAATGCCGATTGCTATCTGTGCCGGCGAGACGGCCGGAACAAGGCACAGCAGCAGAAGGGGTAACAGGACCCCGATCTTGCGTATGGTTTTCATGTCACGCTCCAGGTGTGGGTTTTGGGCCGAACTGCCGGGTGTTTTACGCGCATTCAGGCCGTGCATGGGGGCAAAATTCCAATTGCCGTACAGCTTAACCCTTTTCCGTTGCGTTTGTTTTGTCGTCTGCGGAAAAAACAACTCCATTCCTGGGCGCAAAAAACGCAGCAACGCGGCGCTGATAGCCGGCGCCTGGGGCAAGGGCGGTCCACTCGCGTTTCAAAAAAAGAAGGGCAGACGCGGAAACGCCTGCCCTGCGTATGGAGACTGCCCCAAACTACTGTTGCGGCTTCTCGTTCTTTGGTTTCTGAGCGGGATGTTCCTCCGGCGCTGGTCTGGATTGCGGAGCGGCATGCTCCGCCGGTTTCGGAGCGGGCTTCGCCTCGGAACCGGGACGGGCAGCGGGTCTGGATTCAGGAGCCGGATGCGCAACCGGCTTCGGTGCTGGCGCCGGGCGGGTGGCTTCGGGTCGCGGCGTGGCTTCCGCATGCGGCTTAGGCTCCGGACGCGGAGCGGCTTCCGTGTGCGGGGTCGCAGCCGGACGGTTCGCTTCAGGACGCGGCGCCGATTCCGTGCGAGGGGTTTCCGCCGGACGATTCGCTTCCGGCCGCGTCGCCGGTTCCGTGCGCGTGGCCGGCGCCGGATGGCTCGTTCCCGGACGCGGCTCCGAGCGATTCTCCGCGCGGAGCGTGGTCTGCTCGCGAGCGTTGGCCGCCGCATGGTTCGTGCCGGCATGCGCCGCCGTCTGAGAACGAGCGTTCGTGCGGCCGTTCTCGGCGTTTACGCCCGATCGATTGGTTGCCGTGGCGCGCGGATTGTTTTCTCCGCGTGCAGCGGTCGTTGCATGGGTCGCTTCCGGACGAGTCTCACCTGGATGCGTGGCCGGCCGCGTGGTGGCAGCACGGTTTTCCGGGCGATTCGCTTCCGGATGCGTCGCGGGATGGGTGGCCTCAGGACGCGCAGCGGCACGATTCGCTTCAGGACGCGTTGCCGGACGCTTGGCCTCGGGACGCGTTGCGGCACGGTTCGCGGCTCCGGGACGGCCCGCAGGCTGCGCATTTCTGGTTGCCGGGTGATAGTCGCTTACGCGTGTGAAAGCCGCATGCTGGGGGTGCCCATGGTTGGCAGAATACCGCGCCTGAGGATCGCTCTGCGCCAGCGTCCGGCGCTGCGTCTGTTCCTGCGTCGCCGGATAATGCCGCTCGTGCGCCGCCGCCTCTTCGCGCGGCGTGGGCCGCGCCATGACGCCGCCCCGGCCATTGAAGCTGGCGCGGTTCACCGACACGTTGCGAATGACGGTGCGGTCGATATAGGTGTTGTGAATCACTGTCGTATTGACGCGCACCACGGCGGTGTTATAGCGGAAGACATTGCCGGCCCACATGCCGCCGACGAAACCGACGCCGGAGTAGCCGAAGCCGTAATTGACGCCGCCGTAGAAGCCCACCGTCGGGCCCCAGTAGCCGGCATTCCAGCCGTAAGCTCCACCCGCAGAGCCCCAGTAGCCGGGCGTCCACAGCAGTCCGGGCTGGGGCGGAGCGACCCAGGCTCCAGGAATCCAGTAGTAGCCGGCATCCTCGGCCCAGCCCCAATAGCCGGGAGTCCAAAGAAAACCCTCGACCGGGCATGCGGGCTGCTCGTAGACCGGAAGCATGGGGGGAGCGGTGTGGACCGAAATGGCGATGCCAACTCCGATCTGGGCCTGCGAAGCCGCGGGAAGCAGGCAAAGCAGGAGGGCGGGCAACAAATACCCGAGTTTCAGAAAAGCTCTCATCAGTAGACTCCGTCGTGGGTTGGCCCCTGTTTTGGCGATCTGCGGCGCATCATGGCGCCGCCGGGGCCCTCCGAACGTACGATGCCCGCGGCTTACGGGGAGGCTATGTACGACGCCGATCTTTACCCGCCGATTTTCGGCGATATGCAGGAGGTTGCACTTCGCATGAGAGTCAGCTCGGGTCGCCGAGGAGCTTTCTTTTGCGCCGGTCCATTTTTGGCAAGAGCTTCGGCTGAAGGGGCCGTGGTTTCATCTTCTTCCCGCCCGAGCCGATAAAGTGACCAGCAGGAAGGGCAAAACAGTGCAACTGGCGGAGATCGGCAGGACCGCACATCGACCGGGGCATTCGGAACATTCGCCCCAGTCGAATGGCTCGTGTGAACTCGACTGGCCACAGCCCATTGGGCTGGATTCATCCGCAAGCGAGGGCCGCGCCGAGACTGGCCCGGAATCCATTGCCGAATCGTGGTTGCTGGGCGCGATGGCAGGGCGCAGCCTGCCCATGCAGCACCTGTTTGCGCGCATGCGCTGCACGGCGCCGCACTTTCGTCTCGCCACTGTGGAAGGCGAGCCGGGAACCGGAAAGCTGCTGGCGGCGCGCACGCTGCAACGCATGGGACCCGCAGCGGCGGGGCCGTTTGCTCCTTACCTGGCGGCCGACTTTCTTGCCGATGCCCAGAGCTTGTGGCGCGAAGCGGGCGGGGGCCTCCTGTACTTATCTCGCGCGGATGAGCTGACCGCCGATCAGCAGCGGCAACTCCGCGATTTTCTCGAGCGCGCGGCGCACGAGCGCATTCGCGTGCATGCACTGACCGGTCCGCTGCAACTGGTTGCCGGCGCTTCGCAGCCGCTGCGCCGCCTGGCTGCCGCGGGGTCGTTTCGTTCCGACCTGGCCACCCACCTCACGGCCATTCGGCTTCCGCTGCCGCCGCTGCGCGAGCGCCGCGACGACATTCCTCTGCTGGCGACGCTATATGTGCGGCACTGGAGCGCGCGCCACGGCAAGCCGCTGCGGGGATTCGCCCCTGGCGCCCTCACGCGCATCGCTGGTTATGAGTGGCCCGGCAACGTCCGCGAGCTGGAAGCCATTCTGGCCGCCGCAGCGCTGGAGGCAGCGGGCCAGTGAATCCGGCCCATCGACATACCGCGGCTTGCCTGGCCGTCGCCGGTTGTTCCGCCGCCGCACGCCGATTTTCCCGTCGAAGACCCCAATCTCGATCGCGCGATCCTGCGTCACGTCACGCGTGTTCTGGCCCGCGTCAACGGCAACAAGGTTCGCGCCGCACGCATGCTCGGCATCAGCCGGTCGACCCTCTACCGCATGCTGGACGGGAGCGCCTTCACTGCGGCCGAGCCAGACCGCCCATAGCACCGCCGCCCGGCGCTTCATCCGCCGGCAGCAGCTCGTAGCTCACGAACGCAACCTTCTGGCTGTCTGGCGACCACGAGGGCACATTGATCGTTCCCTGCCCGCCAAACAATTTCGCAATCGTCGTGATCTTCCCATCAGCCAGGGTCATCATTCGCAGCTCCACATCCTGATTCGGCGGATGGCCCACGACTTCCGGCCCATACGCCAGAAAGACCATGAGCTTTCCATCCGGCGAGATGTGCGGGAACCAGTCGTTCGTCTCGTCTTTCACCACCTGCTCCTGGTCGCTGCCGTCCGCGCGCATCCTCCAGATCTGCATGTGCCCTGTGCGCACCGAGTTGAAATAGATGTAGTGCCCATCCGGCGTGTAATCCGGTCCGTCGTCGAGGCCGTCTGCGGTGGTCAGGCGCGTCTCCGTGCCGCCTTCCATCGGAATCGTATAGATGTCGAAGTTCCCATTCCGCTCGCCCACGAAGGCAAGCGTCTTGCCGTCCGGCGACCAACCGTGCAGGTACGAAGGCGATTGTGTCGTCACTCGCCGTGGCGCACCGCCGCTGACAGGCAGGACGTATACGCTCGACTGGCCATCCGCCTGCGATTCGTCGCTCAGCCCGATCCACTTCCCGGCGGGCGCGATCACGTGATCGTTGTTGCAGTGGGTCTGAGCGCCGGTGTCGATGGTCACCGGCTGACCCTGCGCCTCGGGATGATCCCCGCCCGTCACCGCCAGCCGTGCCAGATGCCCGTTTTGGTTGAAGATCAGCGCAGAGCCATCCGGCGTCCAGTTCGGCGCCTCGAAGCGCCCCGGCGCCACATAGGTCACATGCCGGTCTGTCGATGCGACGGGGACGGTCTCCAGCGCGCTCCACAACACCAGTGCCCCTCTCGCCGGATGCGGTGTCTTCAGTTCGACATGCGAGAAGGTAGCCGTGACGGTCGCGTCTTTGTCGTGCGCGCAGACGCCGATGCCGACATAGAACTCGCCGGTCAGCGGAACCCTGATCGATGCGCCCGCCGGCATCAGAGGATCGCCGGGTTTCTGCGCCACAAACAGGTACACGGTATCGCCGCGCTTCTCGATGCGCAGCCGCGCCGGCCCTGTCAGGGACGACTCAATCTCGTGCGTCTCTCCGCCCTTTGCATCGCGAAATTGCAGCGACGTGAGGCCATTGCCGTGGAGCGCGGCGTCGGCGTACACCGCGTCCGCATCGAGGCTCTGCCGGATCATGAGCACCGCCTTGCGGTGCTCATTGCCGCCCGCGGTCACGATTGTAATGTCCGCGCCGAGCGAGGTGTCACCGGAACCCTTCTTCCACACGTAGTGAAAGGCGTCCTCGTTCGCCCAGATGTTCTCGCCGCTGCCCGTGACCCGATAAGTCTGGCTCGCGGGATCGTAGCCGGTCGACCCCGCATGGAGCACCGTCCCCACCTCACTCTCCTCGGAGAACTGGCCCAGCGCCGGCCGATCCTGGCCCGCCAGCTGCGTTCCCCACAGAGGGATGCCCACAAGGAGCAGAAATCCGAAAATGAAACCGCCTGTCCTGCGATGGATCATGATCGCCGCCTCCCTTCGCGCCCGGCTCCCCAGTCTAAATCGCGGCGCCTCCTGGGCCCCTGCCATCGCGATTGCATGCTCGGTAACGGCGCATCCGGCATCCCCGGCAACCGCAGGATCGTTTACCCAAAGAGAGTCCATGTTCCCCCGGAAAGACCTTTCCATGGCGTCGCTTTTGGCAACTTTCTCGCCAATCATGTGCATCGAAATTTCGAGTTTTAATCAACCGCCGCAACCCGCCGGCTAACACCATGAATGAGTAATCCATTGAAAAGCAAGTTCGCAGCCGATAAGGAGCAGCGTGGCGCCGAAACTGCGCCCGCCGCCTCGGTGAACGGCCATACGCCGGTTCCCCGCCTGAAGTCCGGCATTGCCGGACTCGACGATATCCTCAACGGTGGATTCCCGCAGGGCCACCTTTATCTGGTCGAGGGCGACCCAGGCACGGGCAAAACCACTCTCGCCCTGCAATTTCTGCTCGAGGGCATCCGCAACGGCGAGACGGTGCTGTACGTCACGCTCTCAGAATCTCGCGGCGAGCTCGAGCAGGTCGCTGCCTCTCATGGCTGGTCGACGAAAGGCCTGGGGATCTTCGAGATGATCCCGCCCGACGAGGACCTGACGCCTGAATCGCAGTACACGGTGTTCCACCCCTCCGAGGTGGAGCTGGCCGACACGATCGCGTCGATCCTGAAAAGGGTGGAGGAGGTGAAGCCGCAGCGCCTCGTCTTCGATTCGCTGGCCGAGCTGCGCATGCTCGCCCGGGATCCGCTCCGTTACCGGCGGCAGGTGCTGGCGCTGAAGCGCCAGATCTCCGGGGGCAACATCACGGTGCTCATGCTCGACGACCGCACCTCGATGACCGGCGACGACCTGCAACTGCAGAGCATCGCTCATGGCGTGATCGCCATGGAGGGCCTGGGGCGTGACTTCGGCATCCGGCGCCGCCGTATCGAGGTCCACAAGCTGCGCGGCTCCTCGTTCCGCGAGGGGTATCACGATTACGTCATCCGCACCGGGGGCCTGAGGATCTTCCCTCGCCTGATTGCGGCGGAGCACCTTCCGGGCTTCGCGCGCAAATCAGTGCCCAGCGGTCTGGCCGAGCTCGATCAGCTTTTCCGGGGCGGCATCGACAACGGCACCAGCACGCTGCTGACAGGGCCGGCTGGATGCGGCAAATCGACCATTGCCTACCGCTACGCCTATTCGTCCGCGCGGCGCGGCGAGAAGGCCATGATCTTCACTTTTGACGAGTCGCTGGTCACGCTCTTCGACCGTGCGCGCGGCTTCGGCATGGATCCCAATCCGCTTCTTGAATCCGGCATGCTCGAGGTCCAGACCGTCGACCCCGCCGAGCTTTCCCCAGGAGAATTTGTCTCGGAGATTCGCGACCTCGTGGATACCCAGAACCTCCGCGTGCTCGTAATCGACAGCATGAATGGCCTGCTGAATGCGATGCCGCATGAGCAATACCTCGCCCTGCAAATGCATGAGCTGCTTTCCTACCTGGGCCAGCAGGGTGTCGCCACTATCATCACCCTGGCGCAGGCCGGCGTCCTCGGCAGTGCCATGACTTCTCCCGTCGATGTCAGCTATCTGGCAGACACCATTCTGCTTTTCCGGTATTTTGAGCGTCAGGGCCAGATCCGCCAGGCCCTTTCCGTGGTCAAGAAGCGCAGCGGCCCGCACGAGCGGACCATCCGCGAGCTCTTTTTGGAGAACGGGACGGTTCGCGTCGGCGATCCACTGAGCCGTTTTGAAGGTGTGCTCACCGGCGTGCCGAGGTTCATCAACAGTCCAGACAGCGCGGAGGGCCACTCTGTTTCCTGAAAGCCAACCTTCTGCGCACGACAAACGCACGATCATCCTGGCGCCCACCGGGAAGGACAGCCTGTTGATCGCGGGCCTGCTGGAGCGGCGCGCGATGCCCTGCCACGCGGCTGCCGCGGTGGAGGAACTGTGCGTCGAGATTGGCCGCGGCGCGGGCGCGGCCATTGTCTCGGAGGAAGCGCTGACCCTGCGCGCGATCGCCGAAGTGCGTCGCGTGATCGAAGAACAACCCCCATGGTCGGATTTCCCGCTCATCCTGCTGACCATCGGGGGCCGCGTCACGGTGCAAAGCGAGCGCCTGCGCGAATTGCGCAGTCCGCTGGGCAACATTTTTTGCTGGAGCGCCCCATTCGCCCGGAGACCCTGCTGAGCACGCTGGAAGCCGCCCTGCGGAGCCGCCAGCGGCAGTACCAGATTCGCGATCAGATGCAGCAGTACGCGCGGGCCCAGGAGGCGCTCCGCCGCTCAGAAAAACTGGCGGTCACCGGACGGCTTGCCGCGAGCATCGCGCACGAGATCAATAATCCGCTCGAAGCGGTCACGAACCTGCTCTACCTCATACGGGTGAGCCCGGAGGCGGAACAGGCGCAGAAATACCTGACGGACGCCGAACAGGAACTGGCTCGCGTCGCCGAAATCGCGAAGCACACGCTGCGCTTTTACCGTGAGCCGAACCATCCGGTGGATACCGAAGTGGCCGGCGTGCTGCGCTCGGTTCTGGTGCTGTACAACTCGCGTCTCGCCGCGGCCAATATTGCCGTGAAGCTCGAGAACGTGGATTCCCCGGCCACGGTGCTGGCCAGCCCCGGCGAGCTGCGCCAGGTGATCGCGAACATCATCGGCAACGCCATCGACGCCATGCGGCGCGGGGGGAAACTGCGCATCCGCATCTCCACCGAAACCGCCGGCCCCGGCGATCCGCGCGTGCGTCTCAGCATTGCCGACACCGGCTCCGGTATTCCGGTCGCGCTGCTGCCCGCTATCTTCGAGCCTTTTGTCACCACCAAAGGGGAGACCGGGACCGGCCTCGGACTCTGGGTTACCGGCGAGATTATCCGCCGCAACGGATGGCGAATCCGGGTGCGCAGCCGCTGCGGTCCGCGGCAGCCGGGCACGGCGTTCTCCATCACCATGCCCCTGCGCAACACCAGCGAAGCCAGCCTGATCGAGGCGGAAGCCGCCGTCGCTTAGGGTAGACACCCTCGCATCCGGCCAGTGGGAACGCGTACGGGACTGGCAGCCACATACGCGCTACAGTGTTGCCATGAAAAAGTACGCGTTCACTGCCAGGATCCAGGCCGGCATGGGCGGCGGCGCTGGCGTCCTCTTTCCGTTCGATGTGAAGAAGGAGTTCGGCACCGAAGGCAAAGTTCCGGTCCAGGCGACTTTCGACGGTGTCCCGTACTCCGGCTCGCTCATACGATACGGCGCCCCGGAACACATGCTCGGCCTGCTCAAGTCCATCCGCGAGCAGATTGGCAAAGGCCCCGGCGATACCGTCAGCGTCGAGCTTTGGAGGGACGAAGCTGAGCGCAACGTATCCGTCCCACCGGAGTTGGCGAAGATGCTGAAGAAGGAGCGGCTGAGCGAGACGTTCGATGCGCTCAGCTACACACATCGCAAAGAATATTGCCGCTGGATCACGGAAGCAAAGAAGGAGGAGACCCGCGCCCGACGGCTTGCTCAGTCGGTGGAGATGCTGCGCGCCGGCGTCAAAACGCCTGGCTAAGCTCGCTGCATACTGGATGCGCATGAGGAATCGCCTGGCTCGAACCCTGGCTATCGTATCTGCGTCTCTCGTTGCGCCAGCCTGCATAACCGGCCAATCGCATCGCGCGCCCGCGAGCGTCTGGCAACCGCCGAGGCCCTCCTGGTCGGAGTCCATCCGACCAACGGTCGCAAAACCAATGATCACGGAGATCCGCATCGGGGATGTCGCTGTCCAGTTGGAACAAACGGAGATGGCAGCGGTGCAGCGGCATTTCGGCGGCGTTCTCGGCCAGCGGGGCGATGCTGGAGACGCTCTCGGGTGGCTTTGCCTCACTGGGAAGGGTGCGGCCGGCACCTATGCGCTCTGGCTCCTCAGCGGCGAGATCCACGGTTCCACTATCGGAGGATTCCGCCTTCAATCCGTCCCACCTGCCGCGACGGTCGATCACCGCTGCAGCGCGCTTCCCGCTGGCACCATCATTCAGATGCAGCCCGCCGGACTTTATCTCGGCATGTCCCATTCGGCCGCGATGGAATTGTTAGGCGCCCCGTCCCGCGGGGTTGGCAATACGGCCTTCTATCTCCACGAACACGATCTCAACATCCGCAATGAGCCGTATACCCTATCTAATTCCGTGATGGTTGAGTACCGTGACGGCGCGCTTGCCGCCATCGACGTTTGGCAAACTACGGTGAACTGATCGCGAAACCTGTAACCTGTAGCCTGCTATGAATATCCGCACTCCCCCCGCGTTGCTGGTTCTCTTCGCCTCAGCTTTGTTTCCTGCTTTTTCGCAAGCCGGCCCGGCCGATCTCGCCGCGCGCCAGAAGGCCCTGAACGACCTCTTCGCACAAATCTGGGAAGACAATCTCAGCCACAACCCCGAGTTTGCGTCCACCCTTGGCGATAAGCGCTGGAACGATCAGCTCACCGACTATTCGGTCGCGACCTACAACACAGAACTGGCGCGCGGCCGCGAGTATCTCGATAATCTCGCCCAGATTGACACCAGCGGGATGACCGATCAGGAGGCCCTCTCGAAAGACCTGATGGTGCGCCAGCTCATCGAGCAGCAGGAGGAATCGCAGTTCAAACCCTGGGAAATGCCGGTGAACCAGTTCAACGGTCTCCAGCTCGATCTGCCGGAGCTCGTGCCGCGGCTCAGCTTCTCGACGGCCAAAGAGTACGACGACTACATCGCGCGCCTCGGCAAAATACCAACGGCGTTTCAGCAGATTACTGACAACATGATGACCGGCATGGACGACCACCGCGTGCCGCCGAGATATCTGCTGGAGAAAGTGCTCACGCAGGTGAATACGCTGCTGGCGCAAAAGCCCGAAGACAGCCCCTTCGCACTGCCGCTGAAGAAATTTCCCGCCAGCCTCGCGGCTGCCGACCAGAAGCGCATTCACGATGCGGCGATTGCGGCCATCACGAAGCAGGTCTTTCCCGCCTACCAGCGCTTCGCAAAGTTCCTCTCCTCGCAATACATTCCCGCCGGCCGCAGCGACCCCGGCATCTGGGCTCT
>DATDHZ010000083.1:0-26818 GCA_036521315.1 Acidobacteriaceae bacterium
AGCGGCATCCATGCTGCCGTAGGCCCCTCGGCGCAGCTCGGAACGAGCGCAGCCGAGCCGCCCATGACCTCCGTACCGTTACCTCAAAACGACGCGCCCCGTCCCTCCATGGCAAACTACCCCAGCATGTCCTGGAAGGACTTTCTCTACCGCGATCCGGACAGCCTCGGCCGCATGGCCTGGGGCGGAGTCGCCGCGCTGGCCCTCCAGATCGTCTCCATCGGGTTCTATCTCGCCCTCACCGTGCGCGAGCGCGCCCGCGGCTGGAGCCCCGGCGATCCCACCCCCTGGGCTCTGCACATTTTCTCCACGGTTTCGGCCGATTTCCTGGTCGCTTCCATCCTCGCGGCCATCATCGGCCTCATTCTCGACACCTGGCGCCTCTGGGCCGCCCTGGCGCTTGTCCTCGCCGGAATCCTCGGCACCATCCTGGGCGGTCTCCAGGGCATCAGCTAACCGGAGCGACCCCCCGCGCTCCCGTCCCGCGCAACCTCTAACCCGCAACCTGTAATCCGCTCTTATGACCTTCGTACCCCCGGCCCCGCCGATTTCCCTTGCCCCTCATCTCCCCGCGTCCTACCCTGAAAAAGGAGAGCCCTGTTCCCAGGAACAGGGCTTTTTGCTTCACCCGCTTTCCGCTCTTTGAGACGACCGCCGAGCCGCATCCCGGCTCATCCTGTTGCAACGCTGCCAGCCGATGGCCGCAACGGCCCCACCGCGACAGCACTCCTCCCGCACCCCCCCGGGTCCGGGCAGTGCCTTCGCCGCAACCGCTGAAGAAAGAGATGCTTGCGCACAAGTGGCTTGAATTCAACACTTGCGCGACTTCGAGGGCTCCCGAGCTGGAAAATCAACGATTTACGCGCAACGCAAAGGAGAAAAAATCTTCCGCGGAACGGGCAAGCCACGTCGCCGGACAGCTGATCGCCTGATGCTCACTGCGATTCGCGCCCTGTAACCTGTTGAGTCATGCCGGACAACGACAAATTCGTCGCGATGGTGACCGCGAAGGCCGATGTCACTCTCCCGCTGAGCGACTTCCAGCCGCGATCCTCGCTCGTCACGCCGGTCCACGAGATCGCCCAGGCCCGCTTTCCGGCCATCGACTATCACAACCATCTCGACGCGCTCGAGCCCACCGACATCCTCCGCACCCTCGACGCCTGCGGCATCGAGCAGATCGTCAACATCACGATGAGGACCGGCGGCGAAGCCCTCGCGATCCTCGACAAGTTCCGCCGCGCCGACCCGCACCGCTTCTCCACCATCGGCTGGATGGACTGGACCGGCGTCGACCGCCCCGACTTCGTCGCCCGCGCCTGCGACACTCTCGAGCGTCTCGCCGAGCGCGGCGCCAAAGGCATCAAGTTCTGGAAGGACCTCGGCCTCACCGTTCGAGACGCTCGGAACCAGATCCTCCGCATCGACGACGAGCGCCTCGCGCCCCTCTTTGACAAGGCCGCCGAGCTGCGCATGCCGGTCATGTTCCATACCGCCGACCCTGACGCTTTCTTCCAGCCCGTCGATCGCTTCAACGAGCGCTACGAAGAGCTGGCCGCGCACCCCGACTGGAGCTTCCACGGATCGCAGTATTCCAAGCAGACGCTCCTCGACCAGCGCGACCGCGTCATCGCGCGCCACCCGCAGACCACCTTCGTCTGCGCCCACGTCGCCGAGAGCAGCGAGAACCTCGCCCGCGTCACGCAGCTGCTCACCGGCCACGCCAACGTTTACGTGGACATCAGCGCGCGCGCTTCCGAACTCGGCCGCCAGCCCTACAGCGCACGCGCCTTCTTCCTGCGCTTCGCCGATCGCATCCTTTTCGGAACCGATCTGCTGCCCGAAGAAACCATGTATCGTTTGTATTTCCGGTTTCTCGAGACCGCTGACGAGTATTTCGAGTATCCGTCGCACGCCTCGCGGCAGGGCCGCTGGAACATCTGCGGCCTGCACCTTCCCGACGACGTGCTGCGGAAGGTTTACCGGGAAAACGCGCTCCGGCTGCTGCGGCTGTAGCCGCGCGCCGGGGTCTTCGGTCGGAGCCGGACCGCGGACCGCGCAACTCTGACCCTCGGCTTCGGATGGTGCCAGTGTCGAAGAACGGGAACTTCTACGGTCGCTATCTGCTGGTCATTGCCAGCCTCGGCGGCCTTTTGTATGGCGCCGACATCGGCATCATCGCCGCCGCGCTGCTTTACGTGGGCCACACCATCGAGCTCACCCTCGAGCAGACGTCGCTCGTCGTTGCCGCCGTGCTGGGCGGCAGCATGTTCTCATCGCTCGCCGCCGGCCTGCTCGCCGACTGGTTCGGCCGCAAGAAGATGATGATCGTCAGCGGCCTGATGTTCGTCGTCAGCGTGGTGATCATCGTTCTCTCCCAGGGATTCGTTTCGCTGTTCCTGGGCCGCCTGCTCCAGGGCATGAGCGGCGGCGTCATCGCTGTCGTGGTTCCTCTGTATCTGGCTGAGTGCCTCAGCGCGAACAGCCGCGGCCGCGGCACCGCGATCTTCCAGTTCTTCCTCACCTTCGGCATCGTGATCGCCGCGGCGGTGGGCTGGTACTACACGCGGCAGGCGGAAGCAGCCGTCGCCGCCGCAGCCGGTAATGCCGCGCTCATCCTCGCCGCGCAGAACCATGCCTGGCGCGGCATGTTCCTGGCCGTCGTCTATCCAGGGGCGCTCTTCTTTCTCGGATCCTTCGCACTCAGCGAAACGCCGCGCTGGCTGGTGCGCAAAGGCCGCCTGGAAGCCGCGCGCAAGGCGCTGCTCCGCTCCGTCTCCGCCGAAGAAGCTGAACGCGAGCTGGAGGAAATGCAGACGTTGACCCAGGAGACCGCGGCGAACGCGCGCGGCGTCTCGCTGTGGCGGCGCAAATACATCTTCCCGTTTGTCCTGGCCTGCGTGATTCTCAGCCTCAACCAGACCACCGGCATCAATTCCGTGCTCAGCTTCCTGGTCGTCATCCTGCGCCAGGCCGGAATGACGGCTCGCCTCGCCACGCAGGGCGATGTCTTCGTCAAGGTCACCAACTGCGTCATGACCGTGGTTGCCGTTCTGCTGGTCGATCGCAAGGGGCGCCGCTTCCTCCTCCAGTTCGGCACCGGCGGGATTGTCGTTGCCCTCGCGGCAGGCGGCTTCCTGTTTCTGCGGGCCGAAGCCGCTCGCACCGACGTGAGGAGCCAGGTGCAGGCGGCCGAAGTGGGGAACCGCGTCCATCTGCCGCTCGACCAGGGCGAGTTCGCTGCGGCCTCGCACGGCCGGCGCATGGTGCTGACGGTCGTCTACTCCTACGGCGATGGCCAGCACATGGAGACCGTGCTGACCGATACGCCGAACCCGGTGCTGACGCTCGAGCCGGAACAGGCCTCTTCCAGCCCCCTGACCATTCAGCGCGCCTGGTATGGGCCGGTGCCCCCGGCGCGATCGGGATGGATCATGGCCCTCTGCCTCGCGGTCTTCATCGCCTGTTATGGCGTGGGGCCGGGCGTGGTCGTCTGGCTCGCGCTCTCTGAGCTGATGCCCACCCGCATTCGCTCCACCGGGATGGGCATCGCCCTGCTGCTCAATCAGGGCATCTCGACGCTGATCGCGGGCATGTTCCTCCCGGTGGTTGGCAGTTACGGCTATTCGAGCATGTTCTTCTTCTGGAGCGGCTGCACGATCCTCTACTTCCTCACCGCGACGTTCTTCCTGCCGGAGACGAAGGGCAAGTCGCTTGAAGAGATCGAGATGTTCTTCGACAAGGGACGCGAGCATCAGACGGCCTAGCAGCTCTCAGACCCGGTACTCTGTAACCTGTCATGGAACCCTGGCTTAGCGGCACCCATACTGATTTGCCGGCCGTCCTGCGCGCGGTTGTCCACGCGCTGGAACTGGCTCGGGCCGACGTCGACGCGGCCTGCGCGCCCGTCCCCGGCGAGGCCTTCGAGGAGCGGCCGGGCCACGTAGCCTCTCTCGCCTTTCACCTGCGTCACATCCCGCGCAGCCTCGATCGCCTGCTGACCTACGCGGAGGGGAATCAGCTCAGCTCGGCCCAGATGGATGGTCTGAAGTCAGAAGGCGAGCCGGGGGCGACGAAAGCCGAGCTGCTGGCCGAGTTTCATGAGGGGCTGGATGCGGCTCTGGCTCGGGTACGGGCGCTGGCCGGCGCTGACCTGGAGCAGCGGCGCGGCGTGGGCCGCAAGGCGCTGCCGACGACGGTCGGCGGACTGCTCGTCCACTGCGCGGACCATACGCTGCGCCATGTGGGGCAGATTGTCACGACGGCAAGGTTTTTGAGGGGTTCGAGTCGTTAAGCCGCTATTTTGCAGAGACTTACATGGGGCTTCGGCCAGGGCTACCCATGGGGGGTTCCGGCAGCTCGGATCAGTCGGGCAGGACCATCTTCTGTTTCGACGCCAAATCGCAGGCCCTCCATAAATACCAGCTCGCGACGGAGCGCCAGGGCCGCCACTTCTCGGCGCGGCGGAGCATCTGCTCCGGCCTGGCGAGCATGGTGGCATCGAAGGGCTTCGATTTCGGCAACCGGTTGAAGGTTAGCGCGAAGCCTTTGCGCACTCCGTAGTCGGTGGCCGGAAAGACGTCAGGGCGGCCGAGGCGGAAGATGAGGAGCATCTCGACGGTCCAGGAGCCGATGCCGCGGACCTCGGTCAGCCGGTCGACAATCTCCTGGTCGGGCATGCGCCGGATCGCGGTCAGAGTGGGGACGGTGCCGTCGATGGTTTTCGCGGCGAGGTCGCGCAGGGCTTTGGTCTTGCTCGCGGAGAGGCCGCAGGCGCGGAGCATATCGTCGGGCGCCTGGAGCAGGTGCTCGGGCGCGGGGTGCAGTTCGCCGAAGGCGGTCAGCAGGCGCTTCAGGATGGCCGCGGCCGCTTTGCCATGCAGCTGCTGATAGATGATCGATTCGAGCAGCGCCTCGAACGGAGAATGCTGGCTCTTGAGCTTGAGCAGGAACGGGCCGGCGCGCTCGATGAGTTGGCCCAGCCGGAGATCGGATTCGGCGAGCTGGCGGCAGGCCAGAGCGGCATCGTAGCGAACGGCGCGTCGTCCATCGACCATGAAGAACAGGGTATAGGGAATAGGGTTTAGGGTATAGGCCGCAGAGCGCAGAGCGCAGAGCGCAGAGCGCAGAGCGCAGAGCGCAGCGCACAGCGGGCAGGGCAAAGGGGAGAGGCAGCGGTGCGCGGGGTGCAGGCGGAGGGGCAGTGTGCGGCGCGATGGGCACAGGCAAGAGAACGGCCCGGCGTTACTCATTTGGCACATCGGCGGTTACAGATGGAATCCATGCGATCCGGCTCTGCTTCTGCGGCGATGCGACGCGGAGCCGCACAGGTTGCGAATACCAGCGTCAGGGATGCGGCGAACAGCGATCCGGCAAACGGCGCGATTTGTCGTATGCGGGCTTAAAAAATATTTTTCGTGCAGGCGGCGTGGCTTGCTTCGCACGTCCATCAGCCGATATAGTTCTTTTTTGGCTCGGAGTTGTGATTCAGGTCACAATCGGTTGTGATCCACAACACATTCAAGGATGATCCAGTGCCCGGGGCTTGTTCCGAGAAGCCGAGTTCCGTGGACTGGACGCAGCATGGCAATTTCGGGGATGCCCGTAAGAGTTCGACTGAGGCCGCCGCTTTGCTGATTTGCGTCTCCTCCGGCGAACAGACGCAGGACCCGGAAAAATTCAAGCCTTCCAGCAGCAGCGACTCACGAGGAGAAGCAGGACGCATTCATGCCTCAGATCTTTGACCGCAGCTCAAACGCGCTGGCCCGAACGAGCCTGATTTTGACGGGGCTTTTGATCATCGCACTGGGGCTGACGCTCGACGCGCTGCAGCGGTCGCCGTGGGTGACGCGGCAGGGCCAGCGGGCGGATCAACCGGTGCCTTTCAGCCACAAGCATCACGTCGAGGGGCTGGGCCTGCAGTGCCAGTACTGCCACACGACGGTTGAGAAGTCGAGTTACGCGGGAATTCCACCGACGAAGACGTGCATGAACTGCCACGCGCAGATCTGGACGGATGCGCCGCTGCTCGATCCGGTGCGGCACAGCTGGGCGACGGGCGAATCGATCACATGGACACGCGTGCACGATCTGCCGGATTACGTCTTCTTCAATCACGAAATTCACGTGAACAAGGGGATCGGCTGCTCGTCGTGCCATGGGCGCGTCGATGAAATGCCCATCATGTATATGCAGAACTCCCTGCAGATGGAGTGGTGCCTGAACTGCCATCGCAATCCGGAGAAGAACCTGCGGCCGACGAGCGAGATCTACAACATGGCATGGAGCGGGCCGACCGATCTGAAGCCGGTGTGGTGCGCGGCGCAGGACGTGAACGGCGGAACCCCCACGGCGGAAAGTGTGACGTGCACCGAGCAGGCGCCGGGCGGCGAGGTGCAGATGGCATCGCTGAACCCACCTCTGAGGGGATTGCATCCGCAGGTGGCGGGAACGCAAATCGGCAGCGAGGAAACGGCGCCGGAGAGCCTGCCCGAGGGATTGCACTATACGGAATTCACGAGCCAGAAAGCGCTCGGGGATTTTCTGGCGCAGCATTATCAAATCCGCGCGCCGCGCGAGCTGACCAGCTGCGAGGTTTGTCACCGATGAATAAGAGCGAGCAGACAGCAGTCAGCGGACAGCAGGCAGCGATCAGCGATCAGCGATCAGAAAACCTGGTGCAGATCGAAGCGAAGGAGCCGGGCAAGATGACGCTGGCGCAGGTGCGCGAGCGTCTGGCGAAGCAGAAGGGCAAGCGGTACTGGCGTTCGATCGAGGAGCTGGCGGATACGCCGGAATTCGGCGAGCTGGTGCAGAACGAGTTTCCTTCGCAGGCGTCGGAATGGATCGATCCCGTGTCGCGGCGCAGCTTCCTGAAGGTGATGGGCGCGTCGATGGCGCTGGCGGGCCTGGCGGGCTGCACGAAGCAGCCGGATGAGCCTATTTATCCCTACGTGCAGGCGCCGGAAGATCTGATTCTGGGCAAGCCGGTGTATTTCGCGTCGGCCTTCCCGTTTACGACGGGCGCGGTGCCGGTGCTGATCAAGAGCGATGCATATCGCCCGATCAAGGTCGACGGGAACCCGGAGCATCCGTACACGCAGGGCGGGTCCGATCCGATTACGCAGGCGACGCTGCTGGACATGTACGATCCGGACCGTTCGCAGCACGTGCTGTATCGCGGCGAGCCGCGGCCGTGGGCGGCGTTTCAGGCAGCGTTCCGCTCGATGCTCGCGGACAAAAAAGGATCGGGCGGGCAGGGGCTGTATTTCCTGAGCACGACGGTGACTTCGCCGACGCTGGCGGCGCAGTGGCAGCAGGCGCAGAAGAGCTATCCGCAGGCGAAGTTTGTGCAGTATGACCCGGTGAACCGCGACAACCACTATGCCGCGGCGAAGCAGGCTTTCGGCGATGCCGTGGATGCGCAGTACCGGCTCGACCAGGCGGACGTGATCGTCTCGCTGGATGCGGATTTCCTGGGCGGCGCGCAGTTCCCGGGGTTCCACAAACTGGCGCGCGATTACGCGGGCAAGCGCAAGCTGCAGGGCACCGATCAGATGAATCGCCTGTACGTGGTGGAAAGCGTGACCACGACGACAGGATTCAAGGCGGAACATCGGTTGACGGTGAAACCGAGCGAAGTGGCGGCGTTTGCGGCGGACCTGGCGAATGCGGTCGGCGCGGGCGGGCAGGCGAGCGGTTCCAGCTGGCCCCCGCACGCCACGACGTATCTGCAGGGCGTGGCGGCCGACCTGAAGGCGAGCGGCGGCAAGTGCGTGGTGATTCCGGGAGAATATGCACCGCCGAGCGTGCACATGGCGGCCTTCGCGATCAACCAGGCGCTGGGGAATGTGGGCAAGACGGTGGTGTACACCGACCCCGTGAACCCCATGCCTTCGATCCAGCTCGACGATCTGAAGACGCTGATCGCGGACATGCGTTCGGGCAAAGTCGAGTGGCTGGTGATCCTGAACGCCAACCCGGTGTATGCGACGCCGGTGGATCTGGATTTTGAGGACGCGCTGAGCAAGGTTACAACGATCGTCCACCTCGGATCGCATTACGACGAGACCGGGCAGACGGCGCACTGGCACATCAATAACCAGCACTATCTGGAGATGTGGTCGGACGCGCGGGCTTACGACGGCACGGTGAGTATCGTGCAGCCGATGATCGATCCGCTCTATGGCGGGCACTCGGCGCACGAGATTCTGCAGTCGATGCTGGATGAGCCGGATGTGGCGCCGTACGATGCGGTGCGCGGTCAGTGGAAGCAGCAGCTCTCGAGTGGGGACTTCGATTTCAACTGGCGCAAGGTCCTGCACGATGGATGGATCGCCAACACCGCTTTCCACCCCATCGAGCCAAAAGCGGGCTCGTCGGGGGCCCCGGCTTTCCAGCCGAAGAGCGTGACGCCGAAAGGGAATGGAGCGCAGGCGCCGCAAAGCGCGGCGGCGGGCGGCGACACGGTGGAAGTGGCCTTCCGGCCGGACACGAACGTCTACGACGGCCGCTACGCCAACGTGGGGTGGATGCAGGAGATTCCGCGGCCGGTAACGAATCTGTCGTGGGACAACGCCGCGCAGATGAGCTATGCCACGATGGAGAAGTTCGGCCTGCAGGAAGACGATGCGGTGGAGATCAGCGTCGACGGCAAGAAGATCGTAGCCGGCGCGCTGGCGATACCGGGGCAGACGGACGGCGTGATTGTGGTGACGCTGGGCCAGGGGCGCCGCGTGGGCCGCGTGGCCGGAGGGATCGGTTACAACGCGTATTTCCTGCAGCAGTCAAGCTCGCCCTGGCTGCTGACCGGCGCGAGCGTGAGGAAGACGGGCGAGATTTACGACATCTGCGTGACGAAGAGCCACCACATCGATCAGCGGGCGGTGTATGCCGGCGGCGATGGCTCGGGCACCCATTCGCTCGAAGGGAACGAGTCGCTGGATCGCGGCATCATTCGCTACGCGACGCTGACCGAATATAAAGCCGATCCGGAATTTGCGCATGAGGGCGTGGGCCGCTGGGCCCCGGAGCCGGATGAGAGCATGTTCCCCGCGTACCGCTACGAGAAGAACGCATGGGGCATGTCGATCGATCTGAACTCGTGCGTGGGCTGCAACGCGTGCATCGCATCGTGCTATGCAGAAAACAATATTCCGGTGGTGGGCAGGCTGCAGGCGAAGATCGGCCGCACCATGCAGTGGATTCGCATCGACACGTATTTCGAGGGCGATCTGGCGGCGCCGCGGGCGCACTTCCAGCCGATGACCTGCCACCAGTGCGAGAACGCGCCGTGCGAGCAGGTGTGCCCGGTGGGCGCGACGGTGCACTCGCCCGAAGGGCTGAACATGATGGTCTACAACCGCTGCGTGGGGACGCGCTACTGCTCGAACAACTGTCCTTATAAAGTGCGGCGGTTCAACTTCCTGCTTTACTCCGACTATGAGACGGAGAGCCTGAAGCTGATGCGCAATCCCGACGTGAGCGTGCGCAGCCGCGGGGTGATGGAGAAGTGCAGCTACTGCGTGCAGCGGATTCAGGAAGCGAAGATCCATGCGGACAAAGAGAATCGCGGGATTCGGGACGGAGAGATCCGGACGGCGTGCCAGCAGGCGTGCCCGACGAGCGCGATCATTTTCGGGAACATCAACGACAAGAACAGCCATGTGGCGAAGCTGAAGGCGGAAACGCGGACCTACGGCGTTTTGGCGGACATCAACACGCGGCCGCGCACGACGTATATCGCCGGCGTGATCAATATCAACGAGGATCTGGCGAAGTCGCTGGGCGAGTACAGCAGTTAGCCGGACAGCGAGCCGGCAGGTTGGCAAGTCAGCTGGAAGGATTCTGAGGGCGAAGGCAAAACAGACGATGGCGACGAAAGACGCACCCGTCAACAATCCGATGCTGGACCCGGTGACCGGAGAATTCCGGGTGATTGCACCGGGGCATACCTTCAAATCGGTCACGGAGAAGGTAAGCAGGATCGTACTGACCAGTCACACGCCACTTGGCTGGTGGTTTGGTTTCATGCTGGCCGGCTCAGTGGTCGGGCTGCTCATGGTGTGCGTCACGTGGCTGTTCCTGCGCGGCGTCGGCATCTGGGCGGTGACGATTCCGGTGGCGTGGGGCTTCGCGATCGTCGAATTTGTCTGGTGGATCGGCATAGGCCACGCGGGCACGCTGATTTCGGCGATTTTGCTCCTGTTCAAGCAGGGCTGGCGGAATTCCATTAACCGCTTCGCCGAGGCCATGACGATCTTCGCGGTAGCGTGCGCGGGGATGTTCCCGGTGCTGCATCTGGGCCGGCCGTGGCTGGGCTACTGGCTGTTCCCCTATCCGAACACGATGAATTACTGGCCGCAGTTCCGGTCGCCGCTGATGTGGGACGTCTTCGCGGTGTCGACGTACGCAACCATTTCGGTGGTGTTCTGGTACATCGGGATGATTCCGGATCTGGGCACGCTGCGCGACCGGTCGCAGTCGAGATTCGGCCAGTTCTGCTATGGGCTGATGTCAGTGGGGTGGCGTGGATCGGTGCGCCACTGGGTGCGGTATGAGACGGCATCGCTGCTGCTGGCGGGATTGGCGACGCCGCTGGTGCTTTCCGTGCACAGCGTCATCAGTCTCGATTTCTCGGTGGCGCTGCTGCCGGGGTGGCATACGACGATCTTCCCGCCGTACTTCGTGGCGGGGGCGATCTACTCGGGATTCGCCATGGTGCTGACGCTGGCGATTCCGATTCGCAAGTTCTATCACCTCGAAGACCTGATCACGATCCGGCACATCGATAACTGCAACAAGGTGATGCTGGCCACGGGATTAGTCGTGGCGTACGGCTACTCGAGCGAAGTGTTCATGTCCTGGTATTCGGCGAGCCACTGGGAATACTTCATGATGTGGAATCGGATGTTCGGGCCGATGGGGTGGTCGTACTGGGCGCTGATCACCTGCAACATCGCGCTGCCGCAGCTGCTGTGGTCGCGGAAGCTGCGAAGGAGCGTGGGGTTCACCTTCCTGATGTCGATGATCATCAACACCGGCATGTATCTGGAGCGGTTCGTCATCGTGATCACCAGCCTGACCCGCGACTATCTGCCGTCGTCGTGGGGAACGTACCGCGCGACGCGGTGGGATTACGGCACGTTTTTTGGAACGCTGGGATTCTTCACGTTCTGCTTTTTCCTGTTTATCCGCTTCCTGCCCATGATTCCGATGTCGGAGTTGCGGCTGATGCTGCCGCAGGCGAAGGTGCGGGAGAAACGCGAACCGCTTCCGGAGGCAGGTGACTGATGCCTTTACCCGAAGGACTGTACGGCCTGATGGCCGAATTCGATTCGCCGACGGACCTGGTGCATGCCGCCAAAGCCGCGTGGAGCGCGGGATACCGGCGCATGGATTGCTATACGCCGTATCCGGTGGAAGAGGCGGCGGAAGCGATTGGATTCCACCGCGACGAGGTTTCGCTGGTGTGCCTGATCGGCGGGCTGCTGGGTCTGGTGGCGATGTTTGGACTGGAAACGTGGATCTCGGTCTGGGCCTTCCCGCTGAACATCGCCGGCCGTCCGTACTATTCGTGGCCGGCCTTTGTGGTTCCGGCGTATGAGTGGACGATTCTGTGGTCGGGGCTGTCGGCGGCGTTCGGAATGCTGGCTCTGTGCGGCTTGCCGAAGCCGTATCACCCGGTATTCAATGCGCCGAATTTTCGCAACGGCGCCACCAGCGACAAGTTTTTCCTGTGCCTCGAATCAACGGATCCCAAATTCGATGCAGCGGACGCGCGCGGGTTTCTGGAAGCGCAGGCGCCGGTATCGGTGGTGGAGGTGGAGTATTAGGACTGCAGCGTACAGCGCACAGCGTACAGTGTTCAATCGAACCGCTGCTGCCTCAGCGTCCGTGCGGCGCGGACTGGGGATGGCGGGCGCGCTGGCCCTGCTCACTTTCGCGGCGGGTTGCCGGCAGGATATGCATGACCAGCCGAGGATGTTTCCGCAGCGCGGAACGACTCTGTTCGCGGATGGGCGCTCGGTGCGGCCGCAGGTGCAGCATACGGTGGCGCGCGGGCAGCTTTACGAGAGCGACTATTTCTATACCGGGCTGGTGAACGGGAAGGAAGCGGACATGATGCCGTTTCCGGTGACGATGCAGGTGCTGGCGCGTGGGCAGGAGCGCTTCAACGTGTACTGCACGCCATGCCACTCGCGGGTGGGCAACGGGGCGGGCATGATTGTGCAGCGCGGGTACAAGCCGGCGGGAAACCTGCACGATCCCAAACGCATGGCCGAGCCGCTGAGCCACTACTTCTACGTGATGACGAACGGTTATGGCGCGATGCCGGATTACAAAGCGCAGGTGACGCCTGAAGACCGCTGGGCGATTGCCGCGTATATTCGCGCGCTGCAGCTGAGCCAGAACGCGACGATGGCCGATGTGCCGGCGGGCGCGCAGGTGCAGAACCTGGGCGATATCGCGGAAAAGGACGGTTTGCCGGCGAGTTACGCGGGACCCTGGCCGATGCCCTCGACCGCCGTGTATGAGCCGCCCGCGTCGGGATTGTATTCGGGGGCGCCGGGGCAGAATCCCAATTCGTCCACCGGGAAGACGGCGCCGGACGCGAAATCGACGCAGGGCGCGAACAGCAAATCACCGGCCAGGCCGTCAGGAGCGCAATAACGCATGTCGAACGATCATTTCTCCAGAGGACTGACCCCGACGGTGAATGCACCGGCCTTCGTCAACGCGTGGCGGTCGCGCGCGCTGGTGACCGGCCTCGTGTTTTCGGCGATTGCGGTCATTCTGGGGTTCCTGGGGCAGATGCAGAACCACCTGGGCTGGGAACACCTTCTGCGCGGATGGCTTGACGGCTTTGTGATGTGCTTCGGCTTCTGCTACGGCGCGATGGCGCTGTTGTTCGTGCAATACCTCTCGGGCGGCAAATGGGGTTTAATTGTTCGCCGGCCGCTGGAGGCGATGACGCGGACATGGCCCCTGGTCGTAGTGATGTTTCTGCCGGTCGCGATATTCGGAGCTAACTTCGGACATCTGTATCCGTGGGCCAGGTATGCCGACTGGGCAACGGCGGAAAAGAATGGGTGGATCAGCCACGATCTGGCGCATGCGATTCGCTGGAAGCAGCCCATGCTGAACGTGACGGCGTTCTGGCTGGTATCGCTGGGATGCTTCGCGATCTTCTGGCTCTACATCGCGCAGCTGAATCGATGGTCCCTGAAGCGGGACGCCGATCCGGAGCCGAACGTCGCCTACTGGCGCACGAGATTCGAGAACCTGAGCGGGTTCGGGCTGGTGCTGTTTTCGGCGCTGCTGTTCGTTCTGGTCATTTACTGGGTGATGGCGATCGATCCGACCTGGTACTCCACGATCTACGGGTTCCAGTACCTGGTGGGCGAGCCCTTCGTGGTGCTTCCGCTGGCCATATGGACACTGATTGGTCTGCGGAAAGCCGAGCCGATTCGCAGCACCTTCCGCATCATCGAACAGCATGATCTGGGGAAACTCTGCTTCGCCCTGGTGATGCTCAACATCTACTTCGCGTTCGGCGCGTTCATCATCATCTGGTCGGGCAACTCGCCGGAAGAGATTCCGTGGTTTCTGGACCGGATTCGCGGGGGCTGGGGCGTCATTGCCACGCTGGACGTGATTTTCCACTGGCTGATGCCGTTCACCCTGCTGCTCTCGCGCGACCTGAAGCGGATTTCGAGAAAGATGTCCGTCGCCTGCGGCGTGATGATCTTCGCGGGGTTCTGGGATATGTTCTGGCTGATCGAGCCGAGCTATAAGGACGCGGCACGCAACCTGCGCTTCAGCTGGGGAATTCTGGAGTATGCCGCCGTGCCGGCCGCGCTGTTTTCGTTCTGGCTGGTGTACTACTTCTCCCAGCTCAGGACGCGTCCGCTGATTGCCACCAACGATCCGCATCTGGCGGAGATCCTGGAGCATGACCATGTCCATGCATAATCCGCCAAGCGGGCAGAACAGGGAGAATCTCGATCCTAAGAGCCACTTCGACGAGGCCTCAGTTCGCGAAGGCTACGAAGTGTCGGATGCGAGCACCGGGGGAATCGCGTGGTTCCTGGTGGCGCTGTTCATCTCCGTCTGCGTGTTCTTTGTCTTTTGTTTCGTGATGGGAAAGGTGATCAACACGGGGCTGGATCGAGCGGACGGTCCGGTGACCAGGTGGAACGCGCCGAACCAGATCGCGCCGCGCAAGGAGATCGAGTCGAGCCCGGTCCTGCAGCAACGGCAACTGGCCAAGCTGACGCAGCAGTTTCCGACGCCGCGCCTGGAACTGGATGACGGCAACTCGGATCTGGCGGAACTGCACGAGCGCGAAAACCTGCTGCTGGACAACTACAGCTGGATCGACCGCGGCAAAGGCACGGTGAGGATCCCGATTGAGCGGGCGATGGAGATTATCGCGCAGAAGGGCTTGCCGGTGGCTCCGGCGGAGCAGCAGCAGAGCGCGATGGCCGGCGATGCGCGGCCGACCGTGCAGATGCCGCTGACCGATGGCTATGCGCCGACAGGGTTTGAGCAGGAGTTGCACGGACAGACGGAGGAGCCGGGAGAGCAGGCTACCACCAGGAGAAGCAATCAGTAGCAGGGTACAGGCCAGAGGGCACAGGGAGCAGGATGCAGAAAACGATGCACCGGGGCAGGACAACACGAGCGATCCCCATAGCGGCGGCGATTGCGGCCTGCGCACTCGTGTTCTCTGCATCGCCCGCGTGGGCGCAGAGTCCGTGGTTCGGGATCGAGAAGCCGGGCACGCCGGCGGATCAGCAGCCGCTGGTGCTGAAGAAGATCAGCATTCAGCAGCGCCTGAACGCGCAACTGCCGCTGAACCTGGAATTCCGCGATGAGACGGGCAAGACGGTGCAGCTCGGCGACTATTTCGGCAAGCGGCCGGTAATCCTGTCGCTGGTGTATTTCCAGTGCAAGATTCTTTGTCCGGAGGAGATCGACGGGCTGGTGGGCGCGCTGGAGATGGTGAAGTTCAATCCGGGACGCGATTTCAACGTGGTGTTGGTGAGCATCGATCCGACGGAAACGCCGGCGATTGCGGCGCGGGAAAAGGCGTCGTACATGAAGCGCTATGGACGCCCCGGCGATGTGAACGGCTGGCATTTCCTGACCGGGCAGGAGCCGGCGATCCGGACGCTGGCGAGCGCGGTGGGATTCGGGTACGTGCCGATGCAGGGGCCCGATGGCAGGATGACGCAGTTTGCGCATGCCAGCGCGGTGGAGTTAGCCACCCCAGAAGGCAAGCTGGCGCAGTACTACCTGGGGGTCGAGTTTTCTCCGAAGGATCTGCAGCTGGGATTAGTGGAGGCGTCGCACGGGGCGATTGGCTCGACGGTGGATAACATCCTGACCTATTGCTTCCAGTACGATCCGACGGAGAACCGTCATACGCTGGTCTACATACGGATTTTTCAGCTGGGATTCATCCTGACGGTGCTGCTGCTGGGGAGCTTCATGGTGGTGAATTTCCGGCGCGACCTACGGGAAGCGCGGGAACAGAAGGGCAGCGCGCGGAAAACAACTCTGGTGAACGGATAAAAGGCGACGATGCATTTCATCAGCCCGGTACTTTGGCAATTTCTGATTAAGTGGCTCACGAACTTCGCGATCTTCCCGCCGGAGGCGTCGAGCATTGCGCCGTATGCGGACGCGCTTTACTTTTTCCTGATTTTGATTTCGCTTGTGGGCATGGTGGCGGTCGGATTGCTGGTGGTGACGTTCTCCATCCGCTACCGGAAAGAGCGAAATCCGGTGGCGACGCAGATCGAAGGCTCCACGCTGCTGGAAGCGACCTGGACGATCATTCCGCTGATTCTCTTCATGGTGTGTTTCGTCTGGGGCGCGCTGCTGTACTTCCGCATTTACAGCCCGCCGCCGAATGCGATGAACATCTATGTCGTGGGCAAGCAGTGGATGTGGAAAGTGGAGCATCCGGGCGGGCAGCACGAGATCAACACGCTGCACATTCCGATCAACCGGCCGATCCAGGTGACGCTGATTTCGCAGGACGTGTTCCACAGCTTCTCGATTCCGGCATTTCGCGTGAAGCGCGAAGTGATTCCCGGGCGGTACAACACGGAGTGGTTTGAGGCGACGAAGGTCGGGACGTATCACCTGTTCTGCACGCAATATTGCGGGACGCTGCACTCGTCGATGATCGGGGAAGTGGTGGCGATGACGCCGGAAGACTACCAGGCGTGGGAAGCGGGGTCAACGAGCGGAACGTCGCTGGCGCAGAACGGCGAGCGGCTGTTCGCGAGCCTGGGATGCAATTCCTGCCATAACCCCGGGCCGAATGCGCACGGGCCGAATCTGGCCAACATTTACGGGGCACGTCTGCAGCTGAAGAGCGGCGAATTCGTCACGGTGGACGATGCCTTCCTGCGCGATACGATCCTGAACCCGAGCATGCACGAGGTGGCCGGCTACGCGCCGATTATGCCTACCTACCAGGGGCAGGTGAGCGAGGAAGGGCTGATCGATCTGGTGGAATACATCAGGCGTCTGGATTCGCAATATCGCATCCAGCAGACGATTGACAACAGCGCGGCGCAGCCCGTGCAGACGGGCACGGCGGCGGGCGGGACATCGGCTCCCGCGCTGACGCCAGGGACGGTGAAACCATGAGCACAATCGCGAGCCTGCCGGATCAGTCGACGGCACAGCTGCCGAAAGAATCGTATCTGAACAAGGAATACGGGCTGAAGAGCTGGCTGCTGACAGCCGATCACAAGCGCATCGCCATCCTGTACCTGATCGCCATCACATTTTTCTTCTTTGTCGGCGGGGTGATGGCAGCGCTCATGCGGCTGGAGCTGCTGACGCCGGCCAGCGACCTGATGGCGGCGGACACCTACAACAAGGTGTTCTCGGCGCACGGCATCATCATGGTCTTTTTCTTTCTGGTGCCGGTGGCGCCCGCAGTTCTCGGTAACTTTCTCATCCCGCTGATGATTGGGGCGAAGGACGTCGCCTTTCCCAAGATCAACCTGCTCAGCTGGTACCTGTTTGTCACCGGCGGGTGCATCGAGCTCACCATGATGGTGTTCGGCGGTGTTGACACCGGCTGGACCTTCACCACTCCGCTCAGCACCCACTACCTCAACACCAATGTGGTCGCCGCGGCCATGGGCATTTTCGTCGCCGGCTTTTCTTCGATTCTCACCGGATTGAATTTCCTCGTCACGATCCATCGCATGCGGGCGCCCGGCATGACGTGGTTCCGGCTTCCGCTCTTCATCTGGTCCTATTACGCCACCTCATTCATTTTTGTCCTCGCCACGCCGGTTATTGCCATCTCGCTGGTTCTGATCGTGCTGGAGCGCACCATCGGCATCGGGGTCTTCGATCCTGCCCGAGGGGGCGACCCGCTGCTCTTCCAGCATTTGTTCTGGTTCTATTCACACCCCGCCGTCTACGTGATGATTCTGCCGGGGATGGGCGTCATCTCGGAAGTCGTTGCCTGCTTCAGCCGCAAGCGGGTGTTCGGGTACACGGCAGTGGCTTTCTCTTCGGTCGCGATCGGGGTTTTCAGCTTCTTCGTGTGGGCCCACCATATGTTCATCATGGGCATCTCGAACTACTCGGCGCTGGTCTTCTCCCTGATGACGATGCTGGTGGCGGTGCCTTCTGCGATCAAGATCTTCAACTGGTCGGCGACGATGTATAAGGGGTCGATCACCTTCGACACGCCGATGCTGTACACCCTGGGTTTTATTGGTCTGTTCACCATCGGCGGGCTGACGGGCGTTTTCCTCGCAACGATGGGCATGGATATTCACCTGACAGAGACCTATTTCGTGGTGGCCCATTTCCATTTCGTGATGGTGGGAGGCATGGTGACCGCGCTCATGGCGGGCATCCATTTCTGGTGGCCCAAAATGACGGGGAGAATGTATCCCGAATCGATGGGACGCATCGCGGCCGTAATTCTCTTTACGGGATTCAACCTCACCTTCTTTCCGCAGTTCATCCTCGGCTATCTGGGCATGCCGAGGCGGTACGCGGCGTATCCGCCGGAGTTTCAGGTGCTGAACGTTTTTTCGAGCGCGGGGGCCACGGTGCTGGCCATCGGGTACCTGCTGCCTCTGCTGTATCTCACCTGGTCGCTGAAGTATGGGAAGATTGCGGGACCGAATCCGTGGCAGGCTGCGGGGCTGGAGTGGCAGATCCAGTCGCCGCCGCTGGCGGAGAATTTCATCGAGACGCCGATTGTGACGCACGAGGCGTACGACTACGAGTGGCTGGACAGCCGGAAAGAGAGTGAAGTCCCGACTCTGGGATAGTGAACCATGGATAGCCATACACTCGCCGCGCAAACCTCCGAGACCGGGCATGTGGAGCATGAGCACGCGCCTTATCTGCGTCATCATTTCGCGAGCGTGCCCCAGCAGCGGGAAGCCGCCACGTTCGGGATGTGGCTGTTCCTGCTCACGGAGATCATGTTCTTCGGCGGGCTGTTCTGCTCGTACCTGATTTTCCGCAACTGGTATTATCCGGCGTTTGTGGCGGGCAGCCACACGCTGCACATCTGGGCGGGCACGACCAACACGACGGTGCTGATCATTTCCAGCTTCACCATGGCGATGGCGGTGCACGCGTCGGAAACGCGGATGCGCAAGGCGCTGATGGGCTGGATCGTGCTGACACTGATTTTGGGCTGCACTTTTTTGTGCATCAAGGCCTACGAGTGGCACGACGAGTGGGTGGAGCACCACGTGCCTGGGCTGAACTTCAGCCCGCAGGATTTCGTGCACGGCACCAGGAACTATCCGGACGACAAGCTGCCCCTGGATATGGCCGAGAAGACGCAGATTTATTTCTCGCTGTACTTCCTGATGACGGGGATGCACGCGCTGCACATGGTGATCGGGGTCTCGCTGCTGACGATTCTGCTGTTCCAGGTGTATGGCGGGAAATATGTGAACGGGCATGTGGCGCCCATAGAGAATTTTGGGTTGTACTGGCACTTTGTCGATATCGTGTGGATCTTTTTATTCCCGCTCTTGTACCTGATCAGTCGACATCAGTGACGGAGCGGACAGCGAATGGCCGATAGCAGACAGCGGTTAGCCGATAGCCGACAGCGACAGAGGTTGAGGATGGAGCAAAAACAAGAGGAGCATCACCATCACCTGCACATGGACTTCGGGCCTTCGGAGCCGACGCATCACGAGGAGCACATTGTCAGCCCGCGGATCTATCTGATCATCGGCGCGTGCCTGCTGGTGCTGACGGGAACGACGGCGGCGGTTTCGTATATCGATCTGGGCGTTTTCAACGCAGTGGTGGCGCTGGCCATCGCGTGCCTGAAGATGACGCTGGTGGTGTTGTTCTTCATGCACATCAAATACAGCTCAAAACTCACCAAGCTTACCCTGGCGGCGGGGTTCTTCACCTTCATCGTGCTCATCATGATGACGATGACGGATTACGTCAGCCGCGCGTGGGGGCGGTGGTGAGGACGGCAGCGTATAGCGTGTAGCCGACAGCGTAGAGAGCAATGCGAAAGGGAGCAGCACTGGCTGCTCCCTTTTGTTTTGGGCCTGCGCGCGGCAGGGATTAGTTGCCCATGTTGCCGGGCGAGCAGGAGGACGTCGTGTTCGGCGTGGGTGGTGTGGGGGGCGTGGCCCAGGGCGCGGTGAAATCGAAGAAGTCGAGCAGGTCGGGTTGGGCCGCGTCATGATTCGTCAGGTGCGCGGAGCTGCCGAGGAAGCGGTTCTCCACGAACTTGATGACGGCGGTGTGGTCCATGGGGACGTGCGAGACATAGTGCTTCCGCGTGAAGGGCGAAATGACCATGTTGGGCACGCGGAAGCCGAGCTGCGCGTCGAAGCCTTTGACCGCCGGAGCGTCACCGGAATTGGCGCCGGGATCGCTCGAGTCGAGATCGCAGTGCAGCGTGGGCTTGCCTCCACTGGGCACGCAGGGCTTGTAGGTGTCGGGGTTGACGGCGATCTCGGAGATGTCGGGAATGGTGCCGAGCGAGGCATCGGTGTTCTGGTTAGAGTGGCCGGGCACCGGAGGCACGTGATCGTAGGGACCGCCGCCTTCGTCGTAGGCGAAGAAGAAGACGGAACTGCTCCAGGAAGCGCTGGTCATCAGCGAATTGATGACCTTCGCCACCTGAGCCTGGCCGGAGAGAATCGACTGGCCGGATCCTGGATGCTCATCGTTGTTGCCGTAGCCGGCCTCGATGAAGGCGAAGCTGGGGAGGGTGTTGTTCTTCGCATCGGTGTAGTACTGCGAGAGCGGCGCGATGTGCGTGGGATCGATGCAGAAGGAGTTGGTCGAATCGCCCACAACGCTGGAAGGCTTGGTGCTGCCGGTACAGGCGGCGTGTGACGGGTTCTCGTAGAGGTACTTATCGGAGCTGGAGAAGGGACTGAAGTTCGTTCCGGGGAACTTCGATCCGCTGCAGCTGCTCTCGCTCAGGCATTCACCCTGGGTGACGGTGAAGTAGATCTTCCAGGTGACGCCGGCGGCCTGCAGCTTGTCGAAGATCGTGGTGATCGGCAACTGGCCGAGGTGGTCATCGTTGCCTGGATCGTGCACGAGGCCCTGCGTGGTTCCGCCGCTGAAGGTCGCAATGCGGTTGTTGATGCTCTTGCTCGAGACGGGCGAGAACCAGCGATCGGAGAGAGCGAACTGCGAAGCCATGTAGTAGTAGTAGTTGAGAAAATCCTGATCGTAGTAACCCATGGCGCGCGCGCCTTCGGTGTCAGTGAACGATCCTGAACAGCTGCCGCTGCTGGTGCAGCTTTTGGCGAAGCCTTCGGCGGTGTGCACGAAGCCGTCCATGTTGATGGGGCGGGTGGTGGAGAAGGTCCAGCGGCTGACGTCGCCGTAGCTCTCAAGCCAGGCGGAACTCATGTCGTCGACGCAGGTGCTGGTGAACTTGAAGAGAGAGATTTTGGTTCCTTCGTCCGTGTCGTTGTAGTACGTGTCGAGCTTGTCGTCGATGCCGTCGACGTTGTAATCCTTGCCGTCGGAACCGACATTCCATCCTTCGGTCTTGCGGTAGGGGTTGAGCATGCCGAAGTAGTTGTCGAAGCTGTGGTTCTCCTGGAGCATGAAGACGACATGCTGGATCTTCTGGAGGTCGGCGGCGGGGATCACGGTGACGGTAGCGGTGGCGGAATCCGTGCCGGAGGAGCCGGTGGCCTCGGCGGTGTAGGTGGTGGTCTGCGTGGGGGTGACGCTGACGTTGCCGCCGGTGGAGGAGAGGGTCCAGGTGTTGCCGCCGCCGCTGAGGGTGACGCTGGTCGCTCCGCTGGCCGTGACGGTGACGGTGGAGGCGCTGCCGGACGTGACGGTGGGCGAGTCAGCATAGACAGAGACGGCCGCTTGCGACGCCGCGACCACCTTGATGTTGACGGTGGCGGTGGTGGAACCTCCGCATTTATCCCATTCCTGGACGACGGTGTTGTAGGAGCCGGGGCTCAGCGCGATGGTCGTGTTGAGCGAGGCGGCGTTCACCACGTACTTGCGGACGTTGTTGACGTAAATGCCCATCGACGAAACACCGGAGGAGCAGGTGGTGGCGGTGGCGGTGGCGACATAATGCACGGGACTGGTGTAAGAAGTGTTGTTCTTTGGGCTGGTGACGGTGACGGTGGCAAAGGCAGAAAGGGAACAGACAGACAGCAGAATGGAGGGGGCTAAGTGCAGCTTCATCAGCGAATCTCCGTGGAAATGGCTTCTTTGGCACGGTGCAGCCGGCGGGCAACCTGCCGGCATGTCACGGATAGTTGAGATGCGCTGGTGGCGGGGTTTGCCGGACCGATGGGACCATACAGGCTCCGGGTTGGGCAGGTGATTGCGCAAATTGGGCCAGAAGCCGCAGGTTTGCGCACAGGGGCTGGGTGCTGATTGGCGCGATTGTTTTTTTGTTAGCAGTAGTTTTTTGTTAAGTGGCTGAAAAACCGGTAGATATTTGTTTGGTTTGAGGCCTCCAACTTGTATCTATTTGCGATTCAACTAGGTTTTGAGGGCCCTGGGAGCGCCGTCCCTACGGGACTCGCTTGCCTGTTGATTGCGTGTTCCCCGCGCTGACGCGCGGGGCTACGCAGCATCGCGCCTGACGGCGCTTGTGACCGCGGAATTCGTGCCCGTTTCTGTCGGGGGGCTGTAGCCGACCGGTGGGCTTTCATCGGGTCGAACCTCTCAATATTCGGCGAAATGTGGGGCTGGCGGTGGATTGCCAGCCCCTGCGATCACCAGGTCAGCGGGTTAGCTGGCCGACGGGGTGGACTGCTTGCCTTCGAGGATGCCGACGGCTTCTTCGACGATCGGCGACAGCTTTTTGAAGTCGTCGAGGAGGGTGAGGAAGCCGGCGTAGACCTTCGAGTCGGCGGGGAAGTTGAGGCCGTCCGCGTTGACGGCGCCTTCGGCGGAGGCGAGCAGGGCTTCGACGTCGGCGATGACGGTGGCGAGGCCGGCGATGAAGGGCTTCTCGAGAGGCTTTTCGGAGCGAAGGATGGTTTCGACGCGGGCTGCCAGGCCGATGACGGTCTTGACTGCGCCGCCGAACCATTTGGCGAAGTCCGCGATTTTGACGCCGATTTTTTGAAATACGTTCATGGTGTTCCTTTGCTTGCAAAGTGGAGAGGCAAAAGAAAAGGCCCGCGGCGAGCGCCCCAGGCCAGCCGCGGATGGCGGCAGGACGAGGGGCTCAGCTGCGAGCCTCTCTAAAAAACCTCTCTATTATCAGAATACCAAGCTGAGGATCAAACCGCGCCAACTTTGTTGGGCCGATTTGGCTTGTAAGTGGCTTGTTATCAGGAGACATTACTTTCGTGCGGGAGCAGGGGGCTTGACAAAACAGAGCACAGAGCTCCGAGCGCAGAGCTGAGGGCACGGAGCGCAGGGCACAGACACTCAGACGGATGAGGGGAGGGTGCAGGTCAGGGAGGCGGCACCCCTTGACATTCGACAGGGGATTGGAAGATGCTGATGGCCGATTGCTGTTGTCGAATGTCGAGGGGAAACGATGGGTCAACCGACGGATTTGTTGCAGGGGACACTGGACTTGCTGATTTTGAAGACGCTGGCGCTGGGGCAGGAGCATGGGTGGGCGATCGCGCAGCGGATCCAGCAAATGTCGAATGACGTGCTGCAGGTGGGGCAGGGGTCGCTGTATCCCGCGCTGCACCGGCTGGAGTACAAGGGCTGGATTCGGGCGGAGTGGGGCGCGAGCGAGAACAACCGTCGGGCGCGGTTCTATTCGTTGACGACGGCGGGGCGGAAGCAACTGGAAGCGGAGCTGGAGAACTGGGACCGGCTGACGGGGGCGGTGAATTTGGTATTGCAGAAGGCCTAAGGGCACAGGCAGAGCGGTCAGCGGTCAGCGGTCAGCGGTCAGCGATCAGCGATCAGCGATCAGGGTTCAGCTGAACGCTAGTAGCTAACAGCTATCCGCGATTCGGGTTCGGCGCTCAGCTTCCATGGGGAAAGGCGGTGACTGATGATGGGCGAGATTGGGGCGTGGGTTCGGCACGTTGTGAAGGGAAAGAGGCGGGCGGACGTGGATGAGGAGATCCAGTTCCACGTGGAGCGTGCTGTGGAGGTGAACGTCGCTGCAGGGATGACGCCGGCAGAGGCACGGCGGCGGGCGGCGATCGCGTTTGGGAGCCGCGAGGGTGCGCGGGAGGCCTGCCGCGAGGCGCGGCCCTCGTTTTCTCTGGAGTCGCTGGGGCGGGATGTGCGGTATGGGCTGCGCGGGTTGTGGCGGAATCCAGGATTTGCGGCGGTGGCGATTCTGACGCTGGCGTTGGCGATTGGGGCCAACGCGACGATCTTCAGCCTGATCGATCAGGCGCTGCTGCAGTCGTTGCCGGTGCGCGATCCGGGCCGGCTGGTGGTGCTCAGCTTCCGGGGCACGTATGACGGGCACAGGCACTCGGAGGGCGGGGACACGCCGGGGCACATCCATGAGTTTTCGTATCCGATGTACCGGGATCTGCGCGACCGGAATACGGCGCTGAGCGGGCTGATTGCCGAAGCGCCGCTGACGCTGGGAGTGACCTGGAACAACCACGCCGAGACGGTTTCGGCGGAGATGGTGAGCGGGAATTATTTCGAAATGCTGGGCGTGCCGCCGGCGGTGGGCCGGGTGTTCTCCGGGAACGATGAGACAGCCGCGGGGGCGAATCCAGTGGCGGTGCTGGGCTTCGACTTCTGGAAAACACATCTGGCTGAGGCGCCGGTCGTGGGCCGGACCTTGCTGGTGAACGGCATGCCGTTCACGATTGCGGGCGTGGCCGCTCCGGGATTTCACAGCGTTGTGTGGGGACATACGCTGGACGTGTATGTGCCGCTCACGATGGAGCAGGTGCTGGTGCCGGAGTGGCCATATGAGAACGACCGGCAGGCGTACTGGATTGCACTGGTTGGCAGGCTGAAGCCGGGAGTGACGCGAGCACAGGCGGAGGCGTCGCTCAATACGCTGTTTCTGCAGGTGCGCGCGGATGAATTCACGAAGCTGCGGGATCAGTCGGCCCAGGCGCGGCAGGGATTCATTGGGAATGCGCGTCTGCAGGTCGAAGCGGGCGCGAAGGGATTCAGTCCCATGCGCGGGGATATGGAGACGCCGCTGACGATCATTTTGGCGATGGTGCTGCTGGTGATCGCAATGGCGGTGGTGAATGTGGCGAGCCTGCTACTGGTGCGGGCGGCAACGCGGGCGCGAGAATTCAGCGTGCGGTACGCGCTGGGGGCGACGAGCGGGCAGATCGTGCGGCAGCTGCTGGCGGAAGGGATGCTGCTGGGGCTGGCCGGAGCGGCGGTTGGGCTGGCCATTGCGCCGGAGGTCCTGCGGGCGCTGATCCACTGGATGTCGGGCGGGGCGGGCGGCGGGATTGTGACGTTTGCGCCGACGCTGGACTGGCGGGTGCTGGGATGGACGCTGGCGGTGATGCTGGGGGCGAGCCTGCTGTTCAGCCTGGCGCCGGCGGCGCAGTTTCGGAGGCCGCGGCTGACGGCGGCGATGCAGGAGCGGGGCGGGTCGGGGGGCAGCGGATCGCTCAGTTTCCGGCGGACGTGCGTGGCGCTGCAGATCGGCTTCAGCCTGATGCTGATGGTGGCGGCGGGATTGTTCGTGCGGACGATCGGGAATTTGCGGCGGGTGAATCCTGGATTCGCGACGGATCATTTATTGGTCTTCGATTTGAATCCGGCGCTGGCGGGATATGGGTCGACGGAGGTGGCGCCCGTGGAGGAACGGGTGCTGGACGCGGTGAATGTGCTGCCGGGTGTGCGCACGGCGGGCGCGACGAACGATACGGATCTGTCTGACGATGACATCCAGGGAGACATGGTGCCGGTGGGGTATGCGAAGACGGATGAGGAGTTCGACGTCGAGTTGCCGTGGGTGAGCAACGAGTATCTGCAGACGATGGGCGTGCCGCTGGCGGCGGGAAGGTATTTCAACGCGGCGGACACGGCCACCTCGACCCGCGTGGCGATTGTGAATGAGGGGTTCGCGAAGCATTACTTCGGCGGCGCGCAGGCGGCGCTGGGACATCATGTCCACCGGCCGAACAAGGGCAACACCGAGGCGATGATTGTGGGGGTGGTGCGGGATGTGAAGCACCAGAGCGTGCGGGACCCCGCGATTCCGACGTGCTACACGCTGTTCGCGCAGGCGCCGCGGCAGACGGGACTGACGTATTACGTGCGGACGTGGCAGGCGCCGGAGGCGGAGGCGGCGAGCCTGCGGGCGGCGGTGACGCATATCGATGCGAAGCTGATCGTGGGCGACGTGCGGACGCTGACCGAGGAGATCGACGCGAACCTGATGACGGAGCGGGCGATTGCGATGCTGGCCGGGGTGTTTGGGGCGCTGGCGGCGCTGCTGGCGGGGATCGGACTGTACGGAATCCTGGCGTATGCGACGGCGCAGCGGACGCGGGAGATTGGGATTCGCATGGCGCTGGGGGCGCGGCGGGGTACGGTGGTGGGGCTCATTCTGCGCGAGGTGCTGCTGCTGGCGGGAGGCGCGATGGCGGTGACGATTCCGCTGGCCATGCTGGCGACGCGGGCGGTGCGCAGCCAGCTGTTTGGGGTGTCGGTGGCGGACCCGGCCGTGTACGGGGCGGGGATTGTGGGGATCTGCGTGGTGGCGGCGCTGGCGGGGTTGATTCCGGCGCGGAGGGCGGCGACGGTGGACCCGGCGCGGGCGCTGCGGACGGAATAGCCCTCACGAGGGCTGCGATTCGGGTTCGATGCGGCTGCGTTGAAGAGGCGGGCCTCAGGCTTCCATGATGGCGAGGGTAGGGATCCGGTTCTGCTCGGGGGCGTTGGCCCAGGCGGTGTCGCAGAAGATGCTCCAGCTGCGGATTTTTCCGTCCTGCACTTCGGCCAGCCAGGCGGCGGTCACTTTCCATGAGCCCGGGATGATGGTGCCGTCGACGCGCCATTTGCCGCCGCACTCGCCGAAGAGGCCGACGCGGTCGCCATAGGCGAAGCTGGAGTCGATGAAGATCCAGTACTGGGGATAGGCGAAGAAGAACTGACGCCAGTTCTCGATTTGCAGATCGGCGCCGAAGTACTTGGCGCCGCGCGCATCGACAAAGACATGGTCGTCGGTCATGAGCGAGCGCATGGTCGTGAGGTCGCGAGCGTTAATGGCAGAAATGAAGGCACCAACGAGTTCGAAGGAGGAGCGGGCCATGGAAATCCTTTCAATGGAGCCAGCGTAGCATCGAACGTTCGCGGGGAAAATGCACGTTTACCGAGTTAGTTACCCTCGAAAGTTGTAGGTTTGCGGAAAAGTGGG
>DATDHZ010000084.1:0-126894 GCA_036521315.1 Acidobacteriaceae bacterium
CGATCTTCAAAGAGGGCGCGGACGAAGCCGTCGCTCAGGCCGTCGGCGGAGCCATAGGCGCGGAATTTGCCGGCCTGATAGCGGACGAGTCCGCCGCCCTCGGTGCCGATCCAGAGGCTGCCGTCGCGCGAGGCGAGCAGCGCGAAGACGCTGTTCTCGTGAAGCTGCGGCGTGTTGCCGTGGTCGAAGACGGTGAAGCGCGCGCCATCGAAGCGCAGCAAGCCGCCGGTGGTGCCGATCCAGAGATAGTGGTCGGGCGTTTGCGCGAAAGCCTGGACGGTTTGCTCGGGCAGGCCGTCCTGGGTCTGCCACAGCTTGCGCGTGTAGCCGCTGGGTGCGGCGGCGAAGGCGACCGAGGCGAGCATGGCGATCGCAGCCAGACAGACAGCGATGCGGCGCGAACTGCGGATGCGGGCCATGGGCGAAAAGCTCGTTCGGGTGCTCACACGAATTGTAGGCGCTACCGCTCGACCGTCACGGAATACCACGTGGTGGCGGGGGTACCCACGCGGATTTGCCAGGCGCCGTGGTCCTGGGCAGCGCGGATGGGCTCGCCGAGGGGCTGCCCGGCTCCATTGAGCGGCTGGGCGAGGACGGCGGTGGCGCCTGCGAGGCCGCGGAGCGCGATGCGTCCGGTGACCGGCTCGATGAGCGTGGGCGAGGTACCCCACTGTTCCAGGGCGGTGTGGGCGGTGTTCCACGCCATGCCGGTGTTGATGGCGCGCGCGCCGGCGACAAGCAGCAGATGACGGCTCTGCGCGATCGGCTGCGCGTCGACCGACGTGAGTAGAATCGCGCTGAACGGATTGGCGACCGCGGCGGACAAATTCGCCGGAGGCTTGGTTTGCGCGGCTGAGAAGCCGATGAGTCCCTGGGTGCGCGGGGTATCGATCGTGACCTGGCCCGAAGCCTCCCGGCCGGCTCCGGGCTTCGATGGGGACGTCGACACGGACCAGGCGAGCTGGGCGGTGTCAGAGATGGTGGGGGCGGGCTGCGGATCGGCCGGGAATTGCTGCGTGGGCCCGTCGTCGAGCGACGCGATGCGCGAGCCATCGACGAGCGGCTTCCAAAGCGGAAACCCGGGCGTGAAGTACGGGCGGTCTTTGTCCCAGAGCCGGTAGCTCGCGAAGACCTGCTGCTCGGAGTAGCTGTGCGTGAGGGTGGTTCGCGCGGGGCTGACGTCGCCGCGCAGGAAGGTGAGCGCACCGGCGGCCAGCTCCGGCATTTTGATGGGATCGAGGCTGAGGTCGAACGGGTCCCCGATGTACGGCTTCCACGCGGCATCCTTCTTCGGCTCGAAGGTGTACCAGAGGATCGCGTCCCAGTCCTGCAGACCGCCGTACGCGGCGAGGATCGGAACCTGCTCGGCGCCGGAATCGTTGGGGAACGGCTCGTTCACCTCGCTCACGGTGTACGGCTTGCCGGCTTCGGCGGTGCGGGAGAGCTCGACGGCGGTGGAATTGAGCGGATCGTCGACCATGGGCGATTTTGGTTTGCGCTCCCAGGGGCCTTCCCAGTAGTCGTGGCCGTCGACTGCGTCGAAGGAGGCGGTGGCGAGCAGCAGCGGGTAGCCGGAGCCGCGGTGGTTGTGGTCCGCCGTGGCAAGGATGAGGCACCGGATGTGGAGATCGTTCTGCAGAAACGCGCGCATGTAGCTGAAGTAGCCGCTCTCGAGCCAGAGATAGAAGCGCGACTCGAGATCGAAGCGATCCTGCGGCGCAGCGCCGACCTCCGGCCCCGCGAGCAGGGGGATGGGATCGCTCGGCTGCGCGCCGGTTTCCTTGCGCAGCGACCATATCGCCGCTGCGGTGGCGTTCTTCTGGAGCCAGCCGTCATAGATGGCGTCGAGCTCGCGATCGTAGAAGGGCGAAGGGCCGCGAAAGCCAAGCCACAGGGCGTTCTCGTTGTTGATTTCGACGATGGCGACGGCGGGATCGTCGGCGTAGGCGCGCTTTGTGTAGGGATTGACGTGGGTGAGGAGCTGGCGCGCGTAGTCCTTCTGGAGTTCGATGAGGGTTTTGTCGTAGAGGCTGATGCCCTTGGCGCCTTCGCGAATCTTGTGAGCGTCGGCGACGCCATCGCCGGCTTTGAATGGACGTCCGACGAGCAGATTGAAGTCGATGTAGATGCCGCGCTTCTCGAGTTCAGCGAGGAAGAAGTCTTCGCGGTCGAGCTGCCCGGGGTCGAAGACGCGCGTGTCGTTGCGGTTCGCGTCGATGAGGCCGCGCGGGGTGAGCAAATCGAGGAATTGCAGGCGGACGCAGTTGACACCGTAGCGAGCGAGGGTCGCGGCCCACATGGGCGCGTCCTGCTTCGAGGGAATTTGCGTCGAGCCGGGGCTCCAGTCGGTGACATTGACGCCCCAGAAGCGGATGCGGCGGCCGTCGCCGGTGACGAGGTGGCCGCCGGCGGCGTGGATGAATCCATGGTGGCCGGCGGGCGGATCGAGCAGGAAGGAGAGATCGGCGGGGGAACGTTGCGCGAGCCCTGCGCGGTGATCGACGACGTAGGGAACGAGCGCGGGCGCTGCGGGGGTGCTGGTTTGCGCCGCTGCTCCCGCGGCCAGCAGCGATGCGGCGAGCGTGAGTCCGGCAGCGGTGAGCGTGCGGCGATTCAAGCGGTCTCCCTCAGGGTCGTTTGTGCAACGCACCCATTCAATGCGAATTCCGCGCCGGGCGAATCCGACTTCCGTCGGATGGCGCAGGCCGAGGCGCTGGCTACCATCGGCTGTACGGGCAAGCAGGGCCGCTCGGCAGCGCGCGGCCAAACCTCGAGCAGATCCTTTTGACGGAATTCTCGCAGACTTCTCCGCTGACAACGGTTTCGGCCGGTGCGGACGCGCCTATCCGCGTCGCGCTCATTCTTGCGTCGAAGCTGGAGCGGTTGGGATGGGGCATTGTGGTCGACGGCCAGGCGGACATGCAGGTGGTGGGGCAGTTTGCCTCGCATTCGGCAGTGCTTCCCATGCTCATCCAGGAGGCCGTCGACGTGGCGCTGGTCGACGAAGACCTGCTGACGCCGACGGCGTGCGAGTCGATGCGCGCCTCGCTGCCGGGCGGCGGCCCGCGCTTTGTCATGATGGCGCGGCACCCGGTGGAGGGCGTGCTGGCGCGGGCGCGCTATCCGTTCGTCGCGCGCTGCCTGCTCCATGGCGTGACCGCCGATGACTTCCTCGCGGGCATCCGGGAAGCCCGCGCGCCCACGCTGTCGTTCACAGCGGGCGGCGAGGGTGGGGCACCCGGCCGGCGTCTGACGCGACGGTAACCACGACAGCGGAACCGCGCCGCGGTACGATTGTATCCACCTTCGGTCGAGCGTCCAGCAGCGTCCTGCTCGCGCGGTTGAGCCCTTTGGGCCGCGAGCCGAGGCGCGACGCTCGCGAGAGTGGAGGACGAAGGCATGGTCACGGCAAGATTGGCGGGGGCGCTGCTGTTGGCGGGCAGCCTGGCTGGGCTGGTGAGCGGCTGCGGCAGCAGCAGCGGCATGCACTCGAAGCCGCCGGTTGTCCTGAGCGTGGATTCGTCCAACCCCGACAAAGGGGTCTCGATCAGCGTCGGCAATCCGAACAACAATGTCGTTGTTCAGGAGACGACGCCGTTCACAGAGACGGCGACCACGGGAACGCAGTACATCCTCAACGCGCCGTCGACGGCGGGCGGGAACACGTTCTCGTCGTGGACCGGGTGCACCAGCACGAGCGGAGCCACCTGCAATGTAACGCTGAGCGCCAATATGACGGTGACGGCGAACTACACGACGCCGGTTGCGGTGGCGCCGACGGTGACGGTGACGGCGCCGGCGAGCATCGTGGCCAACGCGGCCTTCACGGTCACGGTGGCGGTGGCCGGGCCGAGCGGCAGCGCGACTCCGACGGGATCGATCACGCTGAGCAGCGGAACCTTCAACTACAGCGCGGGCACGCTGAGCAATGGCAGCGTGACGGTGGATGTACCGGCCAACACGTGGACGGCGGGAGCAGGAACCTACACGCTGACCGCGACCTATACGCCGGACGCGAACAGCTCGGCGGCGTACACGACGGCGACAGGTACCGCGCAGGTGACGATCACGTCGGCGACAGGGTCATCGACCACAGTGACGGTGGATCAATCGACGCTGGGGCCGGCGGTTTCGGATCAGCTCCTGGGCATGAACATGGCGGTGTGGTTCGATCCCACCGCGGGCGGCGCGAATCCTTCGCCGGTGGTCGATGCGTTCACCTCAACCGGCGTGAAGGCGGTGCGGTGGCCGGGCGGGTCTGAGTCCGACGACTACGACTGGCAGACGAACACGGCCTGCAACGGCGGGTACACCGTGTCGACGGCGGACTTCAGCGACTTCGTGAACTCCTTTGTGAAGCCGGCGGGCGTGGATGTGGCGCTGACCGCCGACTACGGATCGAATGCGGCCTGCAACGGGCCGGGCGATCCATCGGAAGCGGCAGCGTGGCTGACAGCCGCGCTGGGCGACGGCATCACGGTGAGCCACATGACCGTGGGCAACGAGGAATATGGCAGCTGGGAAACCGACATGCATGCGAATGCGTCGGACCAGCACAACCCCGCGGTGTACGCGAGCGCGGTGACGGGCGCGAGCGGGTTCTACAAGACGCTGAAAGCGGCGAGCGCGAGCACGCTGGTGGGCGTGGACGTCGATGCCGACAATCAGGCGGGCGGATGGGACCAGACGGTGCTGGCGAACGCGAAGGGCTCGTATGACTTCGTGGAGTATCACTATTATCCGGAGGCGCCGAGCCCGACGGCGGGCGGACAAGCGCCCAGCGATCACTTCCTGGTGTACGACGCGGCGCCGGGCCTGACGGCGTCGATCAAGACCATCGAGCAGGAGCTGAAGACCTACGGCACGGCGAACACGCCGATCTATGTGGGCGAAATCGGCACCACGTACAGCGACCCGGGCACGCAGTCGCTCTCCATTACCCAGGCGCTCTACGCGGGACAGGTGCTGGGCGAGGCCATGAACGACGGCGTTTCGCGTCTGACGTGGTGGATCGCCTTCGGCGGCTGCGACGACGCGGTGTCGGACACGAGCTCCTGGTTCTCGAACACGCTTTACGGCTGGCAGGACTTCGGCGGGTACATGCTGTTCAGCGACGGGCTGCCGGAGAACGGCTGCACCACCGGCGGCGGGGTGACGATTCCGAGCATTGCGGAGGGGACGCCGTTCCCGACGGCGCGGGCATTCCAGTTGTTCAGCCACGTCGCGGTGGATGGCGAGAACGCGCTGACGGCAACCGTGAGCAACGGCGACACGATGGATATCCGGGCCTATGCGGCGACGCACAGCGGCGGAACGGCGCTGGTGTTGTTCAACCTGAACGAGACGACGAGCGAGCCGGTTCAGATCACGCTGTCTTCGTCGACGTCGACGGCGGACGTGAAAGTGATCACGTACGACAAGGCGATGTACGACCAGACGGAGAACAACAGCGCGACCTCGTACTGGCTGGGCACGGCAGGCGCGCCGATTCCTTCGACGACCGACCTGGGTGCGCAGAACCTGCCCTACACGCTGACGCTGACGCCGTGGAGCATGAACGTGATCCTGCTGCAGTAGCGGACAAGCCGAACGTCCAGTATCAGCACTTTAAACGTACTGGAACGCGCTGCAGGAGAATGACAAAAGCTGTTTGGGAGCGCCATCGGCTGCCACAAAAGCGTCCAGACGCCGATAAAACAGGCGGAATCCGCGCGTCGAGCAGGGAAGAGTAGCCCCCAAAGTTGCTCCCGGAAACAGGCTCCCAGCGAGAAATCGGGTGTATGTCGTCGAGACCGTGGGCAGCGCACCCCGCCCGCAACCGCCCTGCCGTGAAAAAATAGGAGCATGGCAGCCAAAACAGACTCGAATGTGGAAACGCCCGAAATCGCCACGACACCGAATTTTCTTCGCGACAGAATCGCGGAGGATGTTCGCCTGGAGAAGTACGGCGATGCGGTGGTGCAGACGCGGTTTCCACCCGAGCCAAACGGCTATCTGCATATCGGCCACGCCAAAGCCATCTGCCTGGACTTTGGGCTGGCGGATGAGTTCGGGGGCAAGACGAACCTGCGCTTCGACGACACCAATCCTGAAAAGGAAGAGCAGGAGTATGTCGATTCGATCCAGAAGGATGTCCGCTGGCTCGGATTTGACTGGGAGCGGCTGTGCTATGCGTCGGATTACTTCGGCCAGTTGTATGAGTGGGCGATTCAGCTGATCCGGGCGGGCAAGGCGTATGTGGATGACTTGTCGGCGGACGAGATCCGGCAGCATCGCGGGACGTTGACGGAGCCGGGCAGGGACAGCCCGTATCGCAACCGCACGGTGGAGGAGAACCTCGACCTGTTCACGCGCATGAAGACCGGCGAGTTTCCGGACGGGAGCCGCGTCCTGCGGGCGAAGATCGATATGGAGTCGCCGAATATCAATATGCGCGACCCGATCATGTACCGCATCCTCCGTGCGGAGCACCACCGGACCGGCGATGCGTGGTGCATCTACCCGATGTACGACTACGCACACGGGCAGTCGGACTCGATTGAGAACGTGACGCACTCGATGTGCACGCTGGAGTTTGCAGATCATCAGCCGCTGTACCGGTGGTTCATCGAACAACTTGGGATTTTCCCTTCGCAGCAAATCGAATTCGACCGGCTGAATTTGACGTATACGCTGCTGTCGAAACGCAAGCTGCTGCAACTGGTGCAGGAAGGCCGGGTGAACGGATGGGACGATCCGCGGATGCCGACCCTGTCGGGGTTTCGCAGGCGCGGGTTTACACCGGAGGGAATTCGGTCGTTTGTAACCTCACTGGGGGCGACGCGGACCAACGGCGTTATCGATTTCGAGATGCTGGAGCACGTTCAGCGCGATGACCTGAACACGCGGGCGACGCGTGGCATGGCGGTGCTGCGGCCGCTGAAGCTGGTGATCGACAATTACCCGGAGGGACAGACGGAGTACGTGGAGGTGGCGAACAACCCCGAGGATGCAACCGCGGGGACGCGGCAGGTGGCGTTTTCGCGTGAGCTCTACATCGAGCAGGAGGATTTTCGCGAGGTTCCGCCGCCGAAGTATTATCGGCTGTCGCCAGGCAAAGAAGTACGGCTGCGCAATGCGTATTTTGTCGTCGCGCAGAGCGTGGTGAAGGACGCGGACGGGAACGTGGTGGAGGTGCACTGCACGTACGATCCGGCCAGCCGCGGAGGGAATTCGCCGGATGGCAGGAAGGTGAAGTCGACGATGCACTGGGTGTCGGCGGCGCATGCCATTTCCGCCGAGGTGCGGCTTTACGACAAGCTGTTTTCGAACCCAAATCCGCTGGATGTGCCAGACGGCGGCAGCTTTCTCGGCAATCTGAACCCCAACTCGCTGGAAGTGGTGGCGGACGCGAAGCTGGAGCTTTCGTTGGCCGAGGCGAAGATGGGCACACCCTATCAGTTCGAACGTGTGGGATACTTCTCCCTCGATCCGGATTCGACCGCGGAGAAGCTGGTGTTCAACCGGACGCTGGCGTTGAAGGACACGTGGGCGAAGATCGAAAAGAAGGCGGGGACATAGGCGGACAAACCAAGTCCAAAGTAGCCAGCAAAATCAATCCCTTGCCGAAACCTTCGGACGTCCTCGACTGTGTGAAATGGTAGCGCCATCGGGGATCGAACCCGAACTCTCCGCCTTGAGAGGGCGGCGTGTTAACCAATTACACCATGGCGCCATAGCGGTGGGGATTGGCCTTTTCCACTATAACAGGCACGAGCCAAGCCGACGGAAACGGAGCGGCGCTCCCATGCATAGGCGTGGCGGCGGGGTAAGCACGGCTTCCTGCGCTCCTCCGTCCTCCCAGCACTTCCGCTGCTCATGCTTAGACTGGAGACATGCGCATCTGGATTGCGGCGGTCGGCGCGCGTCCGCGAGAGAGCTTCGACGATCTCGCGCAGACGTATCTCGATCGCATCGCGCCGCTGCTGGCCGGCGCCGGTTCGAAGTCCGGAAACCCCGCCAAACCGGCCATCGACGCTCCGCTGTTTCGTTCCGAGCAGGCGCTCTGGGATACCATCGCACGCGAACAATCTCGCACCGCTCCGCTGATCGTGCTGCTCGATGAGCGCGGAAAGCAACTCGACTCCGAGGCATTCGCCGCACGGCTGGGGCGCGAGCGCGACGAGGGCCGCCAACTCGTGATCTTCGCCATCGGTCCGGCCGATGGATGGTCGCCGGAGTCGCGCAGCCGCGCGGGCATCCTTCTTTCGCTGGGGCCCATGACCATGGCGCACGAGCTGGCGCGGGTCGTTATCTGCGAGCAGGTGTACCGGGCGCTGACCATCCTCAAAGGCCACCCTTACCACCGATCCGGCAGCCGGTAGCTGATAGGTTGGAAAGGAAGAGCACGCTGGAGGGAACGTGGCGGATCCGGGCGAAACCCGCAGAGGACTGATTCTCATCAACACTGGCCCGGGGAAGGGCAAGACCACCGCTGCGATGGGCACGGCGCTGCGCGCAGTAGGCAACGGCATGCGCGTGCTCATGCTCCAGTTTCTCAAGGGCTCGTGGCACTACGGCGAACTGGACGCAGCGCAGGCTTTCGGCGGCAATTTCGTTTTGAAGCAAATGGGCCGCGGGTTTGTGAAGATCGGCGGCGCCGAAACCGATCCGGAGGACATTCGGCTCGTCGAAGAAGCGTGGGCCGAAGCGCGCGCCGCAATTCTCTCAGGCGAGTGGGACATGGTCATCCTCGACGAGATCAACTACGCCATCGGCTACGGCATGCTCGATCCGGCGCAGGTGGTCGCCACGCTGCAAGAGAAGCCGGAGATGGTGCACGTGATCCTCACCGGCCGCAATGCCCATGCGTCGCTGGTGGAGATTGCCGACACCGTCACCGAAATGCGCGAGGTGAAACACGCGTATCAGAAAGGCATTCTGGCGCAGCGCGGAATCGAGTATTAGCGCAGAGCCCCGAACCCTCAGCCGCGCCAGGCATCGAATCGGCTGTCGCGAATCGCGCTGGCCAATGCGTCCATCTCGGGTGCGAGCACGCGGTCCTCGGCCAGCGCCCGCACGTACTGCCGCACGACGGCGACGGCCGCGCCCACGCGCCGCGCCGGCTGCAGCGGCAGCCGATACTCCAGCCCCTGCGCCGCGCACAGCAGTTCGATGGCGAGCATGCGCTCGGCGTTCTCCACAATCTGGCGAAACTTGAGCGCCGCAGTCATGCCCATCGAGACGTGATCTTCTTTTCCGCCGGACGTGGGCACGCTGTCGGCACTCGCCGGATGCGCCAGCACCTTGGCTTCGTTCAGCAGCGCCGCCGCAGCGACGTGCGCAATCATCAGCCCCGATGAAACTCCAGGTGTTTTCGACAGGAACGGTGGCAGTCCCTCATTGATATCCGGATTCACGAGCCGATCGATGCGGCGCTCTGTGATGCCCATCAAGGTGGTCATCGCAATCGCCGCTGCATCGAGCACCAGCGCGAGCGGCGCGCCGTGAAAATTGCCGCCGGACAGAATGTCCCCCTCGGCGGCAAAAATGAGCGGATTATCGGTGGCCGCTCCGGTTTCAATTTCGATCGTGGCCCGCGTCTGCCCCAGCGCATCGCGCACGGCGCCGTGGACCTGGGGCATGCAGCGCAGGCAGTAGGCGTCCTGCACGCGCGCATCGTTATGCCGGTGCGACTCCCGAATTTCGCTGTCCGTGAGCAGGGCGCGCAGATGAGCCGCCGCGGCCATCTGACCCGGGTGCGGACGGATGGCATGAATACGCTCGTCAAAAGGCGTGGGCGTGCCCTTCAATGCTTCGAGCGTCATGGCCCCGGCCAGGTCAGCCAGCTCCGTCACCCGCGCAGCCCGGCCCACCGCGAGCGACCCAACGGCCGTGATCGCCTGCGTTCCATTCAGCAGCGCGAGACCCTCCTTGGCCTCGAGAGTGAGCGGGGCAATGCCGGCTTTGAGCAGCGCCATCGCCGCGGGAACCACGCGGCCGTCCTGATGGACCATGCCTTCGCCGATGAGCGCCAGCGCCAGGTGCGCGAGCGGCGCGAGATCGCCGCTCGCTCCTACCGATCCGCGCGAAGGAATGACGGGATGAATGCGGTGGTTGAGCAGGTAAATGAGCCCCTCGATCAGTTCCGGCCGCACCCCGCTGAATCCCCTGGCCAGGACATTCGCGCGCAGCAGCAGCATGGCGCGGACTTCCTCCTGCGGCAGCGGATCGCCGAGACCGCATGCGTGGCTGCGCACCAGGTTGTGCTGCAGATCCCGCGTCTGGCCCGGCTCGATGCGCACGTCAGAGAGCTTGCCGAAGCCGGTATTGATGCCGTAGGCCGTGCCGCCGCTGGCCAGCAGTTGGTCGACGACGGAACGCGACGCGCGAATCGCTGGCAAGGCGTCCGGAGCGAGCGCGACAAGGTGGCCGCCGAGCGCGACCTCCGCGATCTGTTCCACGGTGAGAGGCTGTCCGGCAAGCAGGAGCGGTTCAGACATAACGAAACAGGGTACAGGGAACGCGAGAGAGGTGACAGATCGATGAATATCGTGCTCTCCATGAGCCGCAGCACCGGCACCGATACCACCCGCGCGACGCAGTGGATAGCTCTATGCCGAAACCGGCTGCCGCACCCGCGACCCGCGCACGCCGTACCAGGCAATGTACAGGAAGCAAAGAATCGGGAGCAGAAACGCGTGATGCACGCCGATGCGATCCGCCAGCAATCCCTGCAATTCGGGAATGATGGCGCCGCCAACAATCGCCGTGATCAGCAGCCCCGACGCCTCGCCGGTCAGTGGTCCCATCTCCGCAACGCCGAGCGTGAAAATCGTGGGGAACTGGATGGAGTCAAACAGGCCCACCAGCAGAATGCTCCACACGGCTACACCGCCATTCGTCAGCATCGACACCACCACGAGGATCATGGCGCAGAGCGCAAACACGCTGAGCATACGGCCTGGATTCACTTTCTGCTGCAGTCCCGAGCCGAGGAATCGGCCCACCATGAGCCCGCCCCAGTAAAGCGGCACCCAGGTGCCGATGACCTTTGTTGCGAGGCGCAGGACCGCCGCCGAAGTCAGGTGCACCGATCCGCCGGAAGCCGCCGTGGCAAGGCCGCCGATCTCCGGGAGCGCAAAGTAGTTGATCAGGAAGCTGCCAATGGAAACCTCGGCGCCCACATAAACAAAAATCGCAATCGCCCCGAAAACCACATGCGGGTGGCGCCAGATGGTGCCCTTTTCCTTATGCAGCTCGCCGGGCCGATAATCCTTCGTCGATTCGATGCGCGGAAACTTGTACATCGCGATGGCGAGGCCGAGCAGCACCAGAGCCAGCGCAATGCCGATATAGGGAATGTTGACCGTCGACGCCTCATGGATCTGGTAGGCCTTGTGCATCGCCGGCGACATTTTGGAGACGTCCTGCACCTTGCCTGCCGTCCGCAGGATCAGGAATGCCCCAAAGATGGGACCAGCCACCGTGCCCAGGGAATTGAATGCCTGGGTCAGGTTCAGCCGGCTCGACGCGGTTCGCGGCGGCCCCAGCACCGTCACATAGGGATTCGCGGCCACCTGCAGCGCAGTGATGCCGGCGGCGAGAACGACCAGCGCACCGAGGAACAGTGGATACGAAGGCACCTTCCCGGCGGGAATAAAAAGCAGCGATCCCGCACCCATAGTTAGCAGGCCGACGACCATTGTCTTTTTGTAGCCGATCCACTCCACCAGCTTGCCGGAGGGGATGCCGAGCAGCGCATAGGTGGTGAAGAAGGCGAGCTGCACCAGCATCACTTTGGTGTAATTCAGCTCAAAAATCGACTTCAGGTGAGGAATCAGAATGTCGTTGAGCGAAGTGAGGAAGCCCCACATGAAAAAGAGGGTGGTGACCATCGCCAGCGCGCTGCCGTAGCTGGTGTTGTCGCCCGGGGCCACCTTGACTGTTTCAGAGCTACCGGCGCCGGTAATTGCCATGATGACTTGGGATGCCTCGATCGAAAGATGTCAGCGCCTGCCAGTGTCCGTATTCGGACAATGAGTGCGGTTGAACCGGGCCAAATCAGCCCCTGCCGATCATATACCGCTCTTCGGCGCGCAAACTCCTGCGTTTCTGAAACTTTAGGTTATGGGTAACGTCGAATTGGCAAGGTGACCGAGCTCCTTAGATAATGGAGAAGATGAGTTCAGCAGGGTGGAAGGTGTTCCGGACCAGCGTGTGGGCCGGGTTAGCACTCGTTGCAATCGCTGCCGGCATCGCCGGCGCGCAGCAGACTGCGGCGAATCGTGTGATCGGCACGGTGTCGGCGGTCAGCGGCAACACCGTTACGGTCAAGACCGACGCCGGCGCCATCGTCAGCGTGACGGTTCCGGATACAGCGAAGATCCTGCGCTCCGCCCCCGGATCGAAGTCCCTCTCCAGTGCGGCGAAGATTGCCGTCACGGACATGGGAGCGGGCGATCGCGTGCTGATGGCCGTTGCGGGCGACCCTCCCACGGCCTCGATCGTCATCGTCAACAAGGCCGCCGATATTGCCGCGATGCAGCAGCAGGAACAGGCTGACTGGCAGCGGCGCGGCGTGGGCGGCCTGGTGAAAGCGGTCGATCCGGCAGCCGGAACCATCACGATCACGCCGGGCGCGCGCGCGGTCGCGATCAAGACCTCGCCCTCGACAGTCTTCCGCCGTTATGCTCCCGATTCGGTGAAGTTCAGCGATGCGCAGCCCTCAACGCTGGCCTCAATTCAGCCCGGCGACCAGCTGCAGGCGCGCGGAGATAAGAGCGCCGATGGCAGCGAAGTTACAGCCGAAGAGGTGGTATCCGGATCTTTTCGCAATATTGCCGGCATGATTGTCGCGACGGATGCGAGCGCGGGCACCTTCACGGTGAAGGACCTGGTGACGAAGAAGACGGTCAGCATCAAAATCACCCCGGATTCCGACATGCGCAAGCTCGATCCGCAGGTGGCGCAAATGATGGCCATGCGGCTGAAAGCCGCGGGGAACGGCGGTCCGGGAAATGGCAAAGGTGCCGGGGGCGCAGCGGGCGGCCAGGCGCCGGGCCCTCCGGGAGGGCAATCGTATCAGGGTGCTGGCGGAGGCTCCGGCAACGGACAAGCTCGGCAGGGCGGTGGCAATGGCGGCGGCGGCGGTTTGGCTCGCGTGCTCCTGCGCTCGCCGCAAATTCAGGTGAGCGATTTGCATAAGGGCGACGCCGTCATGATCGTGGCCACCTCTGGCAATCCCGATGCGGCTACGGCCATTCGTCTGGTCGCCGGCGTCGAGCCCATGCTGCAGGCCTCGGCCAGCGCCAGCCAGAATATGTTCTCGTCGGCCTGGAATCTGGGCGGAGGCAGCGGCGGCGAGGGCGATCAGGGTGGCGAGGGCGGTCCATAGCCGCTGAGGTTACCCAGGAGCACAAATAGGAATTTCGGACTAAACAAGGAAGGCCGATTTCTCGTCTTTCCTCAGTAGGCGGCCAATACAGAAACCGCGGGCAATCCGCCTCCGGGAGTAGCCGGGCTCTAAGAGCACAAGCCGGCGGCTTTGACGGGGCAAGAGAAACTTTCACCGAGAAACGGGGAACTGTGACAGCAGGATTCATCAGAAGCTGGAAGTGTGGAAGGGCGCGCCTGGCGCCCAGGTACGCAATATTGTTCACAATCGTGGCTGCGTTTGCGTTGACCGGTGCGATCGCCGGCTATGCCCAGCAGGCAACTGGCAGCATTCATGGGCAGGTGGCCGATCCCACCGGTGCAGTCATTCCCGGAGCCAATGTCGTGGCTTTCACCACGTCGGGCAAAGTGGCCGGTAAGGCTGTCTCCGATGCCGGGGGCGCCTATGCAATCCATGGGCTTGCGCCAGGCACCTACAGCATCACCACGACGGCCCAGGGTTTTTCCGCATTCAGCGTGCCCAGCATCGTCGTCGCTGCCGGGCAAATGAAGACCGTGAACGCCTCGATGCAGATTCAGGTGCAGCAGCAGCAGGTTGAGGTGCAGGCGGAAAACACCACCATTGGCACCAATCCCGACGAGAACGCCAGCGCGATCGTCATCAAGGGCGAGGATCTGAACGCGCTCTCTGACGATCCCGACGAGCTGCAGAACGAGCTGCAGGCTCTGGCCGGACCGTCGGCCGGCCCCAATGGCGGCGAAATCTATATTGACGGATTTACCGGCGGCCAGCTCCCGCCCAAATCGTCCATTCGCGAGATCCGCGTCAACCAGAATCCCTTTTCCGCCGAGTACGATCGGCTCGGCTACGGGCGCATCGAGATCTTCACCAAGCCCGGAACGGACAAGATTCACGGCCAGTTCCAGATTTCCGGGAACGATTCCTCGTTCAACTCGCAGAATCCGCTGCTGGTGGGCAAGACCGAGCCAAGCTACTACTCGTATTTCATGCACGGAAACGTGGGCGGCCCGATCAACAAGAGCTCGTCTTATTTTGTCAGCGTGTTTGCGAGAAACCAGCAGAACGAAAACATCCTGAAGGCCATCGATCCGGCCAGCGTCAGCGCCGGCGACATCATCAACCCGCCTTCGGTCGACGAGGCGTACGGATATCCGACCTCGCGGCTGTCGCTGAGCCCGCGGCTCGACATCCAGCTGGGGCAGGCGAATACCCTGACGATCCGCTGGGAATATAACCGTTCGGTGGAAACCGATTCCCTCGGCGAGAGCGCGTACGTGCTGCCGACTCAGGCGACCAACAGCAACGGGCAGGAGAACGCCATTCAGGTGTCCGACAGCCTGGTCCTGAGCAAAAACCTTGTGGACGATCTGCGCTTCCAGTATCGGCGGGTCCGGGATTCTTCTTCGTCGGTGTCGTCTTTGCCCTCGTACTCCATGCAGCAGTCGTTTACCGCGGGCGGCAATTCGGAGCAGTCCGCGCAGGATCACGAGAACGATTACGAGCTGCAGGATTACCTCTCGGGCGCGTACGGCGCGCATTCCCTCAACTTCGGCGGCCGTCTGCGGGCCTATCAGGACGTCAACAGTACCGACAGCGGCAGCAACGGATCCTACAGCTTCGCCGACCTTTCGAACTTTGTCGGATGCCTCGACAATCCTCCCGCGCCGACCTGCACGCCCATTCGCTACACCTACACGCAGGTGAACAACGCCGTCGCCCACGCGACGCTCTTCGATGCCGCCCTGTTTTATCAGGACGACTGGAAGCTGAACCCGCGTCTCACGTTCAGCTATGGGCTGCGCTGGGAGACACAGAACTACATCAGCGACAAGGACGACTGGGCGCCGCGTGTGACCGTTGCCTACGCGCTCGGCCGATCGGCGGGCAAGCAGCCCGCCAAAACGGTGGTGCGGGCCGGCTACGGCTGGTTCTACAACCGGTTCACGGTGCCCAATGGGTTCGGCGCGAGCGAGCCCTATGTCGTGACGGCCATTCATCAGAACGGCGTCAATCAGATTTCCTATATCCAGAGCCAAAACATTGTCTTCAACCCCAACCAGACGACCGTGCTGACTTCGAGCACGTCGGGCAGCGCGACGGGCCAGAATGCGCCGACCCAATACACGATTGCGCCGAATTTCCACGCCGCGCTCGATATGGAAGCGGCGGCCGGCGTGGACCGGCAGCTGTCGAAGACGATGACCGGCAACGTGACGTATGTCTACTCCCAGGGCATCCACCAGTTCTTCACCGACAATCTGGATGCAGCGGCGGAGTTTCCGGCGGCGGATGCCGCGAACGATCTGTATCCGACGACCATCGTGAACGCCCCGCCATTCAATAACCTTCAGTACCAGTCCGGCGGCTTTTACCGGGAGCACCAGGTGATGGTGACGCTGCGAGCGACGTACCGGCGCTTCAGCTTCTTCACGAATTACACCTACAGCAACGCCAAGGGCGACACCAGCGGCATCGGCTCGGTGCCGTCCGTCTCGAGCGACCCGGGCCTCGATTACGGAAAGACGACCTTCGATGTGTCCAACCGCTTCATGCTTTTCGGCAACTTCACGCTGCCCTGGAAGATCTCGGCATCACCCATGGTCATGGCGAATTCCGGCACGCCGTACGACATCACCAGCGGCAGCGAGCTGACTGGCAACAACCAGTTCAATGCGCGGCCCACCTATGCCAACAACTGCGGCGAGCCAGGCGCCTTCAAAACGGCTTACGGGTGCCTCGATGCGCTGCCGTATGGATTCGGCGCCCAGGCAGGCAGCGGCGCCACGCTCGAGCCTTACGCGGTCGGCGAGAAGATCATTCCCTACGGCATCGGGACTGGCCCGTCCAACGTCAGCGTGAATATGCGGCTGAGCAAGGTGGTTGGCATCGGACCGAAGCTCCAGGAGGGGCAGCACGGTGGAGGTGGTGGCGGCGGCTTTCATGGCGGCCCCCCGGGACTGGGCGGCGGCGGATTCAGCGGCAGCCGCGGCGGACCCGGGCGCATGGACCAGGCGGTGTCGCGCCGATACAGCCTCACGTTTTCCGCATGGGGAACGAACATCTTCAATCACGAGAACCTTGGCCAGCCGAGCGGCTCCATGAGTCCTTCCCCCGATCCGACTACGGGCGATCTAAAGCTGAATGAATACTTCGGGACGTCGCAGACGCTGGCCGGGGGCTTCTTCCACGGCCCAACCTCCGGCAATCGCACGCTGTTTGTCGAAGCGATGTTCAGCTTCTAACTGGAACGCGGTTTCAGGTCGTCGGCTGGCAACCATGGGCGGTCAGGATTATCTGGCCGCCCAGTCATTTTCGGGGCCTGCGTCCTCTGCCGCTCCTTCCACAGCTGGTAGAGTCCCCACGAGGCGATTGTGCAGGCGTCCATGATCGTTCCATCGAGCATCATTTGCTCAAAATCGGCAATGGACGCGCTCCTCACCACCAGATCGTCCTCCTCCGGGTCCAGATCGCGTGCGTCCAGCGTGAGTCCAGTCGCCAGATAGACGTATTGCTTCTGCCGCGCGAAGCCATAGGCAATCCACAGGGCGCCCAGGCAGATCATTTGTTCGGCCAGAAACCCCGTCTCTTCGCGCAGTTCGCCGCGGGCCAGTTCTTCAGGGTCCACGCCCGGCGTCTCCCAGCTGCCCTGCGGCAATTCCACGCAGCGCTGCTGGATCGTGTAGCGGAACTGCTCTACCAAATAGATCGTTTGGTCCTGAATCGGAATCACGACGACGCATTCGTCTTTATCCACCACGCCGTAGATGCCCAATGCGCCGCTGCTGCGTTCAATCTGATCTTCGCGGACGCGAATCCACGGGTTGCGGTAAACCTCACGGGAACTAAGAGTGCGGATGCTCATGGACTTCAGGGTAGCAGCGGAAAAAGAGCTCGGGGTGGCCTGGGGCGCACTATCGTGCGCGTTTTTCCGCCGCTCGGTTTGCCTCAGGAGTCTCCCGTCCGTACGATAGAGAAGAGAGTGTTCAACCGATGATTCCGCGCCGCAAACAGGCGCGCGGTGACGCATGAATGCTCGGGATCTTGCCGTATCCTCCCCGCAACACAGCACCCCCACGTACGTGGATCGAGCGGGAGAACGGCCCGGAAGGCATACATTGAGCTCAATTGAGACAACAGAAACGACAACAGAAACCACGCCGCCCGCCGGGGCAGAATCCGCAGAGCACACGCACGAAGGCCACGTCCATGAAGGCCACGAGCATGCTCACGCCCAGCCCACGCTGAATCCTGAATGCGTGCGCGAGGTCGAGGTCGAAGCGCCGGCCGACGAAGTGACGAAGGCCTTCCGCAGCGTGCTGAAGCGCTACCAGAAGGTCGCCCGCATTCCCGGATTCCGCCCCGGCAAGGTCCCGGAGAGCGTGCTCCGCAACCGCTTCGCCGGCTCGATCCGCGAAGAAGTGGTGGAAGCCGTGCTGCCCCAGCATTTCCGCGAAGCCATCACGAAGCAGAACCTGCGTCCCGTCTCGCAGCCGCAGGTCTCCAATTTGCTGCTCGAAGAAGGGCAGCCTCTGCGCTTCAAGGCCATCTTTGAGGTCATGCCGGAGGTGGCCGTCGACGGCTATCAGGACGTGAAGGTGGAGAAGCCGGACACCACGCTGTCCGAATCCGAATTCGATGCGGAACTGGAGCGCATCCGTGATGCGCGTTCCACCATGGAACCGGTCGATGAGGATCGCGGCCTTGCCGACGGCGACTGGGCGCAGATTAGCTTTTTAGGCGCGTTGCAGGGTGAAGCCGCTGACGAGGGTACCGTGACTGGCGCTCCCATCGAAGGCTCGGATGTTTCCGTCGAGGTCGGCGGCACGGACACCGTCGCCGCGTTCTCCGATGCGCTGCGCGGCTCCAAACCCGGGCAGGAGCTCAAGTTTGAGGTCACGTATCCGGCCGACTTCGGCCAGAAGCGGCTCGCCGGCAAATCCGTCGCCTACGACGTGGAAGTCCGCGGCATTCGCAAAAGGGTCCAGCCCACCCTCGACGATGCCTTTGCGAAAGAGATGGGCGATTACCAAAGTATCGATGACTTCAAGCAGAAGCTCAGGGAGCATCTCGCATCCGACAAAAAACACCGGGTGCTGGCGGAAACGCGGAACCGGCTGCTCGACGCGCTGGTGGTTCGATTCCAGTTTCCCGTGCCGGAGTCGCTGATACAGAACCAGATCGACACTCGCCTGGAGCGTGGACTCCGCGCCCTCGCGGCCCAGGGGATGCGCACCGAGGATATGCGCAAGATGGACTTTGAGCGGCTGCGGGAAGGGCAACGCGAATCGGCGGTTGGCGAGGTGAAGGGGACCATCCTGCTGGATCGCATCGCCGATGCGGAAAACATCCAGGTAAGTGACGAGGAGATGGAGCGTGAGCTCCAGGTTATCTCATTGCAAACAAGAGAGCCGCTGGAAAGCCTGCGCGATCGTTTGACCCGTGAAGGTAATCTGGCTAGAATCCGTGAACAATTGAGACGAGAAAAGACAGGCAATCTTCTGGTCGAACGACTGGCCTGAGGATCAGGGTGATGCCTGTCACAGACGATGAGGCGCCCCATGCCTCAGAAGTGAGGGAAGGGAACAACATGGCTCTGGTACCCATGGTCATCGAGCAGACGAGCCGCGGCGAGCGGGCTTACGATATCTACTCGCGTCTGCTCCGCGACAACATTATCTTTCTCGGTACGCCAATCGACGACATGATTGCGAACCTTGTTATTGCCCAGTTACTCTTTTTATCCGGGGAAGACCCGGAAAAGGACATCCAGCTGTACATCAATTCACCGGGCGGCTCCATTACGGCCGGTCTGGCGATTTACGACACGATGCAGTTTATCCGCAACGATTGCGTGACGTACTGCATTGGTCAGGCGGCCAGCATGGGCGCATTTCTGCTGATGGCGGGAACGAAGGGCAAGCGGTTCGGCCTGCCCAACTCACGCATCCTGATCCACCAGCCATCGATGGGTGGGCTCGGCGGGCAGGCCACCGATATCGATATTCACGCCCGCGAGATTATCCGCATCCGCGAGATCACCAACAAGCTCATGGCCAAACACACCGGCCAGGCGCTGGAAAAGATCGAACGCGATGTGGAGCGGGATTTCATCATGAACGCCCCGCAGGCTAAGGAATACGGGATCATCGATGAGATCATCGATCGTCCGCGTACCAGCAAGTAGACGAACGGAGTCGTCGAGCAGGGCCAGCGCCGCTGCCGCACCCTTCAAGGAGTAGCCGGGACATGAAGACGCGCACGGGATCGGATGAAGCACTTCGCTGTTCGTTCTGCCATAAATCGCAGGACGCCGTTGCCAAACTGATTTCCTCACCCAGCGACTACCCCCGCGCCTACATCTGCGATGAATGCGTCGCTGTCTGCAATTCCATCCTCGAAGACGACCGCACGGAAACTTCGGCCGGCGCCGCCCCCACGCATCTCCCCAAACCGCAGGAGGTGAAGGCGTTCCTCGACGAATATGTGATCGGCCAGGACCAGACCAAGAAAAAACTCGCCGTCGCCGTTTACAACCACTACAAGCGCGTGCAGATGAACCGGACCCGCGGCAACGACGTGGAGCTGTCGAAGTCGAACATCCTCCTGGTCGGCCCCACCGGCAGCGGCAAGACGCTCCTGGCACACACGCTGGCGAAGATGCTCGACGTGCCGTTTGCCATCGTCGACGCCACCACCCTCACCGAAGCCGGCTACGTCGGCGAGGACGTCGAAAACATCATCCTCAAGCTGCTCCAGGCCGCCGATGGCGACGTCGCGCGTGCCCAGACCGGCATCATCTATATCGACGAGATCGACAAGATTGGTCGCAAGGACGAGAACCCGTCCATCACGCGCGACGTTTCCGGCGAAGGCGTTCAGCAGGCTCTCCTGAAAATCCTGGAAGGTACCGTCGCCAATGTGCCGCCCCAGGGCGGGCGCAAGCATCCGCACCAGGAATTCACCCCTGTCGACACCACGAACATTCTCTTCATCTGCGGTGGCGCGTTTGTCGGCCTGGAGCGTATCATCGGCCGCCGCGTCGGCAAGAAAGCCCTCGGCTTCAAGGCTCTCTCCGAAAAGGAGCTCGAGCCCGGCGGCGGCCCGATTCGCGCCCAGCGCGACACCGAGCTGCTGCGGCAGAGCGAGCCGCAGGACCTGATTAAATTCGGGCTGATTCCGGAGTTTGTCGGCCGCCTTCCTGTCATCGGCATCCTTGACGAGCTGGACGAGGCCGCGCTGGTCGAGATCCTCACCAAGCCGCGCAACGCCATCCTGAAGCAGTACCAAAAGCTCTTCGATTACGAAGGCGTCAAGCTCACCTTCACCGAAGACGCGACCAAGGCGGTCGCTCAGGAGGCTCTGCTGCGCAAGGTTGGAGCGCGCGGTCTCCGCATGATCCTCGAAGAGCTGATGCTCGATCTGATGTACCACCTGCCCAGCAACAAGAAGGTCAAAGAGTTGGAGATTCAGGCGGAGATGGTCCACAACCGCAATCTCTCCATGATGCTGCTGCTGGACAAAGCCGGCTAAACCCTGCAGTCCAGGCTGGACCACGTTCCGGTTTTCCTCTGCACCCTGAGTGGCGTTGCGGGCACCGTGCCTGCGCCGCAGTCCTTCATTTTCCTTGACAGTCCTGCACCCCTGACGGCAGCGTTGCAGGTATCCGTTCTTCCACTGCTGCCGGGGCGCAGAACGAGCGGCGTGTTCCGGAATGGGTTACTCTTTTCATAAGAGCACGCCTTCTCAACCACCCCGGAAGATCGAAGCCGTGAAAGGAATCTCGTGAGCCAGCCGTCCAAGGAAAGCCGGGAGCGCAACGAACTCCGCAAATTGCCCATGATGCCCATCCGGGACATGGTGATTTTTCCCCACATGATGACCCCGTTCGTCGTAGGCCGCGAGTCGAGCGTGCGCGCGCTCGAGGAGGCCCTCAACGGCGAACGCAAGATCTTTCTCGCCACCCAGCATGACGCCCGGGTCGACGAGCCGCGCCCCGACGAAATCTTTCAGGTCGGCACCATCGGCAACATCGTGCAAAGCGTGCGCATGCCCGACGGGAACATCAAGGTCCTGGTCGAAGGCACGGAGCGGGCGCGCGCGGTCGAAATCAGCGATGCGGACGGCTTCTTCGTCGCCACGGTCAAAGTCGCGAAACCGGTGACGGAGACCACCCCGCAGATCGAATCTCTCGTCCAGCGGGTGACCTCTCTCTTCGAGCAGTATGTAAAGCTGCAGCAGTCCCTGAACGTCGAAACGGTGGCTTCCGCGATCCGCACGGATGAGCCCTCGAAGCTGGCCGACACCATTGCCGCCAACCTGCAGCTCGAGGTTCCCGACAAGCAGGAACTGCTGGACATCTTCGACCTGCCCGAGCGGCTGCTGAAAATCGCCGACGTCCTCGACATCGAGATCGAGAAGCTGAACATGGACCGCAGCATCCAGTCGCGCGTGAAGCGGCAGATGGAGCGGGCGCAGAAAGAGTACTACCTCAACGAAAAGATCAAGGCGATTCAGAAAGAGCTGGGCCGCGGCGAGAAGAGCGAATTCGACGAGCTGAAGAAGAAGATCGAAACGGCAGGCATGCCGAAAGACGTCTTCGACAAGGCGATTCAGGAGCTGAAGAAGCTGGAAGCCATGCCGCCCATGTCGGCCGAGTCCACGGTCTCGCGCAATTATCTTGACTGGCTGCTGGCCGTGCCGTGGAAGAAGAAATCCAAGGAAACGCGCAGCATCGACCACGCCGAAAAAGTTCTCAACTCCGACCATTACGGCCTCGAGAAGATCAAAGAGCGCATCCTGGAGTTTCTCGCTGTCCGCCAGCTCGTCAAAAATCCCAAGGGCTCCATCCTGTGTTTCGTTGGGCCTCCCGGCGTCGGCAAGACCTCGCTGGGCATGTCCATCGCCAAAGCCACGGGCCGCAAGTTCGTCCGCATGTCGCTCGGCGGCGTGCGCGATGAAGCGGAGATCCGCGGCCATCGCCGCACCTATATCGGCGCGCTGCCCGGCCAGATCATCCAGTCGATGAAAAAAGCCGGCACGCGCAATCCCGTCTTCATGCTCGATGAAGTGGACAAGATGGCTGCTGACTTCCGCGGCGATCCCGCCTCCGCGCTGCTCGAAGTTCTCGACCCCGAGCAGAACCACAGCTTCCAGGACCACTACCTCGACGTCGATTACGACCTGTCGCAGGTGCTCTTTGTCGCCACGGCCAACGTGCTCCATACCATCCCGGCCGCGCTGCAGGACCGCATGGAGATTCTGCGCCTGCACGGCTACACCGAGGCGGAGAAGCTGGAAATCGCGAAGCAATATCTCGTCAGGAAGCAGCGTGACAACACCGGCCTGACCGAAAAGAACATAACCTTCAGCGAGGCTGCGCTCACCGAGATGATTCGCAGCTACACGCGCGAGGCTGGCGTTCGCAACCTCGAGCGCGAAATTGGCAACGTCTGCCGCAAAGTGGCACGCAAGGTCGTCAAGGCAGGCGCGAAGTTCAAAGAGACGCTCACGCCGGAAAACCTCTCCCACTACCTGGGCGTTCCCAAATTCCGCGACGCTCTGGTGCACGAGAAGAATGAAATCGGCTTAGTCAACGGCCTGGCGTGGACTGAGGTCGGCGGCAGCATCCTGCAAACCGAAGTGCAGGTGCTCGACGGCAAGGGCAAGCTCACCACGACAGGGCAGCTCGGCGACGTGATGCAGGAATCAGCCCAGGCCGCGCTTTCCTATGTGCGCAGCCGCGCCCACCATCTCGGTCTGCCGCGTGACTTCTACCGCAACCTGGACATCCACATCCACGTCCCCGAAGGCGCCATTCCCAAGGATGGTCCCTCGGCGGGCATCACTCTCGCCACAGCCCTGGCCAGCGCGCTGGCGCGAATTCCGGTCCGGCGCGACCTCGCCATGACCGGCGAAGTGACCCTGCGCGGCAAAGTGCTGGCCATCGGCGGCCTGAAGGAGAAGCTGCTCGCCGCCCATCGCGCCGGCATTATGGAAGCCATCCTGCCGGCCGACAACCAGAAAGATCTCCCCGACATTCCTGAGAACCTCAGGAACGTCATGAAGCTGAACTTTGTCGATTCGATGGACGAGGTTTTGAAGATCGCTCTGGAAGCACCTCTGCCCCAACTCAGCGAAGAACGGCCCGACGTTCTCGAACCGGTGATCCTCAATCCGGTTGTAGCGCCAGGCGCGGAGCAGCGGCCGCATCAGTAGGAGAGGTGGCGGCCGCATGCGCCGGCAGAATCGTCCTCGCTACCGGTGATCGGCGTCGCGGGCTGCGGCCCAAATCTCGTGATCAGCATCCTGCAGCAGCCGCTCGGCGTGTGCCGCATGCCCGTGCAGATCCCAGTGGTTGGCACGCTGCGCATTGAGCAGGTACTGATCCGCCTGGTGGCAGGACTGTTCAGCTTGCGCGAGGTTCGGGTGGCGTTGCCAGAGACCATTGTCCTGGCCGATCGCAAATCCGGAAGCAAACAATCCAATTCCAATGAACGAGGCTATCACTGTCTTTCTATGAAGCATATTGGGGGTTTCTCCTTGGCCGATACCATAGCAGAAGAGCGTAGCGGCCGGGCATCGAGTTTGTGGAAAACACAATTGCGTCACGCGGCGACACCGGGTCGCAGCGCCATCGACCTTTCGTCCTGTTCACTTTGGGGTGGCTGCGGCACAGGTCGGCAGCGGCTGGGGTTTATCGGTGGTTGGAAGCGCGAGTTGCCGCGACAATCTCCTGGTTCGCCTGCTGGAGAAGATCTCGGGCATGGCCGGCATGGCCGCCCAGATCGAACTCGTTGGCCTGCTGAGCCCTGACCATCGACTGATAAGCCTGTTCGGCATAGCGCTGGGCGGCTGCCAGGTTCGGGTGCCTTCCTGCGTTCACTTGCTGGGCAATACCGGTAACGGTTGTGACCAGCCCGAGGCAAAGGACCGAAGTCCAGATCGTCTTGTATCGATTCATTCCTTTTCCCTCCTGGGCGATACCATATCATCAACCTTCTAACGGCAAATAGTTGCAGTGTTGAAAAGCAGGCTGACCTTGCGCAGCGCCAGAAAATCGGAGCCGGCCGCGCGATCGCAGGCCAGGTGAATTGGATTACATCTTCGCGAGCGCCTGCTCCAAATCCGCGAGGATGTCGTCGATATCCTCGATGCCGACTGAGATCCGGACCAGGCCTTCGGTGATCCCAATCCGCTCGCGTTCCTCCTGGCTGAGCCCCGCGTGAGTCGTCGTCGCAGAGTGGGAGATGAGCGTTTCCACGCCGCCCAGGGATTCGCCGTTGGTGCACAGGCGCACCGCCTGCAGCAGCTTGTCGGCGTTGGCACGGGTGCCGACCTCGAACGACATCATGGATCCGAAGCCTGACATCTGACGCTTCGCCAACTCGTGCTGCGGATGATCGGGCAGCCCCGGATAGGACACGTGGCTGATCTTCGGATGCCGGGCCAGATACGCAGCGACCGCGCGGCCGTTGGCATCGTGCTGCCGCATCCGCACCGCCAGGGTTTTCACGCCGCGCAGGATGAGCCAGCTCTCGAACGGCGACAGGATGCCGCCCGTGCATTTCTGCACGAAGCGAAAATTCTCCGCGTGCTCCGGTTTGCTGGCTACCAGCACGCCGCCGAGGCCATCGGAGTGGCCGTTGAGGAACTTCGTCGTCGAGTGCATCACGATGTCGGCGCCCAGCTCGATGGGGTGCTGAAAGTACGGCGACATGAAGGTGTTGTCAACACTCATGTCGATGCCGTGCTCGTGACAGAGTGCGGCGACGGCGCGAATATCGGTCAGCATCATCAGCGGGTTGGTCGGAGTTTCGATGTGGACCAGCTTCGTATTAGGCCGGATGGCGCGCTGCACATGGTCCGGGCACGATGTATCGACGTACGTGAACTCGATGCCGTGGCGCACGATGACCTGGCTGAAGAGGCGGGTGGTGCCGCCATAGACGTTGTCGCCGCAGATCACGTGATCGCCGGCGTGGAGCATGGTGACCAGCGCGGCGATGGCCGCCATGCCGCTTGCGAATACGTGGCCGCTGGCTCCGCCTTCGAGCGACGCCAGATTCTCTTCGAGCGCGTCGCGCGTGGGGTTCGAGACGCGGGAGTATTCCCATCCGCGGTGCTTCTCAATGCCTTCGAGCTGATAGGTGGAGCTGAGGTAGAGGGGAACGTTGACCGCGCCGGTGCGGGGATCAGGTTCCTGTCCGTCGTGGATGGCGCGCGTGGCAAAGCCGAGCTTCGAATTCGTCATGTCAGGAACCATCTTAAAAGAGCAGGCGACAGGTTACAGGTTGCCGGTTACAGGTTGTGGCTGACCCGGCCCCCCCTGCATCGAGACGGTGGCAAGCCCAAGATTCCGCAGGGGTTGCGCAGGTGGGTTTAGAGAGGGTGGCAGCCCATTGATTCGAGGAGCCTTGCAGCCTCCCTTTGGCGGCGTGTGCGGGGAACCAGCGGGGTCGCTGGACCTCGGGCGCGGCGATTGCGCCGGCTGTGGGTGAAGCAGTGGTCCTGTCCGTGGATCGGGGTCGCGCGGCATGGGTATCCGGTCCGGTTGAAGTACTGGCAGCGAGGGAACGGCGTTTCCGGAGTGCGGGAATGGCCGAAGCAAAAGCGCAGGCCGGGACGGGCGCGGAAGCCACAGGGGTATCCGTCGACGAGGCCGGTGCAGAAGCGGGGCATGGGTTCCTCCTGAAAGGTTGAGGAAAAGGGAAAGGCCGCCCGGTTGGACGGCCGTTCTCTGAGAAAACCTCTCTATTTTTAGAATACCAGGTTCAGCAGCAAAGCACGCCAACTTTGTTGGGGTGCAGGGGCTTTGGAATCAGGGAGGACACGAAAGTAAGGGATTGACAAAACAGCCCTGGGTGATTGACGTGCCGGTGTGGCCGCTCCCCTGACGTTCGTAATGCCTCGTTGCCGGAAATTCCTTCCCTACGCTTTTGGCGTACCATAGGTTCAGTTCCAGAGTACGCCCATGGAACTGTTCGAAGCGCCGGCCTTCACGCAGTACCTGTACGACTACCTGGACGAGGAGCAATACCGAGAACTGCAACTTTGGCTGGTGAATGATCCGGAATCCGGAGACGTGATGCCCGGAACCGGTGGTTTTCGCAAGCTGCGCTGGGCCGACTCCCGGCGCGGCAAAGGACGACGCGGCGGCCTGCGCGTCATCTATTACTACTGCGCGGCCGATCAGGAGATCTGGCTGATGATGCTGTACGGCAAAGACGAGGCCGATGACCTGAATGCCTCTGAGAAGAAGGCGCTGAAGACGGCGATTGAAAAGGAAGCGGCAGCACGAGCGGCGCGGCGGCTGTCTGGGAGGTGAGCGATGGCGAAACGGAAAATGTTTCTGGAACTGATGGAGGGCGTGGACGCGATGCAGGCGCAGCGCGAGGGGAAAATTACGCTGCGCAGCTACCGGCATGAGCCGTCGCCCCTCCCTGAGCTGGATTCCGGTTTTATTCGCGAAACGCGGGAACAACTACGCTGCTCGCGTGCGGTCTTCGCGCGGCGGCTGCGCATCCACGAACGGACGTTGGAGAAGTGGGAGCAAGGCCGGGCGAAGCCGGATGCCCAGGCCATTGCGCTGATTCTTCTGGTGCGGCGCTATCCCGACACGCTCGAGAGGCTGGACGCGGTCACGAGGCGGAAAACCAGCCCGGGTGTGAGTGAGCCAGCCAAGACTCTCTGTTAACGACTCAGTCAATCCCCTTGGATAACCCTCTTGCTTTCAGTGGAAGCTTCCCCGCGCTGGTCACGTGCCCCGGGACCAATCAGGCCGGGTCCTCGAAGATGCGCTTCGACAGGTAGCGCTCGGCGGAGTCGGGGATGAGGGTGGCGATGCGGCGGCCGGGGCCGAGGCGGCGGGCCACCTGGACGGCGGCATAGACCATCGCTCCGGAGCTGGATCCGGCGAGCAGGCCTTCCTGGGCGGCCAGGTCGCGGACCGTCGCGAAGGCGTCGGCGTCCGAAACCATCACGATCTCGTCGCAGACGGACCGGTCGAAGGTTTTGGGGACGAAGGAGACGCCGATGCCCTCGACTTTGTGCGGGCCGGGCTCGCCCCCTTGCAGGATCGATCCCTGGGTTTCGACGGCGACGGTGTGGATGCCCGGGTTCTGCTCCTTGAGGAAGCGGGCGATGCCGGAGAATGTGCCGCCGGTGCCGACGCCTGCGATGAAGGCATCGATGCGGCCGTCCATCTGCTCCCACAGCTCCTGCGCGGTGGTGTCGTGGTGGAACTGGGGGTTGGCGGGGTTGTCGAACTGGAGGGCCGGCCAGACATTGGGGTCGGATTCGGCCAGGGCGAGGGCGCGGCGGATCGCACCCGACATGCCTTCGGCTTCGGGAGTGCGGTGGACTGCGGCGCCGAAGCCGCGCATGAGGGTGCATTTCTCCTCGGCGTAGCCTTCAGGGACGAAGAGGACCACGCGGTAGCCGCGATTGACGCCGACCAGGGCAAGCCCGACGCCGGTATTGCCTGCGGTGGCCTCGGTGACGATGGAGTCGTTGTGGAGCAGACCGCGGCGTTCGGCGTCGAGGATCATGCCGAGGGCGGCGCGGTCTTTGATGGAGCCGCCGGGGTTGAGGAACTCGAGCTTGGCGTAAATTTCGGCGGCTTCGGGGGGCACGATGCGCCGCAGCCGGAGGAGCGGGGTATGACCGATGAGGCCCGTGATATCTGCTGCGACGCCGGGTTCGGTGGCAGAGTGGATGGCAGGCAGGGCGGCGGTTTGGGTCATAAGGACTCCATAGTCTATATCAGCCGGGAAGCGGTTAGCCTGCCGGACGGCAGGGCTGCCGGGCGGCCGGGCTGCGGTGCGGATTTTGGGGTGCAGAAGGGCTGGCGGGGAGGCATCTATGGGGTTACCGGTGATTCATTCGCCAAGTCAACGGTTCATTCGATGCTGGTAAAATGGCGGCACTCGCTGACCATGCTGATTTTTCAGTCGAAATGAACGAAGTGACAGCGAAGCCTGCCAATTCGTTGCTGGGCCGCCGGCGTTTGGTGCCATCCCTGATTGCGGTGGTTTTGGCCCTCGTCTGCCTCGGGTCGATCGTGGCGTGGGTCATCTACGCCGACGCACACAACTCCGTCTCGCCGAGCGAATCAGTCACCACGACGCGGGACATCCTGCTGGATCTGGCCGGGGTATCGCAGCAGCTGGACCGCGTCGAGCTGGATGTGCGCCTCTATCGGGTGACGGAGGAAGAGGATCATCTGCGGGCCGCGCAGACGGCGACCGTGGCTCTGAACACGATCGTCGAGAGGCTAAAAGAAGAAGTCAGCGGGGATCCGGATGAGGAGCGGCGGGCGGCCGATTTGCAGACGGCGGAACTGGCGCTGACGGCAGGGGTCAGCAAGATGTTTGGAGGGTCGGCGCCGGTGCGGGACCAGGTGCTGGTGTGCCGCAGGATCGCCAACCTGATGCAGGACGAGGAGCGCCGGCTGCTGAAAGCGGGCGAAGCGGACGAGGAGCGGAACGACCTGTATGGCCTGGCGCGGCGGACTTCGGTGATCGTCGTGGGAGCGGGGCTGATTCTGATCCTGTTCGGATTTCTGGTGCGGGATATCATCCAGCGGGGGCGGTTTGAGGACCAGATTTCGGAGGCGAACGAGCGGCTGAGCCAGACGGTGCAGAGGCTGGAGCAGCAGGCGGCGGAATCGCGGCTGCTGATTGCCGCGCGCGATGAAGTGGGGCTGTGCCAGGAGGTGAAGCTGGCCGAGGCCGTCTTCGTGCGGTACCTGAACCAGCTGCTGCCGGGCACGGCGGGGTGCCTGTGCATCATCAACCATTCGCGGCAACAGATGGAGACGGCGGGAACATGGGGCGGGGCCGAGCCGGTGACGTTTGAGGGGTTTGCTCCGGACACATGCTGCGCGCTGCGGTCAGGGAAGATTCGGTGGCGGCGGCCGGAACGCTCGGAGGTCCACTGCACGCATTTTGCGGGCAAGGCGCCGGAACGGTATATCTGCCTGCCGCTGACGGCGCATGGCGAGACGCTGGGGATTGTGACGATGGAGTTGACGTCGCCGGAGATCGCGGCGCTGGCGGAAGCGCGGGAAAGCACGCTGGTGTCGCTGGGGGAAATGGCGGCGATGACCATCTCGGGTTTGAACCTGCGACAGAAGCTGGAGAACCAGTCGATTCGGGACGGATTGACGGGGCTGTTCAACCGCAGCTTCATGGAGATCGCGCTGGAGAGGGAGATCAATCGCGCGGCGCGGCAGGGAAAACAGATCGCGGTGATGATGCTGGACATCGATCACTTCAAGGATTTCAACGACAGCTTCGGCCATGAGGCGGGGGACCTGGTGCTGCGGCACGTGGCGGAAGCGATGCGGGTGGGGATTCGCGGCGAAGATATCGCGTGCCGGTACGGGGGCGAGGAGTTTGTGATCATCCTGCCGGAGATCAGCACGCGGGCGGCGGCCGACCGGGCCGAGGTGCTGCGGCGGATGGTTGCGGATCTGACGCTGCGGTATCGCGGGGAACCGTTGCGGCAGGTGACGATTTCCATCGGGATGGCGATGTGCCCGGAGAACGGGGAAACCGAGGAAGAGTTGCTGCGCTGCGCGGATCACGCGATGTACGCGGCAAAACACAAGGGGCGGAACAAGGTGGTGACGGCGGACAGCAGCATCCGCGCGTAGCTTGCTCTCCTCGCGTTCAGGAGCGCTATTGCGTGGTGGCCATTCCGGCTTTGTGCTGAGTTGGCGTGTCCTGCTTTGGATAGTAGCCGGACTTGGTGCGGACGTAGAGCTTGCCGTGATGCGGCGCTCTGGCGTCGACATGGATGGTGCGGTAGCCGCCGAGGCTGGGCGATTTGGTCGAGTGATAGCCGAGGGTGTACTGATTGCGGATATCGCGGGCGACTTCGCCGGCAATTGCGTCCACATCTTCGAGAGAGTGCGGGAAGAAGGCCATGCCGCCGGTTTCGTCGCTGAGCAACTGAAGGGCGCGGCGGGCACGATGGCCTTCGCTCGAGTGGGCGTCATCGCCAAAGAGCAGGCCGATGGAGTAGACGACGGGACCCTGCAGATCCTGAATGCGGCGGATGGTGTCTTCGAGGTTGATGCTGGAGTCGTTGTCTTCGCCATCGGTGACGATGAGGAGGACCTGTTTCGGATGGCGCGCGCCGTGGGCGAGCTGATCGGCGGAGGCGACAACGGCGTCGTAGAGGGCCGTGCCACCGCGGGACTCGATGTGGGAGAGGCCGTCGCGCAGCTTGTTGATGTCGGAGGTGAAGTCCTGGTCGAGGAAGGCTTCGTCGGAGAAATTGACGATGAAGGCTTCGTCGTCGGGATTGGAGGCGCGGACCAGGTCGAGAGCCGCAGTGTTGACGGCGGCGCGCTTGTCGGCCATGGAGCCGGAGTTGTCGACGAGAATGCCCATGGACACGGGGATGTCGGAATGCTGGAAGGCGACGATGGACTGGGGGACATTGTCCTCGAAGACGTGAAAATCGTCGCGGGTGAGGTCCTGGGCGAGGTGGCCATTGGAGTCGACAACGGAGCAGTAGAGGACGACTTCGTCAACGTTCTGATGATAAGTGAAGACGCCGTGCTCGCGCTGGGGCTGCTGGCCGTTTCCAGGGTTGCCGGGGCTGACGGGCTGGTTGTCGGCGGCATCGGGCGAAACGATGGGGTCGCGGTCAACGTCGAGCGGCGGCTGCGTTTCAGGGGTTTGGGGAGAAGCCTGGGTTTGCTGCGGGGCAGCGGGTGAGCCGGCGGGCGCGGATTGGCCGGACAAGGCGAGGGAGCCGGCAATAAAAAGAAGGACCGGGAAGAAACGGAGGCTACGGCGAAGGGGCATAGTATCCGGCACGTGCGTGAACCGTAAGATGAGACATCCCCGGCGGGGGTGTCAACTTTATCTTCACTTTACGCCATTGGCCGGGGGCGGCTGGCTCCACGCGCGACAGCCGGAGGGCCGCCAAATCTGGCCAAGGAGAATTCGTCATCCAGGTTAGACGCGCGAGAGGAGGCGAGGACGGCGCCGGCTATTGCAACGGCGCATAGTATCCGTTGCGCGCGTGCACGGTGAGTTGGGGGAGCCCCGCCGGGGGCGCAAGCTTGACCTTCACCTTGCGCCATTTGCCATCCATCTTTGCGTCGCTGGTCTTATAGCCGAGGACGTACTCATTGCGGAGTTCGGCGCTGATGCGGGTGGCGATGTCGCCCATTTCCGACAGGTCGTCGACGCGGAAGAGGCGGCCACCGGTATCGCCGCTGATCTCATTGAGGAGCAGGGGGCCATTGCGCTCCTCACTGGTCGCGGCCTGATCGTCGAAGATGCCGATGGAGTAGATCTGAGTGTCAGCTTCCCTGACCGCGGAGCGAACCTCATTTTCGGTATAGCGGCTGTTGTTGTCGCCGCCGTCGGAAACGACGAGGAGGGCCTTGCGCGGGTATTTGGCCTGCTTCATTTTTTCGAGGCCGAAGTAGATGGCGTCGAGCAGGGCGGTGCGATGGCCGGCCTCGACGGTGGCGAGGCGCGCTTCCACGTCGTCGACCGAGGAGGTGAAGTCGGTGATGAGGACGGGGCGATCGTTGAAGCCGATGACGAAGAACTCATCCTGGGGGTTGGAGGTCTTCATGAACTGGAGGACGGCGCCGCGGGCGCGGACGACCTTATTCCCCATGCTGCCGCTGAGGTCGAGAATGACGCCGACGGAGACCGGGGCGTCATCGCAGGAGAAGGTGCGGATTTGCTGGAGATGATTGTCTTCGAAGACAGAGAAGTTCTGTTTTTCGAGGCCGGTGACGAGGCGATCCATGGGATCGGTGACGGTGAGGGGAACGAGCACCAGATTGGTATCGATGCGGAATTGGATACCGGTGCGCAGCGAGGCGTTCGGCGTCAGCGGAATGGAGGAGTCGGCTTTGGCCGTAATGGCGGGGACCGCGGGAGGGTTGATGTGCACCTGATTCAGCGGGTCATCCTGGCCGTGGGCGGAGAAAGCCGGAAGAAGGAGGACGAGGACAAGGGCCAGCAGCGGAAGGCACCAGGCGGAAACGGAAGCCCGACGGAGACCGTGTTGTGTGCCGGCAACGAATTTGCGCCCGAGGGGGGACGCCATGGCCGTACCTCACGTGTGGAAAATACTGGCACGAGCGGAAGACTTGTGCAATAGCCAATCCCTAAATTGTTAAGCGAAGGGGAACGGGAAATGCCAGGAAATCGACCCCCTCGCGATGCCTGTCTTCCTACGATGCAGGATGGGCGGCAGAGGCAAAGGGTTGACGCGAATTAGCGTCGCGTTCCGGCGGCGCCGGGAGGGCGGGAGGCACTGCGATATCATCGGAAGAATCAAGCTGGAGAGCCTGACAGCAGTTTCCACCGAGATCCGGGAGCAGAGAACCGGAACTGATCATCAGCATGGCACGCATTTATCCTTTTCGCGCGTTGCGCTACAACCTGGCGCAGGTCTCAGCACGGGACGTGGTGACGCAGCCGTACGACAAGATCACACCGGCGATGCAGGAGGCCTATTACCAGCGAAGCCCCTGGAACCTGGTGAGGATCATCCTGCGGCTGCCAGAGCTTTTTGACGGCGAAGGGGACCTCTACGCGAATGCAGCAAGGGACTTTGCGGCATGGCGGAAGGCGGGAATCCTGGCGCAGGAGAGCCGGCCGTGCGTGTTTGCCTATGCGCAGCGGTTCGCGGCGCCGGGGCAGGCCGGGGTAGTGCGGGAGCGGCGCGGTTTTATCGCGCTGGGGGAACTGTATCCCTATAGTCAGGAAGTGGTTTTCCGGCACGAGCAAACGCTGGCGAAGCCGAAGGCGGACCGGCTGAACCTGCTGCGGGCGACCCGGGCGCACTTTGGGCAAATCTTCATGCTGTATTCCGACCCCGCGCACACGGCGGAGCAGTTGCTGTTCGGCGAGGGCGGGACCGAAGACGCGCTGCCGGAAATTGAAGTCACGGACGAGTACGGCGTGCAGCACCGGGTGTGGAGGATCAGCGATCCGGCGAAGATCAGCCTGCTGACCACATCGCTCGAAGACAAGAAGCTGATCATCGCGGATGGGCACCATCGGTACGAGACGGCGCTGGGCTACGCGAAGGAACGCGCCGGGGTACCGGGCGCGGAAGCGTGCGAGCGGCCGAGCGGGGGATTGCCGCAGCCGCCCTATCCGGAGGCAGCGGCGATGATGACCTTCGTCAATATGGATTCAGAGGGACTGGTGATCTTGCCGACGCACCGGGTGGTGTTCGACCTGAAGGGATTCTCGGCGGCGCGGCTGCTGGAGGCGGCACAGGTCTATTTCGACATTGAGGAACTGGCGGAGCACGACGCGGCAGCAGCCATGGCGGGGCTGGGATGCGAGGCGGGGCGGACCGCGTTTGCGGCGGTCACCGCGGAAGGATGGTTCCTGCTGCGGGCCAAGCCGGCGGCGGTGGCGGAGGCGCTCAGGGAGGTGCCGGCGCGGCAGCGGCAGCTCGATGTGGCGCAACTGCACAGTCTGGTGCTGGAGAAGTTGCTGGGCATCACGCCGGAGGCGATCCGCGAGGAGAGGAACCTGCGCTATTTGCGCGACGCGGCGGAAGCGGCGGGCCAGGTGGGCCGAGGCGAGGCGAACGTGGCGTTCCTGATGAATCCGGTGACGCTGGATCAGCTGCGGGAGATTGCTTTCGCCGGCGAGGTGATGCCGCAGAAATCGACGGATTTCTATCCGAAGCTGCTGAGCGGTCTGGCCATCTATGCGCTGGACTAAACGATCGAATGCGCGGCGATGGGGGCTGATGACCGCGGCGGCGTTTCTCATGGGAAGCGCGGGGGCGCAGACACGGCCAAGCCCTCAGGCGCCCGCGGGACCGCCATTGCCGGCCGTACCGGCACCCGCCCCGGAGCCGGTGCAGGCGAAGTTTACCGTGGTGCTGGATGCGGCGCATGGAGGCAACGACCCTGGAGCTCATCTGCGTGGAGACGTTGCCGAGAAGGATGTGACGCTGGGGCTGGCGACGCGGCTGCGATCGGCGCTGCGCGGGCGCGGGATCGATGTGGTGACGACGCGGGATGCGGACGTAAACCTTGCAGCGGTGAATCGCGCTCAGGCTGCGAACCGTGCGCAGGCCGCGGCGTGTGTAGTTCTGCATGCCACGGCGACCGGAAGCGGCGTGCATCTGTATACCTCCTCGCTAAGCCCGGCTCCGATGCAGCGGCTGTTGCCGTGGCAAACGGCGCAGGCTTCGTATGTGACGCAGAGCCTGAAGCTGGAAGCGGAGATCGATACGGCGCTGGCGCACGCGGAAATTCCTGTGGCGCTGGGCCGAGCCTCGGTGCAGCCGATGGACAGCCTGACCTGCCCGACGGTGGCGGTGGAGGTGGCTCCGCTGGTGGGCGGGCATGTGACGGAGGGGCGCGAGATTACGGACGCGAGTTATCAGAAATCGGTGGTGGATGCGGTGGTTGCGGCGCTGGCAGCCTGGCACAGCGACTGGAAACAGTGAATGATTTCGCGCGCGCACAAAGTGCTGTTCCTGATCATGCTGGTGGCGTGCGTCATCATGGCGGCCGTGCTGATCCGGCTGCGGAATCGGGCGCAGGACCGGCTGCAGGCGGAGGCAGTGGCCGCGCCGGCGTCGATTGCGAACGGAAGCAGCAATGCACCGACGCAGGTGACGCTGTATATGCCGAACGATCTGGATGCATCGCTGACGTCGGTGACGCGCACGATGGCACTGCCGGCCGATCGGAATGCGGAAGCGCGGGTGCTGCTCGATAATCTGGTCGCTGCGTTTGGGGCGGCTGGATCGACACACGCGATGAACGTAGCCGCGGGAGTGAATGAGGTGTACTTCCTGCCGGTGCCGCAGAGCAGCGGGCAGGAAGCCGTGGTGGATCTGACCGGGGCGCTGGCGGCTGCGCAGCCGTCGGGCATCGAGCCGGAGACGCTGACGCTGCTGGCGATGATGGCGACGCTGCACGCGAATATGCCTGCCGTGACCGAGGTGCATTTTCTGGTGGATGGGCAGCCGCGGGATACGCTGGCGGGGCATGCGGATCTGACGCGGACGTATCTGGCGTCGGAGGCGAATCCGGAGCCGGTGCCCGCGCCGAATGCGGGGCAGAGAGGAGCGGCGGGAAGCCAGTGAAGATCGGCGTCTTCGATTCCGGGTTTGGCGGGCTGACGGTGCTGCGCGCGCTGCTGGAGCGGATTCCAGGCGCGGAGTTTTTGTATCTGGGTGATACGGCGCGGCTTCCGTACGGGGCCAAATCGCGCGAGACGGTGGCGCGGTACGCAACATCGAGCGCGCGATATTTGGTGGAGCGGGGCGCGGAGTCTCTGGTGGTCGCGTGCAACACGGCGAGCGCACTGGCGCTGGAGGCGATGCGGGACGCGGTGGCGGTTCCGGTCCTGGGAGTGGTGGAGACCGGGGCCAACGCGGCGGATGCACAATCTGCGACCCGCGATGTGCTGGTGATTGCGACGGCGGCAACGGTGGAGAGCCACGCGTATGCGCGGGCCTGCGAGGAACGGCGGATGCGGGCGCTGGAGAAGGCGTGCCCGCTGCTGGTGCCGCTGGTCGAGGAGGGATGGATCGAGCATCCGGTGACGGCGGAGGTGCTGCGGATCTACATGACGGAGTTGCTGGCTGAGGCGCGCGCGGAGGAGTTGAGGCCGGACACGCTGGTGCTGGGGTGCACGCATTATCCGCTGCTGCGGGAGCAGATCGAGGGGGCAGTGCCGGCGTCGCTGCGCGTGATCGATTCGGCGGACGTGACGGCGGAACAGGTGGCGCGGACTCTGGGAGGATCGCTGGTGCTGGCCGAGGAGGGGGGCGCAGGCAGCCCTGAGGCGCGGTTTTTCGCGACGGATTCGGTGGCGAAGTTCCGCACGCTGGGCAGCCGGTTTTTGGGGCGGCCGATCGACAGAGTGGAACTGGTGGACCTGGGCGGATGAGAGGCCGCAGGTGGGGGACGCGCATCCTTCGCAAAGCTATTTCGATGTGACCAGGACGGCGATCTCCGCGTTGTGAACGATGGTTCCAGCGGTTGCCGTGACCAGAATGCGATAGGCTCCGGCCGGGGTGTTGTTGGGGTTCGTTTGCGTCGTGGTGGTTGTGGATTTGGTGCCGCAGCCGGATGCTACGAGCGCGAGGGCGACCAGCAGCATCATGGCGGCTGTCGCTCTCCACTGCCTGCGGCGGAACGGCACATACAGGACAATGCAGAACGCGAATGTTCCGGCGAGGCGGGGAGCGAGATACGATCCCGAGAGCGGCGATGCCAGCCGGCTCGTATTCGTGGTGGATGGTTTAACTGCCGTGATGGTGATGTTGGCGGTCGTTGTGCCATTGAGTGAGAGCGAACTGGGATTCACGGAGCAGCTAAAGTCGCTGGATGAGGTGGCGCAGGTGAGCGCGACGTTGCTGGTGAAGTTATCGACCGGCGTAATGTTGACCCCGGACGAGACTGTGGCTCCCGAGGCCAGGGTGATTTGCGCGGACTGCGGCGAGAGGGTGAAGTCTTGGCCGGGTTGCGCGCCGATGGTGATGGTAGCCGGAGCGCTGGAGGATGGCAGGTAATTGGTGTCGCCAGAGTAGACGGCGGTGATCTGGTTGGCGCCGGTGGTGAAAAGATAGGCGGGCGAAACGTAGAGGGTGACGGATGCGGAGACTCCCGTCTTCGAAGGAGTGAGCTCGTTCAGGTTCAGGTCGGTGGGCTGCGCGTTGTTGTCGAGGAAACTGACGAAGCCGGTGGGTGCGACGGAGGACCCGGCGGCTGCGGTGACGGTGGCGGTGAGGGCGGCGAACTGATCGCCGGAGATGGAGTTGGGCGTGATGGTGAGCGAGGTGGTCGTACTGGGGGCGGGCGGCGTGGTGGCGGCGATGACGGTGAAGTAGTTGACGATGATCACGCCCTGGGGCTGCCAATTTGCGTCGCCGTTGTACTGGGCGCACATCTCGTAGAAGCCGGGAGCCACGTTCGTGAAGACCGCCGCTGCCGTGGAGTATTGCGCATAGAGGCCGGCAGCAGGGGAGAGTGTGGCGGTCTGAGCGTAGCCGGTGGTGTCGTCCTGACAACCGAGGCCCAGAACATCGGAGTTGCCGTTGACGATTCTGAAGGTGACGGTGCCGGTGGGCGCGAGCGTGCCGGGAACTGCCGAGGAGTTGCCAAAGACAGCGCCGCTATACGATCCGACCTCGACGCTGGCCGTAATGGGGGCGCCGGCATAGAGGGTGTCGCCCATGCCGTCGTCGCCGATGGCGAAGGTAGGACTGAGATTGACGTATGGCAATCCCTTGCTGACCGAGAAGGGGATGGGTTTGGCGCTCGATCCCCCGAAGCTGGCGTCGCCTGCATAGGTTGCTCCCAGAGTGTGCGAACCCACGGACATCAGCGGGGCGTTCGCCTCCGCGATACCACCGGAGTTGAGCGCAGCGGTGATGGGGGTGCTGTCGAGTGTGAAGACCACACGGCCGGTGGCGATGCCGTCGGTCGATCCGGCTGGAGCGTTGACGCCAACGGGCTGAGCGTTGAACTGGAAGGCTGAGCCATAGGAAAGAGCCGCGGTATTGTTGCTCGAACCGGGGCTGGTGATCGTCAGATTCAGGCTGGATGCCTCGGGCGCGACGGTGAGCTTCACGGGGGAACTCGTGCTGGAGCCGAAGGTACTGTCGCCGCTGTAGCGGCCGGTGAGCTGATAGGCGCCGCCAGGCAGGTCATCGAGGGTAATGGAGCCTGTGCCGGAGACGAGGGAAATGGCGGCCTGGCTGGCGCTGTCGGGCAACGTCGAGTTCGTCAGCAACGAGACGGCTCCGGTGGGGGTGCCCGAGCCATTCGCTGCGGCGACCGTGGTGGAGAGGGTGACGTTGTGGCCGTGCTCGACGGATTGGGGCGATATCCGGAGTGACGTGGAGGTAGAGGCGAAGGTGATGTTGCTCCAGTTGTTCACCAACTGCGCAGCGTCGATGGAGCCGAGGCCGCTGGCCTGGTCGTAGCCCGGTCCCGCGGAGTAGACGGTGGACTCGCCCGCGTCAGCGCCGAGGCCGTCGACGTTCAGCGTGCAGTCAGGATCGCCGGTGATGCAGATGTCCCAGTTGCCGCCGACCGTGACGTCGTGAAACGCCGTGGAAGTCTGGCGCGCGAGCGCATATAAGGTTGCGTCGGCTTGTCCCTGGCGGCCGTATTTTTGGTCGACGAGCGCCATGATACCGGCCATGGCCGGAGCGGACGCGGAAGTGCCGCCGACGAGAGCGGCGTTGAAATTGCCGTTGGCGTCGGGCGCGCAGGCGCCTTCGTAATCGCAATCGGCGTAGGCGGAATAGTTCGCGCCATTGGAGGCAAAGAGCGAGACGTCGGGCAGGTCGCGGACCTTGTCGGCGGGGACGCCGGGACCGGACTGCCACGAGGGCTTGGCGTAACCGGAGAGGCAGTTCCCGTTGGAATCCTCCGTGATGCATCCGCTGGCGCCGCCGCCGCCTGCATAAATCTCGTTGCCGGCGAGGCCATTGGCGATTGCGTCCAGTCCGAATGGGTCGTTCCATACCTGCTCAGGCAGCGTGGCTTTGAGCGAGGCTTTCGTGGTTGGATCATTCGTAGCGTTCCAGTCATTGGCGGAACTGGGGGCGCCGGTAGCGTAATCGGAGTAGTAGAAATCGGTGCCGCCGACCGCTACATCCCAGGGCGTGGAAGCCAGACCGCTGACGCCGGGATTATCCCCGAGTCCTTCAAAGAAGCCGTAAATGTCGGGTGTTTGGCCGTAGTCGCCGGAGGCAACCATCACAGTTTGGCCCTGCGCGGCCGCTTCTTCCCAGATCGCATTCCAGAACTGATTGACAGCATCGCCCATGTCGTGTTCGGCGGCGCCAAAGCTCAGGCTGAGGATGTCGGCCTGATTGTCGTCGACGGCGCGTATGGCGGCATCAATGAGGGGATCCTGGTAGCTGGATCCGGCGGAGATATAAAGGTCCACGGTGGCGGCAGGAGCGACGGCGCCGGCCATTTCGACGTCGAGATAGGCCTCGGTTTGGGCGCCATTGGGGCCGGGATCTGCGCCGTCGACGATGACCTGGACGGGATTGGGAGGGAGGCCGAAAACGCCGCGATAGGCGGCTGCGACGTCGAGATCGATATTCGACTCGTTGATGATGCCGATGGTGACGCCGTCGCCGTTCGTGCCGGCGGCATAAAGCGAATTCAGGTCATACTGCGTGGCGAAATCGGCGGGCGCGAGGGCGTAGCGGAGCGGGTTCCAGGAGGAATCGCCGGTGAAGGCGGGAACAATCCTTCGTTCGGCAGCACTCCAGGAGGCGGAGCCGGCGCTTTGCAGCAGAGATGAGGCGCGGAAGTCGCAGATGGGAGGAACCGCGGCGATGGCCGGAGCGAGGGCTTCGGGAATGCGCAATTCTGTTGCGTTGGCGCGATGCATGAGCCCATTCACCAGGTACTGATGGATCTGCGTGTGAAAGGCGGCATTGACGGTTCCGACGGTGCCGGAGAATTCGACGAAGCGCTTCGCCTGGGAGACGCGAACCATGGAGAACCCCGAAGCCGCAAGCCATTGGGTGACGGCCTGCACGTCGCTGTCGGCGGGGCCGTACTGCGCAGCAATCCGGGCTGGAGTCAGCCAGCGGTGATAATTCGGAGAGCCTGGCGTGTGCTCCGCCTGGAGGTATTGCTGGAACGCGGCTTCGCGTGCGTGCGGGCGCTGCAGCATCAGGCAGAGGCGCCCGGCCGGCGACGATTCGTCGACCGGGCCGCGGTCGCAGCGCGTCTGCGCAAGCGGGTGCACCGTGCCGTGGAGAGTGGCGAGCTGCGCATTGTCGATGGGCTGGACGACCAGGGGAGTCGCGGCCGTAATGGCCTGTCCGTCGGCGAAAGGCAACAGAGAAGCCGCGGCCAGGAAGGGAGACACAAGGACACAGAGCGCAATGCGAGAGTGCAGCATGATCGACTCCGAAGGTCCGATTGACTGTAACCGAAGACGGATGACGCGACAAAAGGTTTCGGGGGCATGGGAAAGGAAAGGGCATCGGCAACGAAGGCGCGCGGGACTACGTGGCACCCCTGAAGTTCGAGCGGGCATCAGAACGAGAGGTGAGAGCGAGAAGTGGGAAGCGGAAAAGCCATCGCATATTCCGCAATCCACGCGGTGTGTGAAGGACTCGGGCCGAATCGGTCGGGATGGGAGATGAGGGGCGTCATTATTTGCGCGGGCAATTCGTTCCAGATACCATGATTTGTCCAGTGAATCACTTTTATTGCAGGGGGGAGTGTTTATGTCAGAGGAGAAGTCGAGCGGATTTAGCTGGTTTCTGGCGGGGTTGGGAATCGGGGCGCTGATCGGAGTTTTGTATGCTCCGAAGGCGGGCAAAGACACGCGTGAGGAACTGCTGACGGGTGCGCGCGAAGGGACAGAGTATCTGAAGCAGCGCGGGCGCGAGGCTGCCGACCAGGTAGGCGATCTGGTCGACCGCGGCAAGGTACAGGTGAACGAATATGTGGATCGCGGCAAGGAGTATGTGGAGCGGGGCCGCGCACAGTGGGACGAATTCGTGAACCAGGGAAAGCAGTTTGTGAGCGACCAGACGACCAAGGTATCGGCTGCGATGGATGCAGGGAAGCAGGCTTATCAGGGCACGGCGCAGAGCGCGACGCCGGCGCCGTCAGAGGAACCGGTCTAAGCCGGTCCGCAACGTAATTTAAGGCAGGCGAAACCGCCAGGGCGCGGCGGTTTCGTGCTGCGATCAGGGGCGCATCATGCACGAACTTCCACCATGGATCTACCTGTCGGCCACGATTGTGACCGCAGTCGGCGTGTTGTTGCAGGCGGCGTTTCTGGGCGGCATGCTGTTTGCCCTGAAGAAGGCGCTGAAGCGGCTGGACGCGGTCTCGCAAATGGCCGAGGAGCACATCGTGCCGGCAATGGGCGTGGCGCGGAAGCTGCTGGAGGAGAACGCTCCGAAGGTGAAGGTGGTGGTCGATCACGCGGTGCAGGCTGCGGCAGATTTGGCTGAGTTGAGCAAGACGGCGAAGGAGAAATCAGCCGAGGTCGGCGTCGCGGTCGACGATCTGCTGAAGAGGACCGAAGTGCAGGCGGAGCGCCTGGATGAGATGGTGACCGGAACGCTGGACAGCGTGTCGCACGCGACAGCGACACTGCAGCGCGTGGTGACAGGGCCGGTGCGGCAGATCGGCGCGGTGCTCAATGGGCTTCGCGCGGGATTCGATGTACTGGTTGGCCGGGATCATGACGCGCACGCGGCTGCGGACGGTGACCAGTTCATCTAGCTGTGCAGATCGGATGAATCAGAGATCCTCGCGACGGCGAGGATTTTTGTTTGTGGCCATGAACACCCCGCGCTAACTCGCGCGGAGGGTTTTCGCATCTAACGGCGGGTGCAAACGCTGGCCGCAGAAAGAACCCCGGCCCTCCCGGAGAATTATCAGGACTGCATAGCGCGCGAGGCACGCGTGGAAGCACGCGTACCGCTGTCGACCTACCGCCTGCAACTTCACGCGGGATTCGCCTTCGCAGATGCCGAGGCCGTGCTGCCGTATCTGCGGCAACTGGGTATTGGGGATTGCTATGCGTCGCCGATCTTCGAGGCGCGGCCAGGCAGCATGCACGGTTACGACGTAACGCGGCACGACCGGCTCAATCCGGAGCTGGGCGGTGAAGAGGGGTATGCGCGATTTGCGGCGCGGCTGCGCGAGCTGAAGATGGGACTGCTGCTGGATATTGTGCCGAACCACATGGGCGTGGGGAACGATTCCGTGTGGTGGCAGGATGTACTGCAGAACGGGCGGGCGTCGGAGTTCGCGGAGTATTTCGACATCGACTGGGCACCGCTGAAGCCGGACATGCAGGACAAGCTGCTGCTGCCGATCCTCGGCTGCCAGTACGGCGAGGAGCTGGAGAGCCAGCGGATCCAGGTGGTTCTCGAGGACGGGGATCTGCGGGTCCGGTATTACGATCACCTGATGCCGGTAGCGACACGAACCATGCCGCTGATTTTTCCGGATGCCGAGGTGGATGACCCAGGAGTGCCGGAGACGTTCCGTGAGCTGCTGCGGGAGATGGCGCACATACCGCCGCACGAAACAACGGACAAGAATCTGGCTGCGCAGCGGCGGCAGCAACTGGCCGAGCTGAAGCCGAGGCTGCGGGATGCGCTCAGGAGCGAGGCCATGCAGCCGGCGGTGGCGCGGGCGCTGGGGCGCCTGAACGGAGTGAAGGGCGATGCGCGGAGCTTCGACCGGCTGCACGAACTGCTGGAGTTCCAGCCGTACCGTCTGGCGTATTGGCGCGTGTCGGCGGAGGAGATCAATTACCGGCGATTCTTCGACATCAACGACCTGGTCGGCCTGCGGATGGAGAATCCGGAGGTGTTTGCGGCGACGCACTGCCTGATTCGGCGGCTGCTGGCGCGCAGGGAAGTGACGGGATTGCGGATCGATCACTGCGATGGGCTGTTTAATCCGCGGCAGTATTTGATCCGGCTTCAGCTGCTGTACGTTGCGAGTCAGTGCGCCGGAGTGCGGGCGCAGGGGGAAACAGCCGCAAGCGGAATCGAGCGGCAGGTGCTCGACACGATGCGAGGGCATGACTGGGCAACGGAGCACGGTCCGCTGTATGTGGTGGTGGAGAAGATTCTGGAGCCGCGCGAATCGCTGCCGGTGGAGTGGCCGGTGCGGGGGACTTCCGGCTACGACTTCGTGTACTACGGGAACCAGGTCTTCGTTTGCAGCGACAACGAGCGGCGGTTTAAGGAGCTCTACGAGCGGCTGACAGGGGTGACGATCGAGCCTGAGACGATCATCTACCAGTCGAAGCTGAACGTGATGCGGACGGCGCTGTCGAGCGAAGTTTACGTACTGACGAATCTGCTGAGCCAGATGGCGGCGGCGAAGAGAAGAGCACGGGACTTTACCGACGATTTGCTGGAGACGGCGGTGCGGGAGACGATTGCCTGCTTCCCGGTGTATCGCACCTACATCGACGACCGCGGGGAATATACGGAGCGGGATCGGGCCTTCATCCGGCAAGCGATTGAGCGAGCCAAGCAGCGCAATCGGGAGATGGACGCTTCGGTTTTCGATTTTCTGGAGAACACGCTGTTGCTGAAGGGGAAGGCCGGCGATGCCATTGACGAGCGCGAGCTGTATTTTGCCCTGAAGTTTCAGCAGCTGAGCGGGCCGGTGATGGCGAAGGGCGTGGAAGATACGGCGTTCTACGTGTACAACCGGTTCCTGTCGTCGAATGATGTGGGCAGCTCGATGGGGGCGTTCGGGATTTCCACGCATGCCTTTCATGAATCGAACCGGGAGCGGCTGCGGGATGCTCCTGGAGCGCTGCTGGCGACATCGACGCACGACACCAAGCGCAGCGAGGATGTGCGCAATCGGCTCAATGTGATCTCGGAGATGACGTACGTCTGGCCGGCGTATGCGCGGCGGTGGGTGCGCATGAACGCCAAACACAAGCGGACGCTGGCCGACGGGCGCGTGGCCCCGGATGCGAACGAGGAGTACTTCATCTATCAGACGCTGGCCGGGGCCTGGCCCTGGCGCATGCAGACGGACGAGGAGCGGCAGGGATTTGTGGAACGGATGGAGCAATACCTGACCAAGGCGCTGAGCGAGGCCAAGGTGAACCTGAGCTGGACGTCGCCTAACCCGGCTTACCTGGAAGCGGTGCACGGATTTGTGCGCAGTATTCTGATGCCCGACCGCCGTGGGCAGGAGCCGCGGTTTGTGGCGACGCTGAGGGAGCTGCTGCCGGGGCTCGAGGTGTTTGGCGCGGTGAACTCGCTGGCGCAAGCGGTGCTGAAGATCGCCTCGCCGGGAGTTCCGGATTTCTATCAGGGGACGGAAATGTGGGATCTGAGCCTGGTGGATCCGGACAATCGGAGACCGGTGGATTACGAGGCGCGCCGGCGCGCACTCGCCGGGCTGCGCGAGCAGGCGGTGAGCGAGGGAGAGATGGCGGTGTGCCGCAGCGTGCTCGGTAGTCTGGAGGACGGGCGGGTGAAGCTGTGGACGATCCACCGCGCGCTGGAGTTGCGCAACCGGATGGCCGAGGTGTTCCAGCGCGGTGAATATGTGCCGGTGGAAGTGACAGAAGGGCACGCCGAGCACGTGATCGCGTTTACGCGCGGGGGGAAGACTGTGGCGGTGGCGCCGCGATTCGCGTGGTCGCTGATGGGAGGCAAGGCGGAGATGCCGCTGGGGCTCGCCTGGGGCGATGGGGAGCTGAAGATTCCCGAGATGGCGGGGGCGGCGCTGGAAAATGCATTCACGGGAACATGGGTGCGGGTGACCGAGGACGGACGGCTGCCGCTGCGGGCGGTGTTCGCGGGGTTTCCCGTGGCGCTGCTGACGCGGGAATGAAGGGTCAGGACTGAAATACTTCGGCTGCGGCTTTGTCTCGGTCGGAGACTTCGGTGATGGCGGCGAGCCGGGCGGCGAGCGCGGGCGTGAGCGCATTTTCCGGGCAGCGCCAGCTCCAGTTGCCGGTGGGACGGGAGGGGACATTCATGCGGGCTTCGCTGCCCAATTCCAGGATGTCCTGCACGGGATAAAGACAGGTAGCGGCGACGGATGTGGCTGCGGCGCGAATGAGCGGCCAGACGACGCGATTGGCGTCGGCTTCGACGTAAGCGGCGACGGCGGAGCGCTCGACCGCGGAGGCCCCATTCTCCCACCAGCCGCGGGTGGTGTCATTGTCGTGGGTTCCGGTATAGGCAACCGTGTTGGTGACAAATCGATGGGGCAAATGGATGTGCGCGCCGCGGGCTGAGAATCCGAACTGAAGAACTTTCATGCCGGGGAAGCCGAAGCGCTCGCGAAGCGCATCGACCTCCCTGGTGATCATGCCGAGATCTTCGGCGATGAAGGGCAGCTCGCCCAATTCCTGACGGAGGCGCTCGAAAAGCGCGGCGCCGGGGGCCTTGATCCACTGGCCATTGACAGCGGTTTCGTCCTGCGCGGGAATGGACCAGAACGCTTCGAAGCCGCGGAAGTGATCGAGGCGGATGAGGCCGTAGAGGGAGTGTGCGCGGCGGATGCGATCGATCCACCAGGGGAAGCCGCTGCGCTCGAGGACGTCCCACTTGTAGAGGGGATTACCCCAGCGCTGGCCGGTCGAGGAGAAGTAGTCGGGCGGGACGCCTGCGACGCGAATGGGGGCGAGCGACTCGTCCAGTTCAAAGAGCTCGGGATGGGTCCAGACGTCGGCGGAGTCGTAATTGACGAAGATGGCGACGTCGCCGATGAAGCGGATGTCGCGGGCGGCGCAGTATTCGCGCAGGGATCGCCACTGCTCGTCGAAGGCGAACTGGATGGCCTGGGCGACGGCGAGATCTTCGCCATGTTCGTGACGGAGGCGGTCGAGGGCATCGGGCTGGCGATGCTTAAAGCCTTCGGGCCAGTCGTTCCACGCAACGTAGTTGAATTTGCGGCGGAGGACGAGGTACTGCGCCCAGGCGTCAAGCCAGGTGGCGTTCTCGCCACGGAATGCATCGAAGCGGGACCATTCGTCCGCTTTGTGGTTGCGGATGAAGTTGCGCGCAGCTTCCTGAATGAGCGGCAGCTTGCTGGCGGAGACTGCTTCGAAATCGACGTTGCCGGAGCGTCCAGGCAGATCGGCGAGGCGTTCCGTGTCGATCCAGCCGCGATCGGCGAGGAGCTCGAGCGAGAGGAGCAGGGGATTGCCGGCGAAGGCGGAGAGGGCGGCGTAGGGCGAGCTGCCGTAGCCCGTCGGGCCGAGGGGCAGAACCTGCCAAAGGCGCTGCTTCGCCGCCGCGAGAAAGTCGGCGAATTCGTACGCTGCCGGGCCGAGGTCGCCGATGCCGCCGTACGAGGGCAGGGAAGAGATGTGGAGCAAAAGGCCTGAAGAGCGATCCAGAGGCATCAATCCATCTCACATGCCGGGTGACAAGCCCGCGCAGTTCCGTCCCTTTGAGCCATGCTTATGCCCGATGGGGATCTCTTGAACAGATTCGAACCTCGGGGGCCCCGGTTGCTTCGGCCCTGGCGCGAGGAGAGACGCAAGGGGCCCGTGGTATGCCGTGGTTACATGCCGCTGTTGAGCGGATTCTGGGAAAGCTTGCGGTTCACGAGCACGCGCCCAGCCTTTTCGTAATTCGTGACCAGCGTGGAGACGAACACCTCGTACATCTGCTGGCGGCGCTGGTTCAAAAGCGTATCGCGGGTCGAATCGAGGTTCTTCGCGATGTCATCGGCCGAGGGCTGCTGCTTGTCGATGATCTTCGCTACCGCGCCGGCGGCGCCGTTGTTGATCGCATTGCTGATCTGGCCGACGTTGAGGTCGAGCAGGGAAGGCGCGGCGCTGGCGAGTGCGCCGATGTCCGGGACCTGCTGATCGCGGCCCACCAGATCGCTGGTTTTCATGGTGGCGCCGAGCTCTTTTGCGGCCTTCGCCAGATCGCCTTCAGCATGGGCGCGGTCGGCGAGCTCGTTGGTTTTGCGCGCCAGCAGCGAGGTGACCTGCTGATCGCGGAAATCGTCGAGCACGTGTGACTTGTATTCGTCGAAGGCGGGCGTGTGCGCGGGGTTGACATCGACGACCTGGAAGACGGCATAGTTGCCATCGCCCGTATCCGCCACCTGCGGCGTGCCGCCCTTTGGTGCGGCGAAGGCAGCGGTGATGAATTTGGAGCTGTCGGTCATGCCGGGCAGAGTCGCGCCGGTCGCCACGAAATCGGAGGAGATGACCTTGAGATGATGGGCGGCGGCGGTGGCGGCCAAGCCAGTCTTCTGGGCCTCGGCAGCCAATTGCTGCGCGAAGTTCTGGCTGGCCTGGGCGACCTTCTGTTTCGTCAGGGTGTCAGCGATCGCGCTGCGCACCTCAGAGAGCGGCTTGAGGTGGGCATCCTGCTTCTCTTCGGTCTGGATGATGTGATAGCCGAACTGGGTCTTCACCAGGCCGGAAATCTGACCGGGCTTCTGCGCGAAGGCGACCTGGTCGAACTGGGGCACGGTGACGCCATGCTTGACCCAGCCCAGTTCGCCGCCCTGATCCTTGCTGCCCGGGTCGTCGGAATTTTTCTTTGCCAGCTCGGCGAAGTCCTTGCCATCGTCCTTGCGCAGCTGGTCGAGGATGCCCTGGGCTTTCGCTTTGGCAGCGGCATCGGCGGCCGCTCCGGCGTTGGGATCGACGGAGATGAGGATGTGGCGGACTTTCACCTGCGCGTCGACGCGGTACTGCGCCTGGTTCTGGTTGTAGTACTGCTGAATTTCGGCGTCGGTGATCTGCGGCTTGCCGCCGGGGAGATCGGCATCGGTGAAGGCGACGTAGGAGATTTTGCGAGTTTCGGGATCGGCGTTCCTGTACTTCGCGATGTTCTGCCTGAAGAAGTCCTGGAGCTCTGTGTCGGTGGGGTTGATGGTCTTGCGCAGATCGTTGGCGCTGAGGACGGCGTAGTCGAACTTGATCTTCGTTCCGTCTTTGATATAGTTCGCGCGCACCTCAGAGGGGGAAACGGTGACGCCGGCAGTGACGAGGTCGCGGAGGCGGCCGGAGACGATCTGGTCCTTGATCTCGCCCTCAAACTTGTCGACGGACATGTGGAAGTTGTCGGAGACAAACTCGGCGTAGCGCTCGTAGCCGATGTACTGGCCTTCGGGGAAAAGATACTGGCCGAAGACGCCGGTATGGAGGAAATGCGCGACGTCGGCGTCGGAGGCGGTAATGCCGAGGCGATGCGCTTCCTGAAGCTCGATGCGCTGCTCGATGAGCTGCTCGCCAGCCTGCTGCATCATGTAGGGCATGTACATGTCAGGAATCTGGCGGCCCTGCATCATGCGCTGGGCGGCAAGCTGCACGTCGGCCTGAGGGATGGTAGCTTCGGCGGGAAGGAAACGGCCGAGGATGCCGCCGTGACGGATGCTCGCGTAGGTCTGATTGACCGAGGTCGTGTCGTTGAAGATGCCGGGCACGAGGAAGATGACCATCAGGACGCAGGTGACGCCGATGATGATCCAGAAGACGACTTTGGTGAACTTGGTGTCCTTTTGCAGGAAGCGAATCATGGGGTGGCGACACAACCTTTTCTTTAGCGTGCGGTATCGGAGTCTGGCCGCCCGTGGCACAGGGCACACACAAAGAGCGACTTCCCGATCCGGCGGAGAGCACTATCAGTATAAATGCGGGGGCGCGGCGGCGGGCGCCGGGCTTGCGGTGACCCAAACGGGGGAATCGGGCATTGTGCAGCCGACGGTACAATCGGGCTGATTCCGGGGCGGTTGGGGACGCGACGCCCGGGCGGCATGGGCGCGGCGGCAGAACATGGGGAACACGATGGAGCGGGGCGCAGCAGCGGCGGGGCGGGGGAAGAAGGTGGCGCTCGTCGCCGCGCTTGCGCTGCTGCTCGCGCTTTGTTTGTGCATGCTGGCGATGACGGCGCCGTCGCTTTCCGCGAACAGGGATTTCATCAGCTACTGGGCCGCGGCGAAGCTGCTGGTGACGCATGGCAATCCATATGACGCCGCGTCGGTACTGACCCTGGAAAATGGAGCCGGCAACCGCTACACGCGTCCGCTGGTGATGCGCAATACGCCGACGACGGTGTTCCTGGTGGCGCCGCTGGGCTGGATGAGCGAGCGGGCCGCGGCGATTGCGTGGGAGATGCTGCTGATTGTTGCGGCACTGGCGTCGATTCGACTGCTGCAGCCGTTTTACGCCGGGAGGGTTTCGCTGATGGTGTACTGCTTTGCGCCGGTGGCAGACTGCTTTCTGGCGGGGCAGACGACGATCCTGGTGCTGCTGGGGATTTGCCTGTTCCTTCGGTTCCAGGAGCAGAAGCCCTGGGCGGCGGGAGTGGCGCTGGTGCTGACGCTGCTGAAACCGCATCTGCTGCTGCTGTTCTGGCCGGTGCTGCTGCTGGAAGCGGTGCGGCGGCGGAAGTTCGGGGTTCTGGGGGGCGCGATTCTGGGAACAGCGGTGGCGTCGGCGCTGCCGATCGCGGTCGATCCGCGGATCTGGAGCCAGTACTTTGCGTCGGTGCGGGCCGAGCACATCGAGAATCAGTATTTCCCGAATCTCGCCTGCGAACTGCGCGTGCTGCTTGCGCCGAATCACGCGGGTCTGCAATTGGTTCCGGCTGCGATTGGGATTGCGGTTGCGCTGTGGCTCTGGTGGCGGGTGCGGGAGCGCTGGCAATGGCCGCAGCAGGGCGCCCTGCTGGTTGCGGGGTCGGCGCTGGTGTCTCCGTATTCGTTTCTTGTGGATCAGGTGCTGTTTCTGCCCGCGGTGATGGCGGTCTATCCGCGAGCGTCGAAGACGATGCAGGCGCTGTTTGTGGCAATGAACGCCGCGGCCTGGGTGCTGATGCTCAAGATTCCGGAGATGGGCTCGCCCGCCACGATCTGGTTTGCTCCAGCGCTGATGGTCTGGTGCTGGTGGATCTACCGGCAAGCCGGGGGCGTTGGAGCGACGGATTCCAGCGAGCGCGCGGTCGCCGTTTCGTAGCGGCGATCATCCGAAGCGGTTCCTGCCTGCGTACTTCGAGTGGGGAGGAGATGCAGGCGGTTTCGCAGCGTCCGACTCGCGCAGGGCACATGGAGCGAAAGCTATTCGAAGCGGATGCGGAGCTCACCGATATGGGCGAAGCTGACACGCGCTGTCTGGCCGGGCATGGCGAAGGTTTTGCCGGACCAGCTACCGGTGGTGATCCAGTCGCCGCGGCGCAGGCCGCCGGTGCGGACGGCGCCCTCGTTGGCGAGCCAGACGAGGAGGCGCAGCAGATCGGGGCCGGCGGTGTTGGCGCCGGCAGCGTCGAAGCGGACTTCGCCGTCGACGTAGACGGCCACGTTTTCCTGCGAAAGATCGATGGACCGCCAGTCGGCACAGGGAGGACCGACGGCGAGACCGCCGTTCGATTGGAGATCGCCGATGACGGAGAAGCGGTTGGCCTTATCGGGATCGGCGAAGGCGGACTCGACGAGCTCGATGGCAGGATGGACGGATGCGATGGCAGCAACGACTTCATCGCGCGTATAGGGATTGCGGCGTGGAGGCAGGTCGTGGGCGAGACAGAAGGCAATCTCCGCCTCGATACCGCGCAAACGCCGGTAAAAATGGCTGATGGTCTGGCCGGAGTGCGCGTAGCCGCCCCACAATGGCAGGGCGGAGAAGAGCGGCGGGGCATCGGGAGAGGGAGCGCCGATTTTCCAGCCGCCGAGCGGCGCGAAAGCCATGGCGACGATATCCTGCAGGGCGTAGGCTTCATGCAGGTTGGCGGGGCGGAGGTTTTCGGGCAGATCGTGCATGGGATTGCATTCGCGGCGGGCGCGAAGCATCAGTTCCGCAGCGTCGTTCATGCGGTCGTGGTCGAGCGGGGAAACGGTGGAATGGTGGGGTTTGGACTGAGCAGCCATGCAGATCTCCTCCTCGATCACGTTAGACGCAGGAAACGGGTTCTGCGACCGATCGGCCTGGAGCGCGTCGAATCTTCAGAGAGTTAAAGTAAGGAAATCCCCATGCTGATTCAGAAAAAGAGCGATATACCGGGTTCAGAGATTACGCCCAAGGCGGCCTACATGAACCGCCGAGCCTTTATGGCCGCGGCGGCGGCAGGGCTGGGAGCAGCAGCGGCGGGGAAGGCGCTGCGCGGGCTCGCGAATCCTTCGGCGGTGGAAGCGCAGGATCTGCAGAAGCTGGCGACGGTGAAGAGCCCGCTCTCGACGACGGGACTGGCGCTGACACCCTACCAGGACATCACGCACTACAACAACTTTTACGAGTTCGGCGTGAACAAGGACGATCCGGCGAAGAACGCGTGGAAGCTGCATACGCGTCCCTGGAAGGTGCAGGTGGAAGGGCTGGTGAGCAAGCCGAAGACGTTCGACATCGACGACCTGCTCAAGCTGAAGCCGATGGAGGAGCGGGTGTACCGGTTCCGCTGCGTCGAGGCGTGGAGCATGGTCATTCCGTGGGCGGGATATTCGCTTTCGGAGTTCATCAAAGCGTGCGATCCGCTGAGCACGGCGAAGTATGTGCAGTTCCTGTCGCTCGAGGACTCGAAGCAGGAGTTGCTGCCATGGGACTCCGGAATTAAATGGCCGTACTCGGAAGGGCTGCGGATGGATGAGGCGATGCATCCCCTGACGCTGCTGACGTTCGGGCTGTATGGCGAGGTGCTTCCGAACCAGGACGGAGCGCCGGTGCGGGTGATCGTGCCGTGGAAGTATGGGTTCAAGTCGGCGAAGTCGATTGTGAAAGTGAAATTCGTGAAGAGCCAGCCGGAGACGACCTGGAACGAGATGGCTCCCGAGGAGTACGGGTTCTATTCCAACGTGAATCCAAATCACGATCATCCGCGCTGGAGCCAGAAGCGGGAACGGGTGATCGGCGCGCCTTTGTGGAAGCAGATGCAGCCCACGCTGATGTTCAACGGCTATGCGGATCAGGTGGCGAGCCTGTATGCGGGGATGAATCTGGACCGGAACTACTAACGGCGGGGAAAAGCGGCCAGGGGTAACGCTGTCAGGGGTATAACGGCCAGGGATGAAGCGGCTAGCAATAAAACTGTCAGCGATACGGCTGTGAGCCAGCAGCGGTTCGCGAGAAATGACCAGCGGTGAAGCTGGCAGGGGTAGAGCGGCCAGGGATGATGCGGCCAGCGTGCTGACGATGAACGGACCTCTCAACGGATGAAGCAACGCGGGATTGTGGCGCTGAAGGTCGTGGCGCATGGGGCGTGCCTGGCGCCGGTGGCGTGGCTGCTTTGGCTGCTGTATCGGACGACGGGGCCGGATCCGAGCGCGCTGGGGCCCGATCCTACCCATACGGTGACATTTTTCACCGGGCGGGGAACGCTGCGGCTGCTGATGATCACGCTGGCGGTGACGCCGGCGCGGCGGCTGATTCCGAAACTGAGCTGGCTGGTGCGGTTTCGCCGCATGCTGGGGCTGTATGCGTTTTTCTACGCGTGCCTGCACCTGATGACCTACGTATGGCTGTATGCCGGTTTTAGCTGGGCGGCGATGGTGGACGATATCAGCCAGCGTCGGTTCATTACGGCGGGGCTGGCGGCGTGGCTGATGCTGCTGCCGCTGGCGCTGACGTCGACGGCGTGGTCGATTCGCCAATTGGGCGGGAAGAACTGGAATCGTCTGCACTGGCTGACCTATGCGGCGGCGATTGCGGGCGTGGTGCACTACTGGTGGGGCGTGAAGACGGGCGTGAAGACGCCGCTGACCATCACGGTGGTGCTGGGGGCCCTGCTGGTGGCGCGGCCGGTGCTGGCGTGGAGACGGCGTTCAGCGTTCGGCGTTCAGCGTTCCGCGGCTGGATAGCGACTCAGCAGGCCGGCGAGTCAGCGCGATGAGGCGCGCAGGTCTGAACGCCGAACGCCAATTAGCCGTCGCCGAGGGGTTTGGACATGCGGATGAAGTGGCAGGGCCGGGTGACGCGGTCTTTCATGTGGTCATGGATCGGCGCGGTGCCGATTTCGGTGTAGCCGAGCTTGCGGTAGAAGGGCGGCAATTCCGTGCGGAGGTTGATGACGCTGAGGTCCATGTGGTGCGAGCCCATCTCGCGGGCGAATTCTTCGGCAGCGAGCGTGAGGCGGCGGCCACGGCCGGACTTCTGTTGCGCAGGATCGACGGAGAGCAGGCCGAGATAGCAGCGGTCGCCGCGCAGCTCGACATAGACGACACCGGCTATCGCGCCGTTTTCTTCGGCGAGCAGGAAGCGGCCTTTGGCGAAATGCGCCTGCGCGTCCTGGAAGCTCAGGCGATCGCGCTCGATGAAGAAGGCCTCGACCTTGAAAGCGGCGTTGATGAGCGCGGTGATCGCGGGCAAGTCGGGTTCTGTGGCGAAGCGGAAGTCCATAAGGCAGGGTATAGGGTTCAGGGATTAGGGTATAGGTGCCGTATGGCCGCCGCAAAGACGGTGCAGGTCCGTCACTGTAATTGAAAAGGCCGGGGGCTCAAGCCTCCGGCCTTAAGGTCTCGTGCGGAGAGGATTACTGCGAGACCGGGCCTTTGGTGATGGCGGCTTCTTTCTGCGCGAGCACTTGCTGCACGTGCTGCTCGAGCTGAGCGGCCTGCGGGATGAGGTCGAGAGCCTGGTGGATCATCGGATCCCAGTTCGCCTCGACGCGGAGGCCGGCGGTTTGCCCGAATTGCGTGGTGAAGAGCTTCGACTGGATATTGGTCTTCACCCAGTCGAGATTCGTGGTGACTTCTTCAGGCGTGTAGTCGATGTTTTGAGTCGACAGATACTGCTTGAACTCATTCAGGACGGCATCGTCAACCTGGAAATCCTTGCTCACAGGGTGATGCGAGACATACTGCTCGGTAAAGCCGAGGAACGCATCGTGCTCGAGCAGGGCATCCTGGAAGGGCGTGGACTTGGGCGTGTCGATCTTGACGTCGGGCGTGATGCCGCCGCCGCCGTAGACCGTGCGGCCGGAATCGGTGAGCTTGACTTCGCGATCCTTCTGGTCCTGAGGCGGTTCGTGATTGAAGTAGTAATCGTAGAGCGAGACGCCGTTGTAGTTGCGCTGGATGAGCCGGCCGCTGGGCGTGAAGTAATGGTAGGTGGTGAGCGCGAGGCCGGTATTGTCAGAGAGGGTGTAGACCGTCTGCACGAGGCCCTTGCCGAACGTGGTTTCACCGGCGATGAGGGCGCGATCATGATCCTGCAGGGCGCCGGAGACAATCTCGGCGGCTGAAGCGGTGCCGCGATTCACCAGCACGACGATGGGGAAGGTGTCGCCCTCATTGCCGTGGGTGGCGCGGTAGACCTGCTCGGGGAAGGCGCGTCCGCGCTGGGAAACGATGATCTGGCCGCGCTTGAGCAGGCGGTCGCAGACGGCAACGGCTTCGACGAGGACGCCGCCCGGGTTGCCGCGCAGATCGAGAACCAGACCCTTGAGGTTCGGACCGAAGGCGCTGATGGCGTCGTCAAATTCGCGGCCCGTGGTTTCCTGAAACTGCTTGATATGGATGTAGCCGATGCCGGGACGGATTTCGTAGCTGAGGTCGATGCTGGCGTTCGGAATCTCGTCGCGTGTGAGCTGGAAGGTGAGCGGAGCGGCCGCGCCGACACGGGTGATGGTGACGGTGACGCTGGTGCCGCGGGGGCCCTTGAGGTGGTTCGCCACATCGTCGGAGCTCATGCCGGCGGCGGACTGCCCGTTGATGCCGGAGATGACGTCGCCGGGATGAATGCCGGCGCGAAACGCGGGCGAACCCTCAATGGGATAAACGACGACGACCTTATTGTTCTGCGGCTGGATGAGCATGCCCACGCCGTAGTACTTGCCGTGCTGATCCTCTTTCATCCGCGCATACGCTTTGGGGTCGTAAAAGCTGGAGTGAGGGTCGAGGGTATGCAGCATCTCGGGAATCGCGCCGTCGTAGATGGCCTTGTCGGGCATGTCGCCGGTGAGGGGTTCGGCGTAATTCTTCGAGACGATGTCGTAGACCGCGCCGAAGGATTTGAGGCTGTCGCGGAAGGCCGACTCATCGGTTGCCGATTGAGCGCCGACCTGCTGGCTGACGATCATGCCGGCCAGGGCGCAAATCGAGAAGAAGACGATGAGGGAAAAGAGGGTGCGGCGAGTGCGGATTGACATGCGTTGGAAATCCTGCGCAGCGGTCCGGCGTGGGAAGGGCGGTGCTCGGAACACACGGCGGCTACCCGCTAGTATAGCAGCCCCGTTTGGGCGAATGTTTCGCGTGGCAGCGGGGGGCGGCTTGCGATCAGTGCGTGGAAAGCTGTTTCGATTCGGCCGTGGAGAGGATGCGCACCTGGGAGCCGAAACGGCGGTAATTGCGGAACTCGAACTCGTTGAGGACGGCCTGGCGCTTGCCCTCGCGGAGGCTGACAGCGCCCCGGCTCGGCATCAGGTAATCGTGGCCGGCGATCGTGACCCAGTTGTAGTCGACGGAAAGGCTGGTGGCCCGCACCCGGAGGCTATCCGGGATGTTATCGGCGTCGACAGTGATGCGGCGGATGCTGTGCGTGGCGGCGTCGATATACACCTGGCCGTGGAACGCGACGCCAATCTGGCGGAGGTTTTCGCCGGTGAGCGAGAAATTCGAGTGGGCCAGTTGGACCTGATAATCGAAGACCTGGACAGCCTGGCCGTCGAGCGTGTCGGCTTCCCGCCAGGAGAATTTGGCCTGCGCTGAGGGGTCGAAGACGAGCTGGAACATGCCGCCGAACTCGCCGATGGAGTGGGCGAAATCGAGCTCGTCAGGGAGCGACGCCAACTGGCCTCCCACACCGACGGCGTGGCGCTGCCCGTTCACTTCCACTGTAGTGCGGCTCTCCTTGTGATCGATGTAGCGCATGAGCTGAATCGCCGTATCTTTGTGGCGCCAGTCGCCGTTGCCTTCCGGGTCGACGGAGTGGTCGGTCGATTCCACGCAGATGAAGTTGGGCAAGCTGTCGGACCATGCGAGGGCGCGCTGCCGGGCAGCCTCAATCATGGATTGGGCTTCGGCGGCAGTGGGCGGCGGGACGGGATCCTTCGTGGCGCTGATGACGAACTTGCTGTTCGCCGTGGATTCGTTTGCCGTAACGCGCTGATCCGCGACGAGCGCCGCAGCATCCGCGGCCGAGCCGCTCGTGGTCGAGAAGGCAGAGTCATTCGAGGCCATGGTAGCGGCGATGGTGCCTTCCACAGAGAAGGTCGCGTCACTGGTGGCGGTATGACCGGCCTGGGTGAGCGTTGCGACCACTTTGTAGTTGCCAGGCGGGAAGATATGGCCGCCGATGGTACCGAGGTAGGGAACGGCCCCTAACCCATCGGTCTTGCTCAATTCGAGAGGCATCCGTCCGAGGGATTGCCCGTTGCGGAAGACCTGGAGGGAAAGGTCCGGCGCGCCAGCGGTGGGGGGCAGCGGATGCACCAGGAAAAAGACCGACAGGCTCCTGGTTCCTTCGGGGAGTTCGTCGATGAGATTGGGAATGATGCGGCCGTTCATGTAGCGCATCGGCTCGAAGCTGGCCATGTCGGAGTGGAGGGGCTCGATGGCGCGTACCAGAGCGACATCGCTGAGCGCGGGACCGTGAACGGCGGGAGCAACCGTGAACGTGGAGCGGTGAGCGGCGGATTTATTGGCGATGCGATCCATGACGGCGGTTTCGAGCGTGTAGGTGCCGGGTGCGGCCGAGAAGTGGCGCTGCATGGTGATGAACTGCCCATCGGGCTGACGCAGCATGTCGGGAGCTTCGTGGCGGGTGACATCGTCGCTGAAGCGCTGTACGACTTCGCCTTTCTCGTTCCTGATCAAAGAGACCAGGGATACGTGCAGGGAAGAGAGGTGGGTGTTGCCGTCGTCGTGAATCTGGACCTGCGAGACAGGGACCTGGACGGCGAGATCGGCGGAATTTCCGTCGGGCAATTCGCCGAGGTGCAGGATAGCGGTGCGAAACGCAATCTCCGTTGGGTAGCTCGGCTGGGTGAGGATCGAGAGCAGGGGAACCTCAAAGGGGCGTACGCCTGAGCCGTTTTCCGGCGGCAGGGCGAAATACCCGGCGCGAGTGTTCACGACAATTCCCTTGCGCAGCGCCCTGACGGCGATAGGACGGAAGGCGCCGTTGTAATCCTTGATGTTGGGCGCGTAAGTGGCTTCGTAATAGTTGTTCAGATCCTGATCCAGCTGGCGGAGGGGGCCTTTGGTGCCGGCGCCGGCGTGAAAATAAACGCCGCCGGTATCGGAGGCCAGGCGGATGAGGGGACTTTTCACGTCCTCACCGCTGTCGAACTCGAAGCTGGACATGTTTTGAGCGGCGTCCATGACCTGGCCGATGGGCGGGCCCGACTGTCCTCGGCCGTAGCCGGTGGAACCGAGGGTTGCGGCCGCAGACATAGCGCCTCCGGGGCCGGTGGGTCCGGCCATGGCCATGGCGCCCATCATTTTGTCGCCCATCTGGTCATTCATGGCATTCGTATCAACGGCAATCAGCGTGACGCCGGCGCGATTGGCCTGAGCGGCCAGAGACCTGACGGCGTCTCGCGAATCGTTGCTCGCGCTGAGACCGTGGGCAAACCAGACGATGAATTTGCGGCCGGAGATTTGCTTTTCGCTCAAGGCGAGGGCCTGGAGCGCGGTGAGCGGGGGGAAGTCGTGCTGATCTTCGAGCCGGCGCTGCGAGTCTTCGAGTGCGGCAATCAGGAGGCGGGCGCGCGCGCGGTCAGCGAAATCGGTGGAAAGGGAATCGTCCTGGGAGGCGGCGATGGCTGCCTTTTCGGCATCGGTGAGACCGGCGGCGCTGGCTCGATCGGCTGGATTCGTCGCGTCGGCGACCGCCTTCAAGACCACAGCGTGGTCGCGCGTCCAGCCCTGGACGAGGCGGAGGCGGCTGTTCATCTCCATCACAGCGAAGGTGTAGCCCTTCTCAGGAAAAACACGGAGCATCTTCGCTGCCAATTCGCGGGCAGCTTTGCCGGGAGAGGTGTCGAGGCGATCGAAAACGAACGTGACGAGATGATCCGATTCGGAGGCTCCGGTGACCAGATGAAAATCAGAGAGCTTGACCGGAGCGCCGTTATCGGTGACAGCCAGTTCGGACGGCTGGAGATTCAGGATCGGTTTTCCGCCTTTGGTGCGCACGACAAGATCGAGGGAGACGACGTCCACGTTGGTCGTGAGCGAGGGCGCTGTGGCGGCCGGCGCGCTGCCCGATGGAGTTTGTGCAGACGGGCTTGCCGGTGCGGGGCTTTGCGCGGACGACTGGCCGGCGGATGCAGGGCCCTGCGCGAGTCCTGAGATGGCGGCAGCGGCCAACGCCAGCGAAGACACGAGGACCACGAGCGAGACGGGGCGAGCCCGAAAAGAAGGCATGGAGGAATCTCCCGGAACGGTCCGTGCAGCATTCGCCACCGGAGAACGGCGTTCCGATTAGCGACTCTACGATACGCTGCCGCGGCAAGCGTCTTCAACAGCAAAGAAGCGGGAGAAAATCGATTTGGTTCTGTGGTTTCCCGGCGGCACATCGTGGCATTCGCCGCGAAAGGGGCGGCCGGTTTCGCCGAACGGAAAGAGGATGGGGCGGGCTGCTGGCTATGGTGCCTTCGGGGATTGAACGTGCTGGGGCTGCAATCCAAGGCCGATAAAGCGGGCGGTGAGGCGCTGGAAGCCTGGGATCCGTGTGACGAGGCGCAATTGCCAGGGTGCGGTGAGAGGCCCTGGATTGTGCAGCACGCGGTTGAGGATGCGGTGGGCGAGGATTTGGACGCGCTGGGTATTGCGCACGGCGCCTTCGCGGGAATGCTGGAGCTGATCGAGGTGCTGCTGGGTGAGGCAGCCGGCGCGCAGGGGCTGGGCGAGAAGATTGGCGGCCGCGACGGCATCCTGCAGGGCGATGTTGATGCCGATGCCGCCGACCGGGGACATGGCGTGCGCGGCATCGCCGATGCAAAGAAGTCCGGGCGAGGACCAGCGCTCGAGGTGGTTCACCTGAACCGTGAGCAGCTTGACCTTATTCCAGGAATCGATTTCCGAGGCGCGTCCGGCGAGAAACGGGACGATGCGCTCCAGCTCCTGCTGGAATTGCTGGAGGCCATGGCGCTGGATGTTCTCGAAATCGCCCTTGGCGATGAGAAAGCCCACCTGGAAATAGTCGCGGCGATTGATGAGGATGACGAGACTTCCAAAGTTAGCGTAGCCGAGAGCATTTTCCGGATCGGTGGCCTGCCGCGCAATGCGAAACCACAGCACGTCGATGGGCACGCCTTCTTCTTTGAGAGGCAGATCCGCGGCGACACGCGAAGTAGCGTGGCGGCCGTCACAGCCGACGGTCAGGTCGGCGGCCATCTCCTGCGGGCCGACGGGAGTCCTGGCGCGAACCCCGGTGACCACGCCGTCGCGCACAAGCAAACCGGTGACTTCCCATCCCATGCGCAGCGTGAAGGTGGGAAACTGGCGCGCCTCGGAGGCGAGGAAGTCGAGGAAGTCCCACTGCGGCATGAGCGCGACAAATTTGGCGCGGGTGGGCAGGTGCGAGAAATCCGCCATGCGGAACGTGCGGCTGCCGACGTGGGCGGATAGGCCGGTGACTTCGGAATGCGGAACGGTCAGGAATGTTTCGTAGAGGCCAAGCTCGTCGAGCAATTGCAGCGTGGAGGGATGAATCGTATCGCCGCGGAAATCGCGAAAGAAATCGGTGTGCTTCTCGAGTACCGTGACCGGGAGCCCGGCGCGCGCCAGCAGAAAGCCAAGCATCATGCCCGCGGGACCGCCTCCGATGATGCAGGTGGACTGCATGCCGCGACTGTAACAAGCCGTGTCTGGGAGTTCAACAGATCGAGGATTTACAGAAACGGGAGGACGGGGATTGCCTGGGTTGCATCTCATTCCGGTGTGTTCCGGGGCGAGCATGCTCCGGAGATTCTGAGAGCGAGAAGAAAAGGTAAGCCTTGAAAGCAGCAACCGTGGTTGGAATTCTACTCATCGTGGTGGGGATTGCCGGATTTGCGTTTGGCGGATTTCATTACTCCCAGCGGCACCGCGACGCAGATGTTGGGCCGATGCACATCTCCCACGAGCAACATAAGACGGTGCCGATCCCGCCCATCCTGAGCGGCATTGCTCTCGTCGGGGGCATCTGCCTCGTCGTGGTCGGCGCAAAGAGCAGCTAAGCGGTTCTTATATCTCCCAGCGCAGGAGAGCAGATCCTACGGTGAAACCCGCGCCGACGCTGGCGATGAGCACCAGATCGCCCTTTTTCAGCTTGCCTTCCTGGCGGGCAGTCTCCATGGCGAGCGGGATGGTTCCGCAGGTGGTGTTGCCGAAGCGGTCGATGTTGATGATGACTTTGTCTTCCGGCATGCCGAGGCGTTCGGCGGTGGCTGTGATGATGCGGCGATTCGCCTGGTGGGAGATGAAGCAGCCGAGATCGGCGGCGGTCAATCCGTTGCGGTTCATTACCGTCTCAGTAGCTTCGACCATCTTGCGGACAGCGAACTTATAGACGGCCTGCCCGTCCTGGTGGACGTAGTGCATTTTCTTGTCGACGGTTTCGTGCGAGGGCGGGTGCAGGCTTCCGCCGCCAGGCATGAAGAGCGCGCAGGCCCCGGAGCCGTCGATCTCGTGATGGAAATCAATCATGCCGATCTCGCCCACGGCGGCCGGCTCGATGAGGACCGCGCCGGCGCCGTCGCCGAAGAGCACGCAGGTCGCGCGGTCGGTGTAGTCGATGATGGAGGACATGGTGTCGGAGCCGATGACGAGGACGCGCTTCTGCGCGCCGGATTCGACGAGCTTGCAGCCCATCTGCAGCGAGTAGACGAACCCGGAACACGCGGCGGAAAGATCGAATCCCCACGCTCCTTTCGCGCCGAGGCGATCCTGCACGAGGCAGGCGGTAGCGGGGAAGAGCATGTCGGGCGTAACCGTGCCGACGATGATCACTTCAACGTCGGTGGGGTTGATGCCGCGCTCAGACAGGCAGCGCTTCGACGCTTCGACGGCCATGTGGCTGGTGGCCATGCCGGGCTCGACGATATGGCGCTCCCTGATGCCGACGCGCGACGTGATCCATTCATCCGAGGTTTCGACCATTCTTTCCAGGTCGGCGTTGGTCAGCAGGCGTGGAGGCGTCCAGGTTCCAAGGGCACTGATTTTGGCGCGAACGGGCACACGCGGAGCGAGATTCAAAATACTTCTCCTGAATGAAGGAACATTGTCGCAAAAAACAGGGGTCAGTGTTGAGGGGTCAGCGGTCAGCGAAGTGGGGAGCGATTTGCTGGTGGGCTGCTCGTGGAGGCAAAGTTTCGAGGGCGCACTGGCCGGAGAGAATACGGAGGGAATATTAGTGCACCGGGTGACCTGCTGCGCACGCACTGGCCCGTTACCGTTGCTTCCTTCCGGACCTGGCGGGGTTGGCGGGATTGCGCCGCGCAGGACCCGGCACACAGGTGATTTTAGCATTGCCTGAGGAGCCGGCACACAGCTGATTCCAGGATCGCGGAGGGTGACGTGCTGCGCACGCACTGGACGGTTCCCGTTGCTTCCTTCCGAGGCGAACTACGTGGGCGGGGTTGGCGGGATTGCGGCGCGCAGGAGCCGGCAAACAGGTGGTTTTAGCATCGCAGCGGGTTCGCGGGTTGTGCAAGCGGGTCACGGAGCGGTGGGGGTTTCGGGGCCGAGGCTCTCGGCGCTCCACACCGGGCCGCCCTGAAAGAACGGTCCGACGAGGCGCAGGAACGACGGCTGCGGATCGTCGGTGACAGAGAAGTGCAGGTCGGCGGGCTGCTTGCCAAGCACCGGAGCCATGGCCCACGCGAGCCCGTGCAATTCCGGATGGAGCAGGAGATGCTGCGCGTGCGGGAGGGGCGGGCCGGAGTTGGGCTCTGGCTGGATGGTGAGCGTCACCAGGATGGGCCGGATGGCGACGGCGATCCAGGAGAGCTGCAGGCCGGCTGAGCCGGGCGGCACGTTTTCAGAGAGCAGCGGAATGAGCCCGTTCGCGACGTCCTGAGGCAGCGCCATATGCGCGGAGTAGACCTTGTCCGCGCCGGATTTCTGCTCGTGCCAGGTGACGGTGCTGCTGGGCACGTCGACGGTGAGGTCGAGCGGCGTGGGGAAGGACGGGCCCTTCTGGATGTGCCGGTCATTGATGAGGCGGAAGACCTGGTCCTGGGTGAAGAGGGTGATCTGCTCGTCGAGGGAGCCGTCGAGGAAATGAAAAACGAGATCGGATCGGATGCGATTGCCGTCGGCGGTGCAGATCTCCTCGCCGTTGGCGATCACTTTGCCATCGGCGGACTTGACGATCAGGATCTGGTGCATCGGCTCCTGCTTGCGGCGCGTGGCAACGGGTGCGGCCAGAGCCGCGGCAGGCAGCAGAGCAAGAAGGTACAGGGTGAGGCGGCGGCAGAAGGGTTTGCCAAAAAGGAGGCACATGCGGATTAGAAAAGAGGTCTCCAGACGCGCGAATTCAGAGCGATCTTAACGGATGGACGAGCGCCGGGGGCAATTGGTTTGATGACAGTTCAGAGAATGTGCGCGAACGGTTACAAATCGTTCATGCATCTGGTTGCGGCCGAATCCGGGGCGGGGACCATGGGGCCGGATTTTGTGTATCTGGCCAAATTATTTGGCTATAATTGTGCCATGGAGATCACCACCGGCGAGGCAAAGAACCAGCTGTCGAAGCTGATTCGGGCAGCGGAGCGCGGAGAAACAGTCGTGATCACCCGCCATGGCAAGCCAGTGGCGCAGATTACGCCCGCGACGCCACGTGAGCGGAGTGTGCGACTCGGAGGGATGAAGGGACGAATTCGGCTGCTCCCGGGCTGGGACGCGCCGGTGGAGACCGATGAGTTGCTGGGCGACAGGCGATGAGCAGGAATTTGCTGGATACCCAGGCGGCGCTGATCGCCCTCACCGACCCGGATCGGCTGCCTGGGGCAGCGCGTCGCGCCATTCTGGCAGGCGAGAGTGTGCTGAGCGTGGTCACCTACTGGGAAGTGGTATTGAAGAGCATGAAGGGCAACCTGGATGTAGGGGATCCGCGCGTGTGGTGGCGTGACGCACTCGATCAACTTGCAGCCATGCCGCTGGCTATTCGAGCCAATCATGTTGCGGGCGTTTGCGCGCTGCCCGCGATTCATCGCGACCCCTTCGACCGGATGCTGATAGCACAGGCAATCGCCGAGGACCTGCGTTTGGTGACGATGGACGAGGCGATGCGAGGGTACACCTCTGCCGGTCTGCGAACGGTCCCGGTAAAATAGAGATGTGACGAAGAGTGTGCAGACGGAAGACGCGGGGCGGGCGGTGGCGCGACCGAAGGTGGGGTTCGTGTCGCTGGGATGCCCGAAGAACCTGGTGGACAGCGAAGTGATGATGGGCCTGCTCCATCGCGGCGGCGCGGAGTTGACCGCGAGTGCGGAGGCGGCTGACATTCTGGTGGTCAACACCTGTTCCTTCATTGACAAGGCGAAACAGGAGTCGGTAGACGCCATTCTGGAGATGGCGCGGCTGAAGACTTCGGGGTCGGCGCGGAAGCTGATCGTTGCGGGCTGCCTGGTGGAGCGGTACCGGGACGAGATACGGAAGAATATTCCGGAAGTGGATGCGGTGGTTGGGACCGGGGAACTGGAGTCGATTCTGGAGGCGGCTGGACTTGCGCCGGCTCCGGCGCTTCAGGAATCACCTTTCAGGATTTTGAGCGGGAGCGGAAATGCAGCGGTGCGGCCGGGCGCGGAGGCGCTGGCAGGCGTCCACAAGAACGGCGCGGCCACGTTTCGCGCGGAGGGAGATCGCCGCGAGGGTCAGGGCCGGTTTGCGCGGGGGGAGTGGGACGGCGCGACGGCGCAACTGCCGCAGTATCTCTACGACCACACGACGCCGCGGCTGCGGACGACCCGGAGCGCGTCGGCGTATATCAAGATCGCCGAGGGCTGCGATCATCCCTGCAGCTTTTGCATTATTCCGAACCTGCGCGGAAAGTTTCGTTCGCGGCGTTTTGAGTCGGTGGTGGCCGAGGCCGAGGCGCTGGTGGCGGAGGGTGTGCGCGAGATCACGCTCATCGGGCAGGACACGACCTGCTACGGCGAAGATCTGGGGCTGAAAGATGGGCTGGCGATGCTGCTGGACCGGCTCGCCCGCATCGAGGGGCTGGTGTGGCTGCGATTCCTGTATGCGTATCCGAATCGCATCACCGGAAAGCTGCTGGAGACGATGGCGAAGCACGACAACATTTGCAAGTACCTGGATGTGCCGCTGCAGCATGCATCGGCGCCGGTGCTGAAGGCGATGAAGCGCGGCGGCGGGGCAGAGATTTTCCTGAAGATGCTGAGCAAGGTTCGCGCGGCTGTGCCGGGGATTGCTCTGCGGACGTCGTTCATCGTGGGGTTCCCGGGCGAGACCGACGCGGACTTCGAAGCGCTGTGCGATTTCGTCGCCGAGGCGCGGTTCGAGTGGCTGGGGGTGTTCTCGTATTCCGATGAAGAGGGCTCGCGCGCGTTCGAGTTGGGCGAGAAGGTGCCGAAGCGGATGATCGAGCATCGCCGGAAGGCGCTGATGAAGCTGCAGCAGGGGATCAGCCGGCAGGCAAAGCATCAAATGGTTGGGCGGACGGTCGACGTGCTGGTGGAAGACGAGTCGGAAGAGACGCCGCTGCTGTGGGAGGGGCGCACGGAATTTCACGCGCCGGAGATCGACGGCAAAGTCTATGTGAATGACTTTGGGCCGTTCGGGGGGCTGGAGCCGGGGCATTTTTATCGCTGCGAAATCACCGAGGCGCATGAATATGATGTCGTGACGCGGGTACTGGGCGAGTGTGAAGCCGCGCAGGATCGGATGCCGGAGGAAGCGGGAGTGGCGCTGTGAGCCGGGCGGCTAAGCTATTGCGGTGCCCGACGTGCCGCACCCTGGTGACGAAAGAAGATGAGAACTTTCCTTTCTGCAGCGACCGGTGCCGGGTGATCGATCTGGGGAAGTGGGCGAGCGGAGGGTATCGCATTTCTTCGCCGGTGCTGGATCCGGAGGTTCTCGAGGGCCTGAGCGGGGAAGCGAAGCCGAGTGGGGACGATGACCAGTAGGTCCGAGGTCTCTCGCGAGGACGCCGACGCCGTGGCGAGCGCGGCGAGGACCGGCTGGGCATGGGGGGCTGCGACATTCTTCGGAGCGGGTCGATTGAAACCAGGGCCTGGAACGTGGGGCTCGGTGGCAGCCACGGCGATCTGGTATGGCGGGTTGCGCGCGGCGCATCTGACAGGATGGACGGCGGCGGGGTTGACTCTGGCTGGGGCGCTGGTGGTTACGGTGGTTGGGATTCCCGCAGCGACGATTGTGGAACGTGAAGCGGGGCGCGAGGATCCGGGGTTTGTGGTCATCGACGAGGTTGCCGGCCAGTGGGTGGTGCTGGCGGCATGCCCGGTGGAGTGGCGTCACGCACTGGTTGGGCTGGCGCTGTTTCGAATCTTCGATATTGTGAAGCCGTGGCCGGCTCGGCAACTGGAGCGGCTGCACGGGGGGACGGGGATCATGCTGGACGATTTAGCCGCCGGTGTGTATGGATTGCTGGTGATGCTGGCGGTGGGACACTGGTGGCGATGAGGCGGGTTGAGCTTTAGCGATGGTGCGCATACTCAAATCAGAGCCGGGGACGGGGCCGAGGATTGACGAGGTGATGCCGGCGGCAGCGCTGCCGGGCAGCGACGTGGAAGTGCGCGGCGCGAACCTTGGCGCAGTGGCTCTGGCGGCGAGTGAGGCCAGCGAGTCCGGCGGTTCGGGATGGCGGCGGCCGGTGGCGATGCTGGGCGAACTCGCGGCTCCCGTACTGCTCAGCCGGAGTGCACGTTTAGTGGTGCGCGTGCCGGAGGAAGCGGAAACCGCGCGGCTGCGCATCCTGCAAAATGGCGCACAAAGCAATGCGGTCGAAGTGCGGGTGGCGAACCTGCTGGCGACCGGCGCGCATATGGTGGCCAATCCGGTGATGGATAACTCTGGAAACATCTTTATCACCTTTTCGGGCGAGCGCGGGCAGGAGACGCCGATCTCGGTGTTTCGCATCGAGCGCGATGGCGAAATGCGGCCGTTCGTGCGCGGCATCATGAATGCAACCGGGCTGGCCGTGGATTACGAAGAGAACCTCTATGTTTCGTCGCGGCATGAAGGCAAGGTGTATCGGGTAGCGCGCAATGGCGCGTCGGCGGTGTACGCCGAAGGGATGGGGGTGGCAACGGGGATTGCATTCGACGCGGATCAAAACCTGTACGTCGGCGACCGGAGCGGAACCATTTTTAAGATTGCTCCGGACCGGCAGATTTTCGTTTTCGCAACTTTGGAGCCGAGCGTGGCTGCGTATCATCTGGCGTTTGGGCCCGACGGGACGCTGTTCGTGACCGCGCCGAGCACGTCGAGCAACGACGCCGTTTACGCGATCAATCGCGACGGCGACACCAATATCTATTATCGCGGTTTGGGGCGGCCGCAGGGGCTGGCGGTGGACATAGCCGGGAACATCTATGTGGCGGCATCGCTCGAGGGGCGGCGCGGGGTGGTGGCGATCAACACGCGGGGAGAAGCATCGCTGGCGGTTGCGGGGAGCGGCATTGTGGGATTCAGCTTCGTTCCGGGCGGCGGGGCGCTGATCGCGACGAACACTTCGCTTTATCATGTGGCCTTAGGCGTGGAAGGATGGCGGCTGGTCTGATTCGTCACCGTCGCCGTTTTTGAGTGTGCGGAGAACCAGCCGGGGAGATCGATGAACGCGGAGATTATCGCGGTTGGCTCGGAGATGCTTACGCCGTACCGCCAGGACACCAATTCCCTTTACATCACAGAGAAGCTGACCGAGCTGGGCGTCGCCGTCGATTACAAGACGATCACCGGCGACAAGCAGCGACACCTGGCCAATGCGATGCGCTCGGCCCTGGGACGCGTGGACATTGTGGTTGTGTCCGGCGGACTGGGCCCGACCGAAGATGACCTGACGCGCGAAGCCGTGGCGGAAGCGCTGGGAGTGCGGCTGCGGCGCGATCCTGATTTGATTGCACATCTTTATACGCGCGCAGCGGCGCGGCGGATGACGCTGACGCGCAACAACGAAAAGCAGGCGGATGTGATCGAGGGCGCGACGGTGCTCCCGAACCCGATGGGCAGCGCGCCCGGGCAATGGATCGACACGGTGGTGGGACAGCATCGCAAGCTGGCCATGCTGCTGCCGGGGCCTCCGCACGAGTTGAAGGGAATGTTTGAGGCGCAGTGCCTGCCGCGTCTGCGGGAGATCGTGCCGGTGCGCCACATCGCGACGCGGGTGCTGAAGGCGGCCATGATTGGCGAGTCGGCTGCGGATGCGCAGATCGCGCCCATCTACACGCAGTACGCGGATGTGGAGACGACGATTCTCGCGCATCTGGGGGACATCGAGCTGAGGCTCGCGTGCGGGAAACCGGTAGCCGAACTGGCGGAGGCGCGCGTCGATGAACTGGCGGGGAAGATTGAGGAGGAACTGGAGGATTTCATTTACTCCTCGCAGGGTGAGACGCTGGAGCAGATCGTTCTCTACTACCTGGAGATGCGCGGCGCCACGCTGGCGGTGGCGGAAAGCTGTACCGGCGGGATGGTCGCCGAGCGGCTCACCGGCGTAAGCGGGAGTTCGCGGTCGTTCGTGGGCGGGGCGGTGGTCTACAGCAATCGGTTGAAGACGGAGTTGGCGGGCGTCGACGCACAACTGATCGCGAAGTACGGCGCCGTGAGCCGGGAAGTGGCGATTGCGCTGGCAGAGGGGATTCGCGAGCGGTGCGGATCGACTCTGGGGCTGGGCATTACCGGCGTCGCGGGCCCGAGCGGCGGCACGGAGGAGAAGCCGGTGGGGCTGGTCTGGATCGCGGTGAGCGATGCGGACGATACCGATGTGCTGGAGAAGCGGTTCTCGGGCGATCGCGCGGCGATTCGCTTCAATGCGAGCCAGCAGGGGCTGGATTTGGTGCGGCGGAGACTAATGTAGCGGCTGGGACGCGACGAAAATCCTGAAAATTATTCTGCTCACCCTCTTGCGGGTTAATGCGTCCTATGTGTTACAGTGGGTAACACTATGACGAGTAACACTCCATCGGGACACGATCCGGCAGAACTGGGAGAGCTGGAACGGGGGATTTTGAGCATCGTTTGGCGGCTGGGCGAGGCGACTGCTGAACAGGTGCGCGAAGAACTGGACCGGCCGCTGAAGGACTCGACGATTCGCACAGTGCTGCGGCGCCTCGAAGAGAAGGGCTATCTGGCGCATTCGCTGGACAATCGCACGTTCATCTATCGGTCGGCGCAGTCGCCGCAAAAGGTGGCGGCACGCGCGGTGCAGCGCATAGTCGACTGGTTCTGCGAAGGGTCGGTGGAGGATCTGCTGGTCGGCATGGTGGATTCGAAGGTGGTGAGCCAGGCGGAGCTGGAGCGCCTGGCGCGGCGCATTGCCGGAGCAAAAAAGCAGGAAGGAGGCAAGGCATGACGGCCATGATCGTGGAAGCTGCGCTGCGCGGGCTGGCGCTTGCGCTGGTAGTGGGGCTTGGGCTGGGCGTCCTGCGCGTACGCAATGTGCCGGCTCGCAAGGCGGCATGGACGATGGTGCTGCTGGCGTTGCTGGCCATGCCCGCGCTGATGCGATGGCCGATCGCAGCCGGCTTGCCGCAAAAGATCGGATGGACAGTGGCGCCGCTGGGGACGCGCGTCGTCCAGCGTTCCACCGCTGAACCAGCCCCGGCAGTGGCGAGCGCGCGGGGGGAGGCGGTCGCGCCAGTGGTCAACGATGCGGGGCTGGCGAGGTCCGCAGCGGTGATACCGGCCATCACGTCCGCCGATGCGCCATGGATGGTCACGCCAAATGCTCCTGTGCGCCCGACGTTTCAATGGCCGCCCGTGCGGGGCATCCTCGCGTGGATGTATTTGAGCGTGGCGGGAGCGCTGCTGCTGCGTCTGCTGATCGGGGTGATCTGGGCGATGCGCATTTGGGCGACGGCCGAGCCGGTCTCGCCGCTGGTCGCGCCCGAGCCGTATGTGCGCGCGAGTGCCCGCATTCCTTCGCCGGTGACGATTGGATCGGGGATTGTGCTGCCGGCGGATTATCCCGAGTGGGATCACGCAAAGCTGCGGATGGTGCTGGCGCATGAGCGGTCGCACGTGCGGCAGATGGACTTCTATCTGCAGTTGCTGTCGGGCCTGTACACGGCGGTGTTCTGGTTCAGTCCCGTGGGCTGGTGGCTGCGGCGCGCGCTGGCTTCGCTGGGCGAGGCAATGGGAGATCGCGCGGGGATGGACGCAGGCGCGAGCCGCTCGGAGTATGCGCAAGTGGTGCTCGAATTTGCGGCGGTGCCGCGGAGCAGTCTACCCGGCGTAGCGATGGCGTGCAGCGGCAATCTTTCCCGGAGAGTGGAATCCATGTTGAGCGAGAACTGGCTTCGCAGTGCATTTGCTGAGGGCCGGCGGCGCGCCGTTGCGTCGCTGCTGGTGATTCCTGCGGCGATCTTTGCGGTGACGGCGCTGGTGCGCGTGCCGGCGGCCGCGGCGCAGGCGGCCCCGCAATCGCAGCAGGCTGCTCCGGCGCAGGCTCCGGCGACCGGGCAGTCGAATCCACCGGAAGACGAGGTGACGACGACGGCCCCCGCCGACCAGCAGGCTCCCTCTGTGCCTGCAGCACCGCCGTCGTCAGCGGCTCCCGCACCTGCTGCGCCAGGCGCAGCTCCCGCCAGCGCTCCGCCAGCCGCGGCTGCGCCGGCCGCCCCCGACGTCGCGCCGGCGGCGGCGGACCAGCAGGCACCACCGGCCCCTCCCGCGGATGGCCGAACCATGGCCATTACTGGCGACGGGAATGGGGTCACTGTGACAGGACCGAACGGGATGGTCACCGCCGCCGACGACGCCGTGAACGGATATGGATTTCGTTTTTCGTCGGATGGCGATTCGTATGCGCTGGTCGAAGGGCCGGGCAACAAGCTTAGCTTCTCCGGAGACTGGAGTGGCGAATACGGCGCGGAGATCGAGCGGGCACGGCGCAGCACGAATGGACCCTTCCTGTGGTTCCGGCATAACGGGAAGTCGTACATCGTGACGGACCCAGCGATCATCGCGAAGATCCGGTCTCTCTATGAGCCGATGAAGGATCTCGGGATCCGCCAAAGGCTTCTCGGGCAGACGGAGGCCAATCTGGGGAAAGAGCAGGAAGCCCTGGCAAAGGCGGAGCGCGATGCCGCCCAGGTGCGCATGCCGGACATGTCGAAGGAGATGGCCGATCTGAACGAAGCGCTGGCCAAAATGAAGGCCGACCAGGCGAACTGGAACGACCAGAAGCTTGCGGACCTCGAGGCGAAGATGAAGGCCGACCAGGATCAGATGCTAACGCCTGAGAAGCTCGCGGAAATGCAGGAAAAGCTGGCAGCGGTGCAAGCGGAATGGACGCCGCAGCGAATGGCCGAGCTCGAAGCGAGGATGGGCGGGATGCAGGCGAAGCTGGGACAACTGGAGGGCGAGGCGGGAGCGAAGGCCGGGGAGTTCGGATCGAAGATGGGAGGGCTGGGCGAAGAGCAGGGCCGGCTCGGCGCAGAGCAGGGCCGGCTGGGCGAGCAGGAGGGCAAGCTCGCGCAGGATGCGAATCGCCAGGTCCAACAGATCATTCTGCAGTCGCTCGGTGATGGCAGGGCCAAGCCTGTGCAGTAAAGACAATGGGGAGGACTGGGGCCGGTTCGCACGCACGCGAACCCGCGAAGGCCGCCGTCGCCGAGCGCTGCGGGGCGTCGAACGCGTGCGCTGCACGGTGAGCGCCCAGCGCCGCCGATGACGGCTGTGGTGCTGATAGACTCGTAAGCGCAATGCCCCTTTTTCATTACGCAACCGCCGGCATTCTGGCGTATCTGCTTGGTTCCATTCCGTTCGGATATCTGCTGGTGCGCGTCTTCCGGAAGGAAGATATTCGCGAAAAGGGGAGCGGCAACATTGGCGCGACCAACGTGATCCGGTCCGGCTCGAAGGGTCTGGGAGCGGTGACGTTCCTGCTGGATGTGCTGAAGGGATTTGCGGCGGTGCTGCTGTGCGGCTGGCTGGCGATGCGCAGCGGCGCGACGCTGAGCGGACTCGAGAACGCGAAGGCGCTGGCGGCGCTGGCAGCGATCCTGGGGCACATCTACCCGGTCTGGCTGGGCTTTAAGGGCGGCAAAGGCGTGGCGACGGCCTTCGGCGTTTTCATTGCGCTGGCGCCATGGGCCGCGCTCGGCGGGCTCGGCGTCTTTATCGTGATCTTCGCGCTGTCGCGTTACGTATCGCTGGGATCGATTCTTGCAGCGGCGGCGTTTCCTTTTTTGGCGCTGATCCTTCCGCATGCTCCGCGCACGGCGTTTGCGACGGCAGTCCTCTTCATCGTGCCGCTTATCGTGATTGCGAAGCATCATGAGAACATCGCACGGCTGATCAGCGGGCAGGAATACCGCTTCGGCAAGACGAGGACCACGTCCGCATGAGCCGGATCGCGGTGATGGGCAGCGGCGCGTGGGGCACCGCGATTGCCATCAGTCTGGCGCGCCGGGGCGGGCACACGGTTGCGCTGTGGTCGTACGCTCTGGATGTCGCGGACACGATGCGGGAGAAGCGCGAGAACGTTGCGTTCCTGCCCGGATTCTCTCTGCCCGAGTCGATTGGCGTGACCACGGAGCCCGGCGAGGCGCTGCGCGACGCGGAGATCGTGGTCAGCGTGACGCCCTCGGAGTTCACGCGCGCGTCGTATCGCAGTTTTGCGCCGCATTTGCAGGAAGGGCAGATGCTGGTGAGCGCGACCAAAGGCATCGAGGACGAGAGCTATCTGCGCATGACGCAGGTGATCGACGATGTTCTGGGAGCGCGGGGGCTGCACCTCTCCTGCGGCGTGCTGAGCGGCCCGTCATTCGCGCAGGAGGTGGCAGCGGGTGCGCCGACTGCGATTACCATCGCGTCTGTCGATGGAGAGCTGACGTCGCGCGTGCAGCGCGAATTTTCGAGCCGCTCGCTGCGGTTGTATACCAACGACGACGTGGTGGGCGTGGAACTGGGCGGCTCGCTGAAGAACGTCATTGCCATCGCAGCAGGAATCGTGGCCGGGCTGGGGCTGGGCTTTAACAGCAATGCAGCGCTCATCACACGCGGCATTGCGGAGATCACGCGCCTGGCAGTCGCCTGCGGAGGGAGAAGGGAAACGCTGGCAGGGCTCTCCGGCATGGGCGACCTGGTGCTCACGTGCACCGGGTCGCTATCGCGCAATCGCACGGTGGGCGTGGAGCTGGGACAAGGGAGAGGCCTGGCTGAGATTCTGGCGAGCCTCGAAGGGAAAGTGGCCGAGGGCGTGCGCACCACGGCCGCGGCGCTGGGGCTGGCGAAGAAGCACGGCGTCGAGATGCCGATTGCGGAGCAAATGGAGGCAATCCTGATCCACGGCAAGTCTCCCCAGCGTGCGATCGAGGAACTGATGGTGAGGCCAGGACGAGACGAGTAGAATGCGGCCCATTGGCTCATCCATGGGTTGCGTGCGAGCACCTGATGACGAGTTGTAACTCTAGTAATCATTTGTGATGACCCGTATTGGATGGGCAGCTACCACCTTCGTGTGAGCCCAGGCTGTTTGCGGACTTCGTAAACTGGCGAGGAAAGGCTCCGCGGCCCTCCGTACGACCAAGGAGAAACGGACTCGATGCAGGATTCTCCACGTCTCGTCGCGCGGCAAGGCCCGCTGCCGGGCATTCCGCGGTTGCGGCAGCGCGTGTTTGTGCGCATTGCAGTGGTTCTCGCCGCCGTTGCGGCGGTAACCCTGACGGCGGTTCTGTTGACGCTGCAAGTAACACAGTCCACTGTGCTTTTGAGTCTGGCAGGCGGAACTGCCGGTCTGGGAGCGGCCGTGGTTGCCGGCGCGCTGTGGAGCAAGCGATTCGAGAAGCGGCTGCGTGAGCTGATCCGGGTGGTGGAATCGGGGTCTCCGCTGCACGGGCAGGAACTGGCGCGGTCCACCTCCGACCGTCTTTTCGCTGAGCTGATCCTGACCTGGCAGGGTGCTGTGAAGACACTGCAGGATGGCTGGCAGGCGAAGCACGAAGAGGCGCGGCGCAGCTATGAGACGCTGGCGGAGCTGATCCGCATGATGGCTAAGGCGGTCGACGAACGGGCTGCGTATCTGCGCGGACATTCGGAGCGGGTGGCGCGGTACTCAGCGGCGATTGCGCGCAAGCTGGGGCTCGACGAGGAGAAGGTCGAGTGGATTCGGCTGTCGGGGCTGCTCCATGACATTGGCACGCTGGGCATCGAAGATTACCTGGTGATGAAGGAAGCGCCGCTGGCGCCGGATGAATTTGAGATTGTGAAGGCGCATACGGTGAAGGGCGCGGCGATTCTGCGTCCGATCGAAATGCTCCATGAACTGATCCCGGGCGTGGAGCTGCATCATGAATCGCTGGATGGGACAGGCTATCCGTACGGGCTCAAGGGCGAACAGATTCCCATGATGGCGCGGATTATTGCCGTGGCCGATTCCTTCGACGCGATGACGACGCCACGGCCCTACCAGGCGGCCATGAATCCTGACTATGTGCTGGAGGTAATGCAGCGGCTTTCCGGTAGTCGCTACGATCCTCTGGTGGTGGATGCGCTGGCGGCGCTGGTGCGCAGCGGTGCACTGGAGGTGAAGCGGCTGCGCATTCCTGTCTCTTTCCGCATGCGAAGACCCGCGGCCGAAGTGGTATAGGCGCCGTGACCGGAAAAACCCATCTTCCAGGTTGTCTACACTTGAATCATGCAGAGTGAGGTTTCTTTTTCATGATTCAGACGTTATTCGGCAGCCTGAACGAGCCGGAAAAGAAGAGCGTTTTCGACCGGATGCGCGAGGCGGTCTCGCGCACGCGCGAGAGCCTGGGCGAGCGTATCGACGGCGTTTTGGCGATGACGCGCACCGTCGATGAGGCGGCGCTCGAAGAACTGGAAATGAGCCTGATCGCGTCGGATATCGGCGTGACGACGGCAGCGGAGATCGTGGCCAGCCTCAGGGAACGCGCGAAGCGGCAGCAGATTCGCGATGGGGAGGAACTGAGGGGGCTGCTGAAGGAGCAGTTACAGGAGGCCCTGGATCGCAATGCCGGGCCGGCGAAAGCGGTCACGGGGACGGAAGTGATCATGATGGTGGGGGTGAACGGCACGGGAAAAACCACCACCAGCGGGAAGCTGGCCGCGTATTACCGCGCCCAGGGCAAGACGGCGTTGCTGTGCGCGGCGGATACGTTTCGCGCGGCAGCGATCGAGCAACTGGAGGTGTGGGGCGAGCGCAGCGGCGCGGAGATGATCAAAACACGCCAGGGCGGCGATCCCTCGGCGGTGCTGTTTGACGCGCTCACCGCAGCCAAGGCGCGGCAGAACGACGTGGTGATTGTGGATACCGCCGGACGCCTGCACACGAAGAGCGGGCTGATGGCGGAGCTGGACAAGATGCGGCGTACGGCGCAGAGGATTATTCCGGATGCTCCGCATGAAGTGCTGCTCGTTCTGGACGCGACGACGGGGCAGAACGGCCTGCAGCAGGCGAGGCTGTTTACCGAGTCGGCCGGGGTGACGGGGATTGTGCTGACCAAGCTGGATGGGACGGCGAAGGGCGGCATCGCTGTGGCGATTGCGCGGGAGATGCAGCTGCCGGTTCGATTTGTTGGGGTGGGGGAAGGATTGCAGGATTTGCTTCCATTTGACAGCGGAGCCTTTGTCAATTCGCTGTTGGCAAACCAGAGCTGATCCGCTTCTGGAGCAGTAGGTCGGAGAAACAGGGACATTTGTGAAGAAACCAACAGATAATCTTCAGATCCATCAGGTCTGGATGCGGGAAGCCATGGATCTGGCGCGACGGTCCCAGGGGGTGGCATCTCCGAATCCTGCGGTGGGCTCTGTAGTGGTGAAAGAGGGCACGGCGGTTGGCCGCGGCTTTCATCGATACGACTGGCTGGAACACGCAGAAGTCACGGCTCTGCGCAACGCCGGTGACAGCGCGCGAGGCGCAACGCTCTACGTGACGCTGGAACCTTGCTGCCATATGGGACGGACCGGCCCCTGTACGCAGGCGGTGATCGAAGCAGGCGTGGCGCGCGTGGTGGTGGCGACAACCGACCCCAACCCGGCAGTCAACGGCAAAGGAATCGAGGCCCTGCGCGCTGCCGGGATCGACGTGGTGACGGGCATCCTGGAAGGCGATGCCCGACGCATCAACGACGGATTCGCGCGGTACATTCGCACCGGGCTGCCGTTTGTCACGATGAAATCGGCGTTGTCGCTCGATGGGAGGATCGCTCCGGCCCCGGGAACCGCGCCGGCCGGCGCCCCCGTGTACCTGACGGGGGAAAAGACGCGCGCGCGCGTGCACTTTATGCGGCACTGCCAGGATGCGGTGATGACCGGAATCAACACCGTGCTGCAGGATAATCCGCAACTGACGGATCGCTCCGGCCTGCAGCGCCGGCGTCCGCTGCTGCGCGTGGTGCTGGATTCGGCTCTGCGCATTCCGCTGGATTCGAAGCTGGTGCGCACCGCCAAAGACGACGTCATCGTGTTCTGCGCAGTGGCGCCGACGGATCGGCAGCGCGATCTCGAGGCGATGGGAGTTCGGGTGGAGCGGGTGGAGCCCGAAACCGTGGCGGGAAGCCAGCCCCGCAGGCTTGGCGAGATGGCGCGCCGCGCCGGGGTATCGCTGAGCCAGGTGATCAAGCAGCTGGGCGATATGGATGTGCTGACCGTGATGCTGGAGGCGGGCGCGCAGCTGAACGGATCGGCTCTCGCCGGCAAGCATGTGGACAAAATCACACTTTTCTACGCGCCGGTTTTTCTGGGACCGGGGGCCGTGCCGCTGATGCAGGAGGCCGTCTCTGGCGCACTGCTCACGGGCGAGCCCGAAATTGAAAACATCGGGCAGGATGTGCGCGTGGATGCGTGGCTGCGCGATCCCTGGGCCGCAGCGTAAGCTGGAGAGGTGTTTACCGGGATCATTGAGTCGACCGGGACCATCGTCCGTCTCGAGCCGCGCAGGGGAACGACGCGCATTGCCGTCTCCGCTCCGGACTTTGCCCACAAGCTGCGCCAGGGCGACAGCATCGCTGTGAGCGGAACCTGCCTGACCGCCCTTGAGATGGAGCCTCCCCTGTTTTACGCAGACCTTGCTGCTGAGACCATCGCCCGCACTTCGCTCGGACAACTGAAACCGGGTTCGGTGGTGAACCTGGAGTTGCCGACAGCGGCAGGCGCGCCGCTGGGCGGGCACGTCGTGCAGGGACATGTGGATGGACGCGGCGAACTGGTGAGCTTCGAGCCAGTTGATGCGAAGGCCGATCCGGAGCTGACCGACTGGTGGCTGCGCGTTCGCGTGCCGGAGAATGTGCGGTCCTACATGGTCGAGAAGGGGTCGATCGCTGTCGAGGGCATCAGCCTGACGATTGCCGCCTGGGATGGCGATGTGGTGTCCATTGCGATCCTGCCACACACGAGAAACACGACGAACCTGCGCGTGCTGCGGGTGGGCGATCCCGTGAACGTTGAAGCGGACGTGATGATCCGGCTGGCTGTGGAGCAACAGCGCAAGCCGCAGGGAGCTTTTGAAGTCACGCTGGAATATTTGCTGGCGAACGGATACTGAGCCGGGCTCAGCTACTGAGGCTGGTCGGCATTGCTCGCAGCCTGAGCACGGACGCGGCTCAGAAAATCCGCAAGGGTCTGGCCCGCTTGGGGCGTAAAGGTCTCGGCCAGGCTTTCCGCATGGCCGATGCGGTCGACGCGGAAGCTGCGGAAATCGGTTCGCATTTCGCACCAGGCGGCAAGGGTCCAGACACCGCCCCAAAAATACAGCGCCAGCGGGTGAAGGCGCCGAACGCTGGGCTGGCCGTCTTCGCGCGCGTAAGCCACGAGCACGATGCGTCGCTGCTGAGCCGCCGTATGGAGCAGATCGAGCCTGGCGCGGACCTCGGCCGGCGCGCGGAGCCCGGGTGCGTAGAGCAGGACATCGTCGATGTTTTCGCGCAGTGCGGGCGGGAGAACGGCTTCAATCTTGCGCAGGGCGCGATTGGCCGCCTCGGTCAGCTGATTGCCGCCCCAGGCTTCCACCATGCGGGCGCCGAGGACCAGAGCGGCAATTTCTTCGCGGTCAAACATCAGCGGGGGGATATCAAAGTCGCGGCGGAGCGTGTAGCCAACGCCTGCTTCGCCGGTGATAGGAACGCCGGAGAGCTGCAGGTCCTGGACATCGCGATAAATGGTGCGATGCGAGACCTGTAGCTTCTCGGCGAGGTTTCTGGCCGTCTGCAGCCGCCCGGAGCGCAGCAACTGGACGATGCGGAAGAGACGGTCGGCGCGGCGCATAACGGCATTCTAGAGGTTGCTCCTACACCGCGGCGTGCAGGCCAACGCGGTTTCCCTCCGAATCGAGGATTTGGGCGATCCATCCCACCCCGGGGATGTGGTTCTTCGGCTCGACGATGGCGCCGCCGGCCTGTTCGACGCGGTTCAGCACGTCGTCAAAGCGGCCGTCGCAGTTGAGGTAGATGACGACGCCTGCCGGTGAGGGGCGGTGTCCTTCGCCGCAGGCGAGCGCGCCGGATACGCCGGGGCGCTGGTAGGGGAAGATGGCCAGGTTCGGCCAATCGCCCAGGTGCTGGAGGGGGCTGGCGAAGATGGTTTCGTAGAAGCGGATGGCGCGGGGGAAGTCAGAGGTGGGAATCTCGAACCAGGTGATGGTGGAGGCGGCGGTTGCTTCCAGGGTGGGCATGGGGAGCGTCCTTTCGTTGTCGGTGAAGTCGACTACGAGAGGAGGATGACAGACCCCTGCTGACAGCGTGGTGTCAGCAGAGAAGCAGGGGGCAGGGAATTGGGGATAGGATTTAGAAACAGCGCTCGGCAGTCAGCAGGTAGAGGCTGCATGCCGGCCGGTTGGTAGCAGCTCACGCGGGTGCTGCGAACCTGCCGCCCTATTGGGGCGTGATGATGCCGCCGACGGCGGTCCGCTCGGGATACTTCTTCGCACTGGGGCGGGCGAGGTGCATCGCTTCGGCGATGGCGTCGGTGTATTTGAGTCCCGAGCCGGTGTTGAAGAGCACGACGCGGTCGTCAGGCTTGAGGAAGCCCGTCGCCAGCAGATGATCGTAGGCCGCTGTGGCCGTGGCGCCCTCGGGACAGAGCAGCAGGCCTTCGTTGCGCGACCAGTCGAGGAGGGAGGCGAGGATGGTCTCGTCGGGCAGATCGACGACCGTCCCGCCGGATTCGCGCACGATCTCGAGAATGATGGAATCGCCATACGGCTTGGGCACGCGCAGACCAGCCGCAAAGGTCGCGGCATTCTCGAACATTTTTGAGGAGGTCGCGCCTTCTTTCCACGCGCGGGCCACGGGCGCGCAGCCTGAGGCCTGGACGGCGATCATTTTCGGCCGCTTGCCGGTGACCCATTCGAGCTGTTCCATCTCCTCGAAGGCCTTCCACATGCCGATGAGCCCCACGCCACCGCCGGTGGGGTAGAAGACTGCGTCGGGGTAGCGCCAGCCCAGCTGCTCCACCAATTCGTATCCCATGGTTTTCTTGCCTTCGACGCGGAACGGCTCCTTGAGCGTGGATACATCGAACCAGCCCTCGCGCTTCGCGCCTTCAGCAACCATGCGGCCGCAGTCGCTGATGAGGCCGTCGACCAGCGTGACGTGAGCGCCGTAGGCCACGCCTTCGAGATAATTTGCCATGGGCACGTCGCGCGGCATGAAGATGTGCGCCTCGATGCCCGCAGCCGCGGCATAGGCGGCGAGCGCGCTGGCGGCGTTGCCGGCCGAGGGCGCTGCGAGCTTCTTCAATCCATAGTGCCGCGCCATGCTGACGGCCATGGACATGCCCCGCGCTTTGAAGCTGCCGGTGGGATTGTCGGCCTCTTCTTTGATCATGAGGCCGGGATAGCGGCGGGAGGGCAGCATGGGGGTCCAGCCCTCGCCCAGGGAGACGGGCTCGACATCGGGCAACACGTTGGCGTAACGCCACATGGATGGAGCCGCTGAGCAAGCCGGCCGCGTGGCTCTGTCACGCAGGGCGTCAAGATCATAGCGGACGTACAGCGATCCGGCACACGCCGGGCACACCGTCTGTGGGGTATCGGGTGAGATATGTTGATGGCAGCGGCTGCATTCGAGGGAGGCAATGGCGGGCACGTATCCAGCTTACGGCATGAGAAGCGGGCCGGCGGAGCGGAGCCGCGGCTGCAACCGATGCGGAAAGCCGACCATCCCAGGTACGAAGCTTTGCCGCGCGCCATGATGCCTGCTGCCATTCAAACGGATATTCCTGCGCGACTCGACGCGCTGCCGTGGAGCCGCTGGCACACGAAGATCGTGACAGCGCTGGGTATCACGTGGGTGCTCGACGGGCTGGAAGTGACGCTGGCCGGCGCGGTGGGCGCAGCGCTCAAGGATCCGCGCGCGCTGCACCTGAGTGACAGCCAGGTGGGATTTTCGGCGACCGCCTACCTGCTGGGTGCTGTCCTGGGTGCGCTGATCTTCGGCTATGCCACCGATCTGCACGGACGCAAGAAGCTCTTCTTTCTCACACTGGCGGTGTATGTCGTGGCCACCGCGGCGACGGCGTTTGCCTGGGACGCGGGATCGTATTTCGCTTTTCGCGCACTGACGGGTGCGGGCATCGGCGGGGAGTATGCGGCGATCAACTCGGCGATTGATGAACTGATTCCTGCGCGCCTGCGCGGGCAGGTGGACCTGACCATCAATGCAACGTTCTGGATTGGAGCGGCGCTGGGGTCCGGGGCGACGGTGTTTTTGCTCGATCCCGCGGTGCTGCCGGTTCGTCTCGGATGGCGCTTCGCGTTCGGCATTGGGGCGCTGCTGGGGCTGGGGATTCTCTTTCTGCGCCGCGCGGTGCCGGAGAGCCCGCGCTGGCTGGTCATCCACGGACACGCGCAGGATGCGGAGGCGATTGTTGCCGGGATTGAAACGCGCGTCGAGGGCGAGCCAGACAGGGAAGACCGATTCGCGAAGACCACGATCCATCCCCGCAAGAGCACGCCGCTGAGCGAGGTTGCGCACACGATGCTGGTGGAGCATCGAAGGCGGTCGCTGCTGGGGCTGACGCTGATGGCCGCGCAGGCATTCTTTTATAACGCCATTTTCTTCACCTACGCGCTGGTGCTCAGCGAGTTCTACAAGGTGCCCTCGGGAAAAGTGAGCGAATACATTTTTCCGTTTGCGCTGGGCAATGTGCTGGGGCCGGTGCTGCTGGGGCGGCTCTTCGATTCCGTGGGACGGAAGCCGATGATCGTGACCACGTATGCGTTGTCGGGTGTGCTGCTGGCTGCGACGGGTTTTCTGTTTTCACACGGGATGCTGACGGCGATGACGCAATCGATCGCCTGGACGGTGATTTTCTTTGTCGCTTCGTGCGCGGCGAGCTCGGCCTATTTGACGGTGAGCGAGGTCTTTCCGCTGGAGACACGCGCGCTGGCGATCTCGATCTTCTACGCGCTGGGCACGCTGGTGGGCGGGGTCGCGGCGCCGGTTCTCTTCGGATACCTGATCGGCACGGGATCGCGGACGAATGTGCTTTACGGCTATCTGGTTGGCGCAGGGCTGATGCTGGTGGCCGCCGGGACGGAGGCGATTCTCGGCGTGAAGGCTGAACGGCAATCGCTCGAGTCGATCGCCGCGCCCTTGTCGAGCCGGGCCGCGTAGCGTGGCGCAGGAGAGCCATGCTTCGCGAGTCTTTTACACATTCCCCTGCCGCATTTGCTCGGCGAGATGCTCCGAAGCGCGCATGGAGAGGGCGAGGATGGTCATGGTGGGGTTCTGCCAGCCTCCGCTGACGAAGGCGCCGGCATCGACGACGTAGAGGTTCTTCAGGTCGTGGCTCTGGTTCCACTTGTTCAGGACGCTGGTCTTCGGGTCGTCGCCCATGCGGCAGGTGCCCAGTTCGTGGATGCTGTAGCCGGGCGGGTTGGGCGCGTAGTTCTTCGCGAGGATTTCGAAGCCGGCGGCGGTGACGAGCTCGCTCATGGTGTCGACCCCGTCGCGCGCGATGTTGAACTCGTTGTCGGTATAGCGCGTGTTGATGTGGAGGACGGGAATGTTCCACGCATCCACGGTGTGCTTGTCGATGGTGACGTGGTTCTCGTAGCGGGCGAGGACTTCGCCCATGATGCCGGCGGTGAGGCCGCTGCCCTCATAGCTGTCGAGTTTGTCCTGCAGAGCCTTTCCGTATGAGGGAAGGAGCTTCGGATCCATGCCGCCGGTGCCGCTCCAGATGTTGAAGGCGTAGCCGCGCAGAAAGTTCTTCGACTTGTCGGTGATGTTGCGGAAGCGCGGGATGAAAGCGGCGCCATCCATCATTGCGGGCGTGGATTTGCCGTCGCGCGCTTCGGGGACTGAGGCGGTGAGGCCGGCGCCGTAGATCTGATCGATGAGGTAGTGGCCGAGAACGCCGCTGGAGTTGGCCAGGCCGGAGTTGAGCAGGAGGCGCGTGCTCTCGAGGGTGCCGGCAGCGAGGATGACGACGCGGGCGCGGACCGACATTTCGCGCCGGGAGAGGCGATCGACGAAGAAGACCTCGTCAGCGAGGCCGGTGTTGCGGTTGGCGCGGATCTCGCGAACGACGACGTTGGGGATCGCCTGCAGTCGACCGGTGGCGAAGGCATCGGGCAGGAGGAGATTGACGGAACTGGCGAGGCCGTCGACGCCGATAGACTCACGGTGCTTCACGACGGGAATGCCGCGGGCTTTGCCGGCCTGGCGCAGGCGATCCATCGCGGTACACCAGGGCGCGTTGTCGGGTACGAAATTGCCGTCGGGATACTGCGGCAGGCCGTAGGATTCCCCGGAGACGCGGAAGATGCTTTCGACACGCGAATAGTAAGGGGCGAGGTCGGCCAGGCTGATGGGCCAGTCGTCGCCGTAGCCGTCGTGCGATTTTGCCTTGAACTCGTAGTCGCTCAGGCGGAAGGATTGGCGCGACCAGAACAGCGAGCGTCCGCCGAAGAGACGCACGCGCACCCAGTTGTAGGGCTGGCCGGGCGTGTAGGTGTAAGGGACTTCTTTTTCGTCGACCCAGGTGTTGGCGTCGAACTCGTTGGACTGAAAAATGTGCGGCAGGCGGCCGGGCTGCTTGAATCCGCGGAAAGGCAGCGTACAGGCCTGGCGCACCTGGGTATCTTTGTGCACCTGGGCGATGGGGCCGGCGTTGAGCATCAGGCAGTTGATGCCTTTTTCCGTGAGAATTTTTGCCGCCATGCCGCCGGAGTGTCCGGATCCGATGATGAGGACGTCGACTTGTTGGGTCATTGTGGGAATCAGCTCCGGGGCAGGTATTTCTCTTCCACGTCGGCTTCGACGGGATACCAGTAGAGGCCGACACCGGGGAGTTCTTCGCCGGCAGCGACGGCGGCGTCGGACCAGGCTTTGGAGTTCACGGTGGCGGTGCGAATGTCGGCGTGCGCGAGGTTGATGAAGCGCTCATACGGTTCGGTGGGTGGATGGTCGGTCATCCATGGTTTGAGCCACGGATGGATCAGGGCATCCGCCTGGTCGGCATTGACGGCGCTGAAGGGAATGCCGAATTTCTTTTTCGTCTCGGCGTCGAGGCGGTCGAGGCCGGAGCGGTACATTTCCTGCGTGTCGGCAGGGGAGACGGAGATGAGGAAGTCGAGGAATTCGGGTGCGCCGGCATCCATGGCGCCGGGATAGCCCTTGAGCGGCGGGAGCAGAACTTCGCAAAGCTGGCGCAGCGTGGCCATTTGTTCTCGCGAAAAGAATTTGGGGTTTGGCGCTGCGACTGCGTCCGGCACGAGCGAGCCGATGGGCAGCGGCTTCACCTCGAGCAAGCCGCGCATCCACGGTGTGGGGCCTGGGGCGGGGACCGGCGCTGCGCCCGGAGGCGTGGGCGGAGGCGAGGCCGGCGCTACCTGGGTGGCCGAGCTCTGCGGCCCTGCGCTCTGCGCCAGGAGCGATTTGCCGCTGACCGACGCCGCGACGAGTCCTTTGACGAATTGACGACGCTCCATGATGCCTCCCGGCTGGCCTGTGGAACCCTGGACGAGAGGGTGGCGTTGTGCGCGTCGTCCTCTGGTCTGGTCGGGGTAGAGAAATTGTACTCGCGGCCGTTGCGGATTCTGTGGCTGCGACGCGGGCATCCGAATTTCTGTTCCCCCTTTCGGCGTCGGCCTGCGCTCAGCCCAGCATCTGCGCACGAGCCAGTTCGCCAGCGGTCTCGCGTAAAGTTGCGGGTGTGACGCCGGCGCCGGCCCAGCCAGCGACTCCAATGCGGGCGATGCCGTCCGCCGCGATTTCCGCGCTGCGCCTGAGGCCGACCATGAGCTCTCGGCAGATGCCGTCCAGGTCCCGGCAGATTCCGGACGCTGTGACAATTGGCCGGACGGGGAAGCGATGGGCCATGCGAATCCGCGATTCAGCGGCCTGCCACTGCAGCGGCGACACGCGGCAGCTTTCGGCGCCGAGGTCAATGGCCACCAGAGCCGGACCTCGCGTCACCGCAGGAACGCCTCGGGCAGGCCTCCATCGACGGGGAAAAGATGACCGGTGGTGCAGGGCGCATGCGGCCCGGCGAGAAACAAAATCGCCTGGGCGCAGTCTTCAGGCTCGATGGGGTGATGCGTTAGCGTCCGCTTCGCGTAAAACGTGGCGAGTTGGTCGCGGAGCTGGTCGTCGGTGGCCGTCTCATCGAAGGCAATGTCGTATTTACGCAGCGAAGAGATAACGCGTTCGCGCGGAAACATCGTCGACCCGCGCACTACCGTTGCCGGGCTGATGGCGTTGACGCGAACCTTTGGGGCCAGCGAAACGGCCAGTTCGCGCACCAGATGGCTCAACGCCGCTTTGCTTACGTCGTAAGCCTCGCTGCCGCGCTTGGGGACGACGGCGTTGGCGGAACTGGTGAGCACGACGGAACCGTCGAGGCCCTGCGCAGCAAACAATTTGGCGGCTTCATCGACGAGGAGAAAGTTGGCAGTGACGTTGAGGTCGAGGGTGGTGGCCCACATTGCGTCGGGGACGACTCCCGATGCGGAGGCGGGGAAGATTGCGGCGGTGTTGATGAGAATGTCCAGCCCGCCAAAACGCGCGACTGTCTCGCGCATGGCGGAAACGATGGCATCGCGGTTACGAATATCGACCGCGATGGCGGCCGCGGCCTCTTTGCCGGCCAGGCCGCGCGCTTCTTCGGCCGCCGCTTCCGCGCCAACCCCATCGCGGTCGGTAATCATGATGTGGGCACCCCGCGCCGCGGCGAGCAGCGCAACGGCACGGCCAATGCCGCTGGCTCCTCCCACGATGAGGGCGATTCTCCGGCTCAGTTCTTTCTCCGGCGGCTGGCGGCGAAGCTTTGCGTCTTCAAGCGCCCAGTACTCGATGCGGAACGCCTCCGATTCCGGAAGCGCGACATAGTTCGCATGGACGCTGAACGCCGTCCGCGGAGCCGCCGCGCCCGCCTGCGGAAGATCGGTGGGCGGAGTATCGCCTGCCAGTGCGGTCGCGCCTTCCATCACATGGATGGCGTTGCTGTAGAACTCGCCGGTCACGCGGGATTCGGCTTTCGTTTTTCCAAACGAGAACATGCCGATGCCGGGGATGAGCACGATGGCGGGGCTCGCATCGCGGATCTTCGGCGATTCGGGCAGCGCGTGCCGCTGATAGTAGGCGGCGTAGTCTGCGCGATAGGCTGCGAGCGCCGCGTCGAATTTCGTGCGCAGAGCGGTTGCGTCATCCTTAGCGATGGCGGGCACGAACAACGGCCGAATCTTGGTGCGGATGAAGTGGTCAGGGCAACTGGTGCCGAGATGGGCCAGCGCCTCGCCATCGGCGGAATTCACGAACCGGAGTACATCTTCCGCGTCCGTCCAGCTGCCGATCAGGCGCTTTTGCTGTGAGACTGCGCCGCGAATATGCGGCATGAGGTCGATGGCGAGATCGCGGCGATTGGGCCGGGCCTGAAGCACTGCGCCACCGAACATCGTGCCGGCAACGCGGCTGGTGTGCTGCTCGATGAACTGCCCGAGATGGTCGATCATCGTCAGCGAATTCAGGTAGCACGCGCGCTGCGTTTCTCCCCAGGTGAACAAGCCGTGGCCGCCCAGCAGGACACCGTCGCAGCCGGGGTTTTGCGCCACGATTTCGCGCAGCATCAGAGCCAGCTCAAAGCCGGGCCGCTGCCACGGGAGCCACACGAGGCGATGCCCAAAGGCGGAGTTGAACTCCTCCATTTTGTCGCGGCCATTGGCGGCCGCCGCCAGCGCGATGCCCCAGTCCGGATGCAGGTGGTCGATGTGCGGGAAGGGAAGGAAGCCGTGCAGCGGCGTATCGATCGAAGCGGCGACGGGATTGCGGCCAAAGGTGCAGAGCGGATACATGTCGGCCATGGCGTCTTCCTGGGCGACGCCGCCATAGCGGGATTCGAGCGAGAGCAGTTTGTCCTGGAAGAGGGTGGCGAAGCCGGTGCGGCGGATACTGCCGAGATCACCGCCGCTGCCTTTCACCCAGAGCACCTCAGTGGGCGCGCCCGTGAGCGGGTCGGGTTCGATGACTTTGGAACTGGTGTTGCCGCCCCCGAAATTCGTGATGCGTAAGTCGGCGCCCAGCAAGTTGGAGCGGTAGCGCAGCAGTTCCGGCTCGTCGAGGCCGCTGGCCAGTTGTTCGTCCCAGAGATCGTTCAGATAACGCAGCGCGGTGAGAGTCGCCATACAAAAACCCTAAACCCGGATCGTGCTACATGGAAACCGGCCGCGGCACGGCACGGACAGCAGTTCGGTTGAAAGAGCCGTGACCGGCGGACTACACTTGCCGCGGCTCATCGAGCGAAGATTCCGAGGATGTATGGCGAATTCTGAGATTCCAGCCGCGGCACTGCGCAAACTTGACGCGTTCGAGATTGAAGTTCCGTCGTGGGGCTTTGCCAATACCGGAACGCGATTTGGCAAGTTCGTGCAGGCGGGCGCAGCCGGTACGCTGGAGGAGAAGTTTGCCGATGCGGGCGAACTGCACGCGTTCACCGGCGTGACTCCACGTGTGGCGCTCCATGTCCTGTGGGACCTTCCTGGCGGCAGCGACGATGCTGCCGCGGTCAGGCGGCTGGAGGCGCGCAGCGGCGTGCAGGCCGGGTCCGTCAATCCCAACCTCTTTCAGCATCAGGAATACAAGCTGGGCTCGGTGTGCAATCCCGATCCTGCCATCCGCCGCATGGCCGTTGAGCATCTGCTCGACTCAGCCCGCATCGCGAGGGAACTGGGCTCGCGCGATGTTTCCGTCTGGCTTGCTGATGGGTCGAACTATCCCGGATCGCAGAGCATCCGCCAGCGCATTCTGTGGGTTGAGGAAGCGCTGGCGGCAACGCATAGCGCGCTGGCTCCCGGGCAGCGGCTGCTGGTGGAATACAAGCCGTTCGAGCCGGCGTTCTATCACACCGATATCGCCGACTGGGGGATGGCGGTGCACCTGGCGCGCAACGCCGGTCCGCAGGCGCGCGTGCTGGTCGATACTGGCCATCATTATGCGGGGCAGAACATCGAACAGATTGTCGCCTGGCTGCTGCACCTGCGCATGCTCGGCGGATTCCACTTCAACGACCGGCGCTATGCGGACGATGATCTGACCATCGGATCGATCGATCCTTATCAGGTCTTCCGGATCTTCCACGAAATTCTCTGTGAGCCGGATGCGGACGTCACCGCGGATATCGCATACATGATCGACCAAAGCCACAACCTGAAGGGCAAGATGGAGGCGATGGTGCAGACCGTCATGACCGCTCAGGAGCTGTTCCTCAAGGCGGTGCTGGTCGACCGGGAGGCTCTGGCGGATCTGCAGGCGCAGGGGCGTATCGTGGATGCCGAGGAATGCCTGAAGGCAGCGTTCTGGACGGATGTGCGTCCGGCGCTGGCGGAGTGGCGCGTGGCGCGGGGTTTGCCGGAGAATCCGCTGCAGGCGCTGCGGGCGAGCGGTTATGTCGAGCGGATTTCCCGCGAGCGCGGCGAACGGAACGCGGTCACCTCCGCCTCCTACGCCTGACGTACGACGACTGGCGCGCCCAACATTTCGGAGCCGTCAAGGCTTGTTCGTCTTCATCTGAATTTCGACCTGATTGACCCGGAAGGTAGCCTCGGTCAGGTCGAGGTGATCGGTGCGCTGCACCAGCAGGATGGCATCCACTTTGCGGCCTTGCTCCAGAAGCACGCGAACGGATTCGTTCAGCTCTGCAGCGCGCGCGGCGTCGGAGCTGGCGGCTGCCACGCCGGGTTGGGCTGGCAGTTTCTGGCCGCGGACAAAGGCGAGCAGCGTCGCACGCAGACGGGTGAAGTGATCGCGACCCGAGCTGTAGACGTCGGCCATGGGCACGTCGCCGTTTGCCGCCACAATCGTCGGGCGATAGATCGTCACGTTCGAAGCGCCTCCGCTCCCCGTTGACTCGTCGAGCCGGATGTCCTGCACCGCGGAGAACGGTAGCTCGCCGCTGGCCATCCGCAACATGCGGAGGCGTCTCCAGCGAATCTTCTGCGCACCCGCGTCGAAGGTGAACGTGGAGCGGCGCACCCACGCCATGGCGAAGACGAGGAGCAGGCCGGAGGCAAGCATCCCCTTCCAGTTGCCGGCGCGGGTGGTCATGGTGAGGACGAGCAGGAAGCCGAGGCCGCAGAGGACAGAGATCCAAAGAGAGCTGTCCCGAACGACGATCTGCGTTTCAGTTTGGCTGACGATTTTCATGGAGTGTGGCCCGTTGCGGAGATTGTGAGAGGTTCTTCCATTGACCGGACTCAGCCGCGTCAAAGATCGCGGAAATGACCGCCATGTTGGCGATGCCCTCTTCGAGCGTGACTGGCGGAGGCGCTCCGTCCATCACGGCCTTCGAGAACGCGTCTCCCTGCAGCGTGTACTGATCGACGATGGGAAACGTCTCGGTTGTGATGCCGCCGCCGAAAAGATCGCTGCCATCATCGATCCAGAGGCGGGTGGGACGATCGGGAGGGGCGTTGAAAGGGATCTCGATCTCGATGCGGCCGCGCGTCCCGAGGAATTGCACGCGCTGCCAGGGAACGAGCTGCGTGCTGCAGGTAAAGATGGCGTGGCCGGCCGGGAAGTCGAGAATTGCCGAGGTGAGGCGGTCCGTTTTGAGTTGTGGATCACGGTCGATGAGGCCGACGACGCGGGTGGGCTCCTGCCCGAAACCGCAGCGCGCGGCCTGAATGCAGTAGCAGCCGATGTCGTAGAGCGCGCCGCCGCCGGTCTCGGGCTGGTTGCGGATGTTGGCGGGGTCGGTATTGAAGTAGCTGAAGACCGCTGTGACGGCGCGCAGCGTGCCGATGCGGCCTTCGTCGATGAGTTGGCGCGCGCGCAGCCACTGCGGGTGGGAGCGAATCATGAAAGCTTCACCGATGACGACGCCGGTACGGTCGCGCACTTCGAGCAGGGAACGGGCTTGGGCCTCGCTCATCGCCAGAGGCTTTTCGCAGAGGACGTGTTTGCCGGCCTCAGCCGCGGCGATGGTGAGCGGGACATGCAGCAGATTGGGCAGGGGATTGTAGACGACGTCGATGTTGGGATCGGCGAGGAGTTCCTCGTAGGAGCCGTAGGCGGTGGGGATGCCCAGCGACGACGCGGCCGCGCGGGCCTTATCCGAATCGCGCGAGGCGATGGCCGCGACCGTGGTGTACTGGCCGCGCTGCATGGCGGGAATGACTTTTCTCAGCCCGATGGCCGCCGTAGAGAGGATGCCCCAGCGAAGCTTTTCGCCCATGGTGCACCATCATACCGTCCCTCTCCAGGGGTACTGTGAAAGCTATTGCGCAGGTGTGCCCGATTTCGCAGGCGCCTGTGGCACGCCCTCAATCGGTGACCAGACGTCAGGGTTTCGGCGTGAACAGCCGCCCCGGATTGTCCTTCACCACCACGCCGTCGCCGTGGCCGCCCAGGTCGACGAGGAGTTGGCGCAAGGCGCCGTTGTGGAGCGTATTGTTCGCGATGACGCAATCGGCGAGGCCGCGGTAGACAATCCCTTCCGACGGGCTCCAGGTTCCCTGGTTTCCATCGTCGCGGCCGGATTGCAGCACGTTGCCGGTGCAGGTGACGCCGGTCGCGTCCTCGAGCACGATCTGCGCCGAGTCGTGCGTGCCGGCATTGGCCAACTTGCCGCTGCGCTTCACAAAATTGCCGGTGATCGCGAACTGGGTGCACGGGCTCTTGTTCCATCCTGCGGCTTGCGGGTTGTGGCGCAGGGCGATGCCCACGGTGCCGGCGCGGTCGAAGAAGTTGCCGGTGATTTGGTAGCCGTCGCCGCCCACGACCACCATGTTCTCTTCGCCGTTCCACTCCACGCGGTTGGCGGTGAAGGTGACCGAGGCATTTTCGTCGCGGGCAGCAAAGCCGGCGCGGCGGTTGCCGGAGAGCCAGTTGTCGAGGATGAAGCCGTCCCATCCGCGCAGGTTGAGACCGTCGCCGCTGTTGGCCATCATCTCGCAGTGCCGCACGCTGAAGCACCAGGCGTGGGAGAGATGGATGCCATCGCCAGTGAAGCGCACGACTTGGGAGCGCTCGATGCGGAACCCATCTTCGTGCGGGCCGTAGGCGGTGCGATCCGTGAAGATGCCGTGGATGTTCGAGCCGAGCTCGCGGCCGTCCAGCGCGAGGCCATCGATGGTGGCGCCGCGAGCTTCGTTGAGGTTCAGGATCCCGCGTGAGGCAGCGTCGGCCAGCCGGAGGGTCGTGCCGCCCGGGCCGCTGTAGTTCCAGGCCGGGATGCCGACGACTGCCGTGCCGGCGCGGACATGCAACTCGCGGGTGAGATAGACCGCCGGCGGGAGAAAGACGGCGCTGCTCGTCTCCGCCGCGGCGTCGATGGCCCGCTGCAGGGCTGCGGTGTCGTCGGTTTTGCCGTCGCCGGCTGCGCCAAAGTCCCGCGCGTTGAGGAGCTCTTTCGTGCCCGCGGCGGACTGGGCACTCAGAGACGATGCGGAGAACAGAGTCGACGCGCCGCCTACGAAAGCAGCGCGTGCGAGATCACGACGATTGAAGAACGGCGAGGCGGGATCGGACATGAGCTTTCAGCTTAATGCGGGGCGCCACCGCCGACAAAGTGGACGATCTCGAACCGGTCTCCATCCTGAATGGGGGTGCTGGGCCACACGGGGCGGGAAACGATGGAGCCGTTGTGCTCGACGGCGACGCGGTCCTGCTTCAGTCCCAGCGCGGCCAGCAAATCCTGGAGCGATGCGCCGGGAGCCAGGTCGAAGGCACGCGGCTGGCCGTTGACCACGAGATTCATCTCCTGAATGTAGCAGGGCGCACAAGGGGCGAGGACAGCGGGAGAAATGATCGGTTGCGATGGAATGCGATCAGAAGAGTCGTCGAAGGATTTCCCAGAACCCTATGCCGATGATGGCGAAGAGGACTTCCAAAACGATGGCGAAGCCGAGACCGCGGAAGGCGCCGAGAGGATTGTCGAGGACCGGGGTGGCCGGGCTATTCTCTGCGGGCTTGTCCGAGTCGGTGCGATGCGCAGAAAGCGAGGGGAAGAAGGCGGAATCGGCGGTGCGCGCGGCCATGGTTTTGTCCTCTGGTAAGAACCCTATCGGCATGGACCGCCCAGAATTGAGCAATCCGCATGCAAGCAACAGATCTTGTTGCGAATCGGGACGGCTTCCGCTGCGAGTCCCAGAATGGGATGGCCGATCTGCGGCAACGAAAGAGCCCGGATCGCATGGACCCGGGCTCTTTGCTGCGAATTCGCCGGCCGCGCTGGCGGCTGGCGGGTTGGGTCTAGTAAATCGAGAAGGTGAGGGTTGTCGTGTGCGACGTTCCCCCGCCGGTTCCCTTGATGGTGATTTTGTAGGTGCCGATGCGTGCCGAACGCGAGACGGTCAGATTGAAGTCCGAGGTTCCCGAGCCTGGCGCCGCAATCGAGGAGGGGCTGAAGCTGTAGGTCACGCCCGACGGCACGCCGGTCGCCGATAAAGCGATCGCCGCGTCGAACCCGCCGGAGACTTTGGTGGTGACGACGGCATACCCGCTTTGCCCCTGGTACAGGTATCCCGAAGAGGGCGAAACGGAGATGGTGAAGCTGCCCGAGCCCGCCGTTGTTACGGTGAGGGCAACGGTCGTAGACTCCGTCGTGGTTCCCGACGTTCCCTTCACGGTGATCGTGTAGGTGCCGGCGGCTACCGTGGACGCGACGGCCATAGTCATGGTCGAAGAGCCCGAGCCGGTGATGGAGGTTGGGCTGAAGCTGAGGGTGACGCCGGAAGGCTGACCCGACGCGGAGAGAGTGACCGCGGAGTCAAATCCGCCGGTCACGGTGCTGGTAATGGTGGAGTTACCCGAGTTCCCGGCCACCACAGAGACGGAGCCTGGCGACGCGGAGAGGCTGAAGCCCGGCTGCGTCGACGTTCCGCCGGCCAGCGCGCTCACCAACGCCGCTTGCGGGCTGCCCCAGCCGCTCGCCAAATCGTACCCGGTTGTTGCGGAGTAGCCGTTACTGCCGCTGGTGATGTCGTGGAAGTCGGAATCGTAGCTTGACCCTTCGCCCAGCGAGTAGAGCGTCGGGTTGATGAAGCCAAGAGCCTTGTTCCCATTCGCAATAGACTGCTGATTGACGAGAGCCAGGAAGCCGGCCCACATGGGGGCGGCAAAGCTGGTGCCGCCGTATTCGTTCGCCGTGCACGTTGTCTGATCGGCGCACACGTAGAAGGTGAAGTTGGCGTTGGCCGAAACGTCGGGGCCGTTGCGGTAGGTTTTCGAGCAGCTGGAGCAGCCGCTGGCCGCCGTCGTCTGCCAGGCGGGGATGGCGAACTTATTTGGATCGATGCCGCCGCCGCCGTCGGACCAGGCGGTTTCCGAAGCCCACGGGCCGGCTGCGGAACTGGTGGTCAGGTCGGTGCCGCCGACCGAAGTGATGTACACATCATCGGCTGGATAGACGTCCTGCGAGGAAGTCCACTTGCCGCTGTCGCCGGCGGCAACGAAGAGGTTCTGCCCCTGCGCCGCAAATTCCTTGAAGTAGGGGTCATCGGTGCTGGAATCGGCCGGGCTCCAGCCCCACGAGCAGCTCAGCTCGGCGTTGAGCGGCGTGTGGGTAGCCATCGAGTTGAAGATGGCCGAGTCGGTGGATCCTACATAGACGACGAGGCCGGAGAGGCCGGGCGCCATGCCGAGAGCCTGGGTGATGTCGAGCGTCTGCTCCGTATCGTCGCAGCCGCTGCTCTCGGTGCAGCTGGTGCTTGTGCCGTCCGTCGAAAGCAGCGAGATGACGCCGCTGGGATAGGTTTGGTGAGCGTTGCTGTAGTAGGTCTGAACATCCGCGAGATCGGTGCCGTAGTACTCCAGCAGGCCGAGGTACTGGCCAGCGCCGTTCAGCGAGCCGTTACCGTAGTACGCGGCGCGCATATCGGTGCCCAGGAAGGAGGCTGAGGGTCCCGAACCAGTCGTTGCGTTCGATGTCGCCTTCTTTCCATCAGGCCGCCTGGTCAGGCCGGCGGGATGCGGAATCGAGTAGTTGTCGAGCCCCGCGATGTGCCAGAGCTGGAACGGCAGGTCGGCGGTGGGCTCGCGATCCGGCGCGAAGAACGTGCGGTTCTCCGTCGGATGCTGGTACGTGTGCATGGTCACGTGGAAAGCCTGGTTGATGGCGCCGATGGAGCCGACCACGTCGACATTCACGCGGTTCGGGGATGTGGCGACCACGCGAAGGCCGTGTTCCTGCGCGAAGTTGAGGACGGCGTTGTAATCATCCTGCGTGGGGCCGAACTGCGCGGTGAACTCCTCCACGGTGAGGAAATGATGGTAGGAGGGGCTGTTCGGATTGTAGAGATCGGCGAGCAGGGTATCGAGCTGGCTCTGGTTGCGAAGGGGCAGAACCAGGGTAAGGCGCAAGCTTTGACTTGCGGGCATGGCGCCGACCGGCTTTGCCTGACCACTGGCGACGGCTGGGCGCACGTGACGGGTTAAGAGGGTTTGCGTCTGGCCAAATGCAGTCGCGACGAAGAGCAGCGCGGCCATTGAGAGCAGGGACGTCCTGAACAGGCGAATCACATTCTCTCCTTGGCCCTGAGTCGTTGGGATTGCCGCCGCGGATGCGGCAGGTCTCAGGGTGGACGCATTCTCAGGCAGGCAGGGAACCGGTGTCCAGAGGAAATCGCGAAGGTTACGAAAGGATTATCAACTCAGGTAATGAAGAGGCGCTCTGTTAACCCAGATGACATCGCGATTCCGCATCATCGTGATCCCGGGAAAACGCCGCATCAGAGTCGGGCAGGGAACCGGCTCAATGCACGACGCCGACGTTGTCTGCCGGCCAGTAGATGAACTCGGCCTTTCCGTAGATGAGATCGCGATCGACCGGGCCGAAATCGCGGCTGTCGCTGGAGATGGAGCGGTGGTCGCCCATGACGAAGTACTCGTCCGGGGGGACGATCAATTCACCCATCGAGCGTGTGTCCTGATAGCGTTGCGGCACGTACGGCTCATCGATCTGCTTGCCGTTGATGAACACGCGTCCCTGGAGGATGCGGACGGTATCGCCGGGGAGGCCGATGACGCGCTTGATGTAGCTTTTTTCCGGATCGCGCGGGTAGTGGAAGACGACCACGTCGTCGCGGCTGATCTTTTCGAAGCGGAAAAAGAATTTGTCGATGAAGAGGCGGTCCTGGTCGCGCAGGCCAGGCTGCATGCTCGTGCCCTCCACACGCACCGGCTGATAGAGCACTGTGATGATGAAGACCGATGCGAGACAAGAGATAACGATATCGCGCAGCCAGCCATGAATTCCGCTTTTTCGCACCGGTCAGGGTTCCTTGCCGAACTGAATTAACTGCATCCCAGGCTGCCGGGCGGGCAAACCATGGTGGGCCGGTCACGCAGCGCCGGCTTCGCCATCGGCGTCTGCTGGGCTGCCGCAGGCACCAGGGTCGTGGGCCCATTCAGATCATTTTCCTCCAGCACCAGCGGGCGCTGGATGACCATTTCCACCTGCGAGCCGGAAGGGATGTTGATATCGGCCTTGTGGGTGAAGAGCGCGACGATCCCTGCGGCGGCGAGTCCCGCGCCAGCGCCGGCCAGGCCGCCCTCCAGGGGATGCCCGCTGTTGAGACCTCCGATGGAGCCGATCGTGGCGCCGGTTGGAACGGCGACCTTGGCCGTCTCACCGGCGTTGTGACCCTGTTGGCTGCCGCCCTGTTGCTGGATGGTGCCCTCGTCCCCATTGACGGACTGATGCTCGGCGCCCGGCAGGCTGTTGACCATTCCGGGGATCTCGACGACCGAGCCATTGGGGAAAATCATGGAGGTGAAGTGCATGTTGAGCTGCGCATTCTTGCCGAAGCCGCGGCCAGGCCGCTGGATGGTGTCGATGACCCCCTGGACGTAGACGCCGGAGGGAATCAGGACGCGGTTGCCGACAACGACGGGGAACGTGGAAGCCAGGTAAACCCCGTCGCCGGGCTTAGCACTTTTGGTGTTGATGGCGCTGCGCAGTTCCAGCAGAACCTTGGTCCCGGCCGGAACTGTAAAGGTGGGATTCGAGGCCGGAACGGCCGCCGGCGTCGGGGCGGCTTGCGCGGGGGGCGGGGTGGCCGCAGGCTGCGCAGCGTCGGGGGCAGTGGGGGGCGCGGTTTGCGCGGCAGCGGCCAGAGCTCCCGCGATCAGGAACAGGGGCAGCAAAATTTGAGGGTGTTTCATCGGCGGCCTCCGGGCGAGCCTCCCTTATTGTGCCTGAAGCAGGGGCAGACGGCGGAGCCAAAATGCCGCAGGCACTGGGGAGTTGGACGGGGGAAGCCAGGACGTTGTGAGCCAGGGCGGAAAACTGCCCCCCGGCGGCGCTCGATTCAGTTCGAGCAGCGATGAATCCGCCGCCGGACGGGCAAGCCGCGCGGCTTAGTTCTTGACTCGGACCTTCGGTTCGACCGACATGCCCGGCCGGAGCAAATGATCCTTATTCTGCTGGGGATTCGTCAGATCAATGCGCACCGGGATACGCTGGACGACCTTCACGTAATTGCCCGTCGCGTTTTCCGGTGGAAACAGGCTCAGTTCCGATCCCGTTGCGCCGCCGATCTGAGTGACTTTGCCATCGTAGTCGCGATCGTAGGCGTCCACATGGATGATGACCCGTTCGCCCACCTGCATGTGGTGCAGCTGGGTCTCCTTAAAGTTCGCCGTAATCCAGACATTGTCGAGTGAGACCAGCGTCATCAGCGCCTGGCCGACGGCGACGTTTTGACCGGGCTGGACGCTCTTGGTGGTGATGATGCCCGCTGCCGGCGCGCTGATCGTGCAGTACTCGAGGTTGAGCTTGGCCTGGGCGAGCGCGGCGCGCGCCTGATCCACCTGAGCGGCGGCCTGATCGGCTTTCGCCTTCTGGATGGCGACCTGCTGCGGTGCGGTCTTTGCGTAGTCCAGGCTGGAGCGGGCTTCGATCGCCCGATCGTGCGCGACGCGCACCGCGTCCTGGGCCGCGACCACGTCGGCCTGCGCCTCATCGACAGCGGCTTTGTCCGCATCGGCCGCATTGACCGCAGCGTCGTACTGCTGCTTCGAGATGATGTCTTTCTGAACAAGAGGCGTATAGCGATCCAGATCGGACTTGGCCCTCGCATAATTCGCCTGCGCCGCGACCACTTTGGCCTGATCGGCCTTCAGTTCATTTTCCGCTTCGGTTGTGGCCGCGTTGGCGCTGGACACATCGACGTTGGCGTTGCTGAGGTTCGTTCCCGTGTTGATGTGGATCACAGGCACGCTCACGCGCGCCGCCTCGTAGCTGGCTTCCGCGGCTTCGAGATTTGCTTCCGCCTGGTGCAGCGCGGTTTCAAAGTCTTCCGGGTCGATCTCGACCAGCGTCTTACCCGCATCCACGTACTGGTTCTGGTTCACGTCGACCGCCTTCACGTGGCCGACAATGCGCGAGCTGATCTGGATCAGGTTGCCGTCGACCGACGCGTCATCCGTGTCTTCGTAGTAAGTCGAGTGCCACCAGAAGAGAAGCGCGCCGACGACGAGCACGGCGACCACGCCGATGATGATGAACCGGCGGCGGGAGCTCCGCACCGGTGGTTCCGGCTGCTCCTCATGAATCTCTGATTTTGGTTGCTCGGTCATCTGCTCCGCCACGATCACTTACCTCCCACGTAATCCTTGTATCTGATCTGGGCCACGCCGAGAGCGCGGGCCAGAGATAACTTTGCGATATTGTGCCGGTACAGGCTGTCGACGTATTGCTCGTCGGCCTGGGCTACCTGTTGTTGTGCCTGAGAAACGGCCAGGTTGTCCGACACGCCCGCTTTGTAACGCTGCTGCGCCTCGCTGAGCGCTTCGTTCGCCAGGTCGCGGTTGCTGCGCGCCACATCGACCAGCTTCTCCGCTGCCCTGATGTCGAGGATACTGTCGCGGACATCGGCAGCGATCTGGCCGCGCAGATCGCTCAGCCGCGCGCGCGCCTGCTCCAGTTGCGATTGCGCCTGTTGCGCATCGCCGCGCAGCTTGCCCTCTTCGAAGAGCGGGGCATCGAGCGAGCCGACGGCATTGCCGGTCCCGTGCGAATGGGCGGGGTTGATGCCGATGTCGCCGTAGTCGCCGGAAAAGCTGACCGTGGGCAAACGCTCGTCGGTCGCGGCTTTGCGGGCCCGCTCTGCGGCTTCCACCTGCTGTTCCATCGCTTTGAGGTCGGCGCGTGTGTCCAGCGCCTGGCGGACGGCAGCGTCGGGGTCGAGGTTGTCGAGCGCGGCGTAGGGCGCCTGATCGACCAGCTCGAACTTCTGCTCCAGAGAGAGGCCGATCGCGCGGGCGAGAGCAATCTTGTCCTTCTCGTACACGTTGCGCGCGGAGATCAGCGTCTGTTCCTGGGTCTGGTAGTCGACGCGGGCGCGCAGCTCGTCGAGCAGCGGAGCGGTTCCCGCCTGGTGGTTGCCGATCGCCTGGTCGAGAGAAACTTTGGACGTATCCACCTGGGCCTGCGCTGCCTGGACGCGAGCCGCATCGGCGATGACGGTGAGGTATGCGTTGCCCACCGTCAGGACGACCTCGTCTCGCGCATCCTGCGCCGAGAGGTTGGCGGCGGCGAAATTGTGCTTCTGCGCCAGGTAATTCTGAAGCGAGGAGAGGTTCACCAGCGTCCAGTTGAGCGAACCGCGGATATCGGTGTAACCGTAGGGGCCGATGATGACCGGAAACCCGGGGATGCGCAGCCCTTCCGCCTGCAGATCGGTTTCCTGGTCGGCTTCCGTCAACTTGCCGGTAGCTGTGGGCAGCAGGGACTGGAGCTGTTCGAGACGCGAACCATGAACTGACTGGATGTTCTGCCTGGTAAGGATGAGTCCCAGGTTGAAGCGCAATCCGCGCTGGATGGCGTCGTCGAGCGAGAGGGACAGCGTACCGGGGGTGACCGTCTGCTGGCTCAAGCTTCCCTGGTACGTCGACGAGTCGACGGCCGGCTGCGGAATCTGCACCGGCGCGGCCGGCACAGCAACGGAGCCGCCTGATTGGGCGAGCGCTGGGATTGCGAGGGTCAGTGCGAACGCGGCAACAACAGCGGCGCGCATCGGGCACAGGGGTCTCAAATCGGTTGCAACAGCCTCCGGCACAAACATGAGCCTTTCGTCAGGACATCAAAAGGGAGGAACGCTCTCCCCACACAGGGTATGTGCTTTGGATGCAAGCCGCCCGGCAAAAATTCAGAAGAATCTCTGAGATACAGACTAGTCGATCGGTAGCCTCGGCGTCTCACCGAACCGCCGCCGAAGGGAACGGAACGAGCCCGGATCCGGAGCCGGCAAGCCGGAAGATACAGCCGAAATTTTCCGCTCAGACGTGAGTTGCCGGCACGGCGTGGACCAGCGACGAAGCCAGCGAGCACAGAGCCTGCCGGAAGAGCTGCCCAACCGCTTCCGGCGTCCAGATGGAGGGCCGCGCAAAGCGGTTGATGGCCCGAGCGGTGGCGGCATTATCCTGCCCAAGGACCGCCCGCTGGACGAAAACAGCGCGCTGGGCCTGGGTCAGACGGCCGAGCCAGTCGCGCAGGCGATGGCGGTTCGAGTCTTCCACCAGATTCGATATCGCCTCTCCCGACAGGGGAGACAGCTCGTCGTCATCCAGACACCCCGAAACGGAAGATCCGGCAGGGACATCCGCAAACGACCCCGGATCCTGGCGATGCATGATGGCGAGCGCGCCGTCGAGGACCCGGTCGCGCACTACGCCGCGAACGGCGCCCGGGTCGGCACACGGATCGACATCGACAGCGGCCACGGTGCTCTCGACGAGGGTCAGCGCTTCCGTTTCGCTGCCCAGCATGAGCGCGGCAAAGCGATACATCTCGATCGCTGCGTTTTCGGCTTTCAGGACGGCATCGGTTCCGGAACACGGGGACTCAGTCATGACGGTATCTCCGGGGACAGCCTGAACCTATGGTTACCGACACCGGCAAAGGCGTCAAATCCTCTACCGGAGCCTTGAATTTAGTTAATTTTCGCATTCTGTTCCTATCCACAGCGAGCGGCATGAGTTAAAGCCATTCAGGTAAACTTCCCGATATCCAAGGAAGGCGCGCGGGCCATCGAAGATGCCAGCCACGAAACTCCAGCCGAAGAGCCTTTTTCTCAGCCGCGACGAATCCTGGCTGAAATTTAACAGGCGCGTTTTGGAAGAGGCGGAGGACGAGACCAATCCGCTGCTCGAACGCGTGAAGTTTCTGGCCATTACGGCCAGTAATCTCGATGAGTTTTTCGAGATTCGCATTGCCGGCGTGCTGCAGCGCATTGAAGACGGATACAACGAGCCAGCTCCCGATGGGGCGACCCTGCGCGAATCGCTGGAGGCGATCAGGGACGAGACACACCGATTCGTGGACGACCAATACCGGTGCTGGAACGACCAATTGCTGCCCGCCATGCGGGCAGAAGGCATCCGGGTGCTGGCCTGGGACGAGATGGATGCCGAAGCCAGGGAGTTCGCGACCGACTATTTCCAGCGCGAAGTTGACCCTCTGCTGACCCCGATCACCATCGATCCGGCGCATCCATTTCCGCGCGTACTGAACAAGGCGATGTGCCTGGCTTTGCTGCTGCGGCGCAAGCGGCGCGGCGTCACGGGGCCGGTGCTCGGCGTGCTGACCGTTCCTCGAGCCTTGCCGCGGTTCGTGCGGCTGCCGTCGGCGGGCGGAACGGACGATTTCATCTTTCTGCACGACCTGATCGAGCGCAATGCCAGCGGCATGTATCGCGGCTACGAAATTCTCTCCAAAGCGGCCTTCCGCGTTACACGCAACAGCAATCTCTACTTCCAGGAAGAGGAGTCGCGCTCGCTGCTGGAGACGGTGCGCGCCGAACTGCACAATCGCCGCAAAGGGGACGCGGTGCGCCTGGAGATTGAGAGCGGCGCCGACTCGGAGATTGTCGACCGGCTGCGGGTGAACTTCGAACTGGATGAAGCGCTCGTCTATCGCACCGACGGTCCGGTCAATCTGTCACGCATCATGACGCTGTACGGAGCTTCATCGCGCCCGAACCTGAAGTTCAGGCCATTTGTTCCGCGCGAACTGCGGCTCAACCGCAAATCGGCCGATCTGTTCGAAGAGCTGCGGCATCGGGATATTCTCCTGCACCACCCATACGACTCGTACGACGCGGTGGTGGGTTTCGTGGAAGCGGGCGCGCAGGACCCCAACGTAGTTTCGATGAAGCAGACGCTCTATCGAACCAGCGCCGACTCGCCTATCTTCTCCGCGCTGACCGAGGCCGCTCAGACGAAAGAAGTGACCGCCGTTGTGGAGCTGATGGCGCGCTTCGACGAGGCTTCGAACATTCGCTGGGCGCGCAACCTGGAAGACGCCGGCGTGCAGGTGTTTCACGGCATCGTCGGCCTCAAGACCCATTGCAAGCTGGCGCTGCTGGTGCGTCGCGATCCGGATGGCGTGACGCGGCGCTACGCGCACCTGGGCACGGGCAATTACAATCCCGACACGGCGCGGTTCTACACGGATTTGAGCCTGCTGACGGCGGATTCAGAAATCACGGCCGCGGTACACAGCGTCTTCAATTACCTCACTGCACATTCCGAATCCGACGACTACCGCCCCCTGCTGGTGGCGCCGCTCACGCTGGCGGAAAGCTTTATTCGGCTCATTCATCGCGAAACGGAACACGCGGCCGCGGGACGGCCGGCGCGCATCATCGCGAAGATGAATTCGCTGCTCGAGCAGAAGGTGATCGAGGAGCTCTACTCGGCGGCGCACGCCGGTGTGGAGATCGACCTGATCGTGCGCGGCATTTGCTCGCTGCGGCCGGGACTGAAAAACCTGAGCGAGCGCATCCGCGTCCGCTCCATCGTCGGCCGATTCCTCGAGCACAGCCGCCTGTTTTGCTTCCTGAACGGCGGCGATGAGGAGTTTTACTGCGGCAGTGCGGACTGGATGCCGCGCAACCTCTTCGAGCGCTGCGAAGTGGTTTTCCCCATACGCGATCCGCAGATTCGGGCGCGTATTCGGGACGAAATCCTCGCGGCATACCTGGCCGACAATGTGAAGGCGCGCATGCTGCGCGTCGACGGCTCCTATGTGCGCGCTCCCCGCGACAGCAAGGCGCGGGCCTTCAGCGCCCAGGAATTTTTCATCGATGCGGCCGAGGGCCGCGCGGATGCCAAGGATATTCCGAAGGCCGAGGCCCCGGCGGAGCCGGTACGCCGCACAGCGCCGAAGCCGAAGAAGAGCAACCATGCAGCGGCCGCGGACTGAAGAGCCGCACCGGGCGAAGGAAAATGCAATGTGCGGACAAATGGCGGAGTGCGAAGCGTCTGTATGAACCCAACGACAGAGGCGGGCGGCGTTAGCGCGGCGGCGTCGACTATGCAGGAGGCCTGCCCGGTTCCCTCGGGGGTGCAATGCGCCGCACGATTCTCGCAATGATCTGCGTGGTTCTTGCTGCAGACGCCGCAATGGCCATTGGTCGCGTCCGCGCCGATGCCGTTTTCTTTGCGCAGCCGGGGGCATCCGGCTACCTTTTCTGGCTCCTGTTGCTGCTGGCCCTTTACCTCTCGATGGCGGTTTGGTTAGCGCCGAAGGAACGGCCGTGGCTGGTGCCATTCCCGCGTATTGCGCTCACAGCCGGCGTTGCCGCCGGTCTGGTTGAGATCGGCGGGACGCTTGTCGAGGACCTCCTGCCCGGCTTCTGGTTCGTACCCATTGCAGTTGAGCTTGCAATCTTCCTGAGCTGGGCGGTCGTGGCTGCCCTGGCCTCCCTGCGTGGACGATCCCTGCGGGCTGGGATCGTTACGGCCATGGCTGCCGCAGGCCTATGCATGGCGATCGGAGTCTGCGGCGGTGAGTTGACCGAGTTCTTTCTTCACCCGACTCCCGCTTCGGAGGTCTCGCAATGGGCTGAGTTTCAGCGCAGCCACTGGTCGGACGCAGCGTCCTTTCAAATTGCGAATACGATGGACTCAGCGACGACCCATCTCGTCATGGCGCCGTTTGTGGCCTTCATCCTCGGGTCGGCAGGAGCGGCCATTGGGTCGGCCAAAAGGAAGGCAAACAGCGCTCAGGTCTAAGACGGAGAGACGAGTGGAGCCGGGGGCTACTTCCTCTTCCAGCGCACGCCGTCTTTCGAGTCTTCGAGGGTCACGCCCTTCGCGGCCAGTTCGTTGCGGATGGCATCGGCTCGGGCAAAGTTGCGAGTGCGCTTGGCCTGCTGCCGTTCGTCGACGAGCGCCTGAATCTGCTCGTCTGAAAGCTCCAGGCGCGCGCGAACCTCGGGCGTCGCTTCATCGAGCCGGCCTTCGCGTTCTGCCCACTCGAGGGTGAATCGCGTCCACTCCGCATCGTGGTCATCGAGCACGGCAAAGATCCGGTCGAACTGCCTCAGCGTGTCCAGCACCTCCGGCTGGTCGCTGGCGTCAAAGCTGCCCGCATCGGCCCGGGCATTGACGAAGCGCACCATCTCGAAGATGGCTGCACGGGCTTCGGCTGTGTTCAGATCGTCCGCCAGCGCCGCGGCGAATCGCGCCTTTGTCTGGCGAGCGACAGCGACGATGTCGCTGATCTCGGCGCTGCCGTCCGGGCTCGGTCGCGCCGGCCAGCGCGTGTTCGCAACGCGTTCGCGGAAGGTGCGCAGCCGCTCGACGGCGATCGTCTCGGCCTGTAGTCCCTCGAAGGTGAAATTGAGCTGCTGCCGGTAGGGAACGGAGATGAGCAGCATGCGGATCGCCGAGGATTTGTAGCCGCGCAGCAGCAGGTCGCGCAGCGTATAGAAGTTGCCCTCGGACTTGGCCATCTTGCGCCCTTCCACCAGCAGGAAGCGCACATGGAACCAGTGCCGCGCGAAGGTCTGGTGCGAAGCCGACTCCGACTGCGCGATCTCGTTCTCGTGATGCGGAAACATCAGGTCTTCGCCGCCGGCGTGGAGATCGAACGAATCGCCCAGATACTCCATGGCCATCGCCGAGCACTCGATGTGCCACCCGGGCCGCCCCGGCCCCAGCGGCGTCCGCCACTCGTGTTCGCCGGGCTTGGGAGCCTTCCATAGCGCAAAATCGCGCGCTGAATCCTTCTCGTACTCGTCAACGTCGATGCGGGCGCCGTCCGTGATCCCGGAGAAATCCTTCTTCGAGAGCTTGCCGTATTCCTGGAAGCGCGCGATGCGGAAATACCAGGAGCCATCGTCGGCGCGGTAGGCGATGTCCTGTGCGGCGAGACGCTCGATGAGCGAAACCATCGCCGGGATGTGTTCGGTGGCGCGCGCGACGACCTCAGGGTGCTCCACCTGGAGCGCATCGAGATCCTCGAAGAAGGCCTGCTCGTATTTGCGCGTGTAGTCGGCGATGGGAACGCCGGCGGCGGCGGCATTGCGGATGATCTTGTCATCCACATCGGTCACGTTCATCACGTGGCGTACGTCCACGCCCTGCAGCCTCAGAAAGCGCCGCAGCACGTCGACCTGAAGAAAGGTGCGGAAGTTGCCGATGTGGCCGTAGTCATAGACGGTGGGGCCGCAGGCATACATGCGGAGGGTCTTGCCGTCGGAGGGGGCCAGCAACTCGACCTGGCTGCTCAGCGTGTTGTAAAGGCGGAAGGCAGGCTGTTCCGGCGGCGGCGACTGGAGCGTCGCGCTGAGAGCGCCTGGTTCGCCAACATGCTGATTTTGCACACCCATGCGGAGCTATCCTCTGATTCTAGCAGTGTGCCTCAGCGGCGGGCTCCAAGCGCGAGAGATGGCTCGGCGGTCAGGGTCGGCACCGCGAATTCACCGGCAGCCAACCTGGGCCAGGCGGCAGCGGCGATCATCGCGGCGTTGTCCGTCGCGAGAGCCGGCGAGGGGAAGGCGATTGCGACGTTGTGCTCGGCAGCCTCTGACGTGAAGCGAACCCGGAGCTCGCGATTTGCTGCTACGCCGCCGGAGACGAGAATGCGCTCGGCGTGGAAACGCTCGGCCGCGCGAAACGTCTTGCGCCGCAGGTCGTCGATCACCGACCGCTGGAACGAGGCAAGCAGGTCCAGCGTCCGCGTGTCGCACAGGAGGAGGGCGTCGGACGGCTTCACGTTCGGGATGGCGGCGAGCGCGGCGCGGCGCGCATCGATGGAAGTCTCCATCTCATGCACGTGCACGTAGCGCAGGACCGCGGTCTTGATACCACTGAAGGAGAAATAGATCGCTTCGGCGGGATCGAGGGCCGCCGGATCGCCCTTCCGGTGCACCTTGGCTTTGATCTGCGAAAACGAGAAGGGAACTGCCTCCGGGTTGCCGTGCCGAGCGAGCGCGTCGATCCACGGGCCGCCAGGATATCCGAGGCCAAGCAGTTTCGCCACTTTGTCGAAGGCCTCGCCAGCGGCGTCGTCGACGGTGCGGCCCACGTTGCGGTAGCTCCATGTGCTGGCCGCACGGGCGGATGGGGCTTCACCCTCTTCTTGATTGAGGCCGGGGAGAGGCGCCTGTTGTGCGAGATAAAGGTGCGTGTGTCCACCGGACACAACCAGCGCCAAGGCCGGCCGTTGCGGCGGCTGCGTTTCGGGCCCGTCGTTTTGGGAGCTGTTCAGCAACACTGCATGAATGTGCCCCTCGAGATGATTGACGGCAATGAGCGGCCTGGCCAGCGAATACGCCAGCGCTTTTGCGAAACTGATGCCGACCAGCAGCGCGCCGGCCAGGCCAGGGCCCTCGGTGACGGCGATGGCGTCCAGATTCTGATAGGTCACCCCCGCTTCGGTGAGAGCGGACCGGACAACCGGCAGGATGTTGCGCAGATGCTCGCGGGAGGCCAGTTCGGGAACGACGCCGCCGTAAGGCGAATGAACGGGGATTTGCGAAGCGATGGTGTTAGAAAGGATTTCCGTTCCACGGCGAACGACGGCGGCAGCCGTTTCGTCGCAGGAGGTTTCAATGCCGAGAATGAGTCCGCCGGGAGCCGCAGGCATCCCTCCTATCGTAATCAACGCCGATGCAGCCCGGTGCCGCGCCCACCTAACGCACGCGTTCGAAGACGACGGACTGGGTGTCGCGATAGGTTGTCTTCCAAGCCGGACTGTGGTCCAGCAGATAGGCCAGGGGAAAGTCCGGCGCGATGAAAACGTAGCGGATGCGGTACTTGTCGAGAATCCCGAACGAGTCCTGCAGATCGAGAGCGCGGACGTAGTCATCCATGACGCCCTCGTAGGCAAAAATGTCGACGCGGCCGTCGATGAACAGGGGAAGTTCGGGGACATTCCAGGCGAGGTAGCCGCCCCAGTCAAAATCGTTGAAGACCTGGCCATGGCCGGCGATGCTGCGGATATACGGCAGAGCTTTTTGCGGATAGGCATCGGTGACAGCGGCCTGCAGCCTACGGTCGGCCGGCCAGGAAAACCAGATGGCCAGCAGCAGCACGGCGAGCGCGATTGCGTTGACGGAGCGGCGATCTTTGGCTGCCTGGTACGGGCCGAGCACACCCCGGAACTCCTCGGCGAGCAGCGGAGTCAGCACGATGCCGAGCAGGAAGACGAAGCGCACGTAGGTGAACGCGCCGTACACCGCGATCAGAAGCAGGGCGAGATCCTGCAGGCGCCAGCGCCGCCGGCGTACCAGCTGCAACAAGGCAAAGAGGGCGAGCGTGGCGAAGACCAGCTTGCCGCGCGCGGTATGGAAGTCGATGCTGAACCACTCGTGGACGCTCTGCATGTTGATTTTCATGCGGTAGGCCACGTTGATGGGGAACAGCACCAGCTTCGCCCCGTAAGGATTGACGAAAGTAAGGGCGAGGCTGGCCGCGGTAATGGCGACGAATTTGCGCTTCTGGCGTCCCGTCCACGCGACGGCATAGAGGTTTCCCCATTCGCCGTGAACGAATCCGCACGCGAAGAACGCGGCCATGAGCACAAAGCCGACGAGCCACGAGCCGTGGGTATTGACCCAGAGCAGAAAAAGCGGCGGCAGCGCCCACGTGAAGTCGCGCCCGCGCTCCAGTTCCCAGAGAATCGCCAGCTCAATGACGAGGTAAATCCAGCCGAAGAGCAGCGTGCGCGGGCCAAGCGAAACCGTTACGAAGTGGAGGCCGACGAAGGAGGCGAGGAACGCGGCCTTGCAATCGCCCGAACGCCGGCAGCCGAGCCAGTAGACGCCGGCCACGATGGCGCTGACCAGCATCATCATCATCAGGTAGAGACCGCGGTCTCCGATCCAGTTCCAGGCAGCATAGTAGGGCAGTTCCGCCAGCCATTCAAAGTCGATCCACGGCTTGCCGGCAACCGTGAAGCTCCAGCTTTCTGTGCGGATAAAGTGGCCGGTGCGCAGGAGCTGCGCGGCATCGCGCAAATGCCACCAGATGTCGGGGTCGCCGATCGATGTGACTACCGGCGCGGTGCCTGTAAAGAGAAACAGAAAGGAGACCAGCGCCATGCCCATCACGGTGGGCAGGCTGAGAAGGCGCGCGCTCCACGACCTGCGCGGAGTGGCGGGAATGACAGCTGGGGTCTCGGTGTTCATGCCCTCGGGAATTGATGGTACCAACGGGAGCAGCCGGGCCCAATGCCACTTTCGTTTCCGGGAGTGCTCAGCGATGGACGCCGACCGGGTCGGATCAGTGCACGCGTTCCAGGAGCACCGCAAGGTCATCCTGATACGTAATCTTCCACGCAGGGTTGTGCTCGAGAAGCCAGGCGAGAGGAAACTGCTTGCCAACCAGGACGTAGCGAATCTGATATTTGTCGAGAATCGCGTACGGATCCTGGATGTTGGTGGCCTGCAGGTAATCGCTCAGCGTGCCCTGGTGGACGAAGATATCGATGCGCGTATCGACGAACTCCTTCACTTGCGGAGCGTGCCATTCGAGATATGCGCCCCATTCAATGGCGTTGAACAGATTTCCCGTGCCCGCGAGGCTCTGAATCGTGGGGAGTGCCTTCTCCGGATTGACCCGGGTGATGCCCGCATGCAGTTGGCTGCGGGAAGGCCAGAAGCCCGCGATCATGGCCAGCACCACGGCGGCTGCAACCGCGTTGATCCAGCGGCGGTCCTTCTCCGCCTCGTAGGGTTTGGCCAGCACGCCGCGCAGTTCCATCGCCAGCAGCGGCATGATGACGATGCCCATCAGGAAGAGGAAGCGCACATAAGTGAGGCCACCGTACAGGGCGATGAACACCAGCGCCAGGTCCTGAAGCGACCATTTCCGCGCGTGCACCAGTTGCAGCACGCCAAAGAGCAGCAGCGTAGCCAGAGCCGTTTTGCCGCGCGCGGTGTGGAAGTCGAGGCTCATCCATTCTGAAACGTGCTGGAGCGTCTGCTGCTGGTGGAGCGCGACGTCGAGCGGATAAGCGACCAGGCGCCAGCCGTACGGATTGACGAAGAGCAGGGCGAAACTGGTGATTGTCACGAGCAGAAACTTGCCCTGTTGCCGGTGTGTCCAGCGAGCCGCATGCAGATTGCCCCATTCGCCCTGGACGAAACCGCAGGCGAAGAAGACGACCATGACGGCAAAGCCGATAAGCCAGGAGCCGTGTGTGTTGATCCAGAGGAGAAACAGGGGCGGCAGCCACGCGGTATAGTCGCGCCCGGATTGGAGGCTCCACAGAATGCCGAGTTCCAGCACCAGGAAAAGCCAGCCGAAGAGCAGGGTCCGCGGGGCCAGCGAAACCGTGACGAAGTGCAGTCCGACGAGGCACGCCGCAAACGAGGCCTTGCAGTCCTGGGAGCGAAGGCAGCCGAGCCAGTAGACGCCGGCGACGATTGTGCTCATCAGCAGCATCATGCCGACGTAGAGGCCCTGGTCGCCCCAGTGCTGGTAGGCGAAATAATAAGGCAGGTCCGCCAGCCACTCGAAGTTGATCCAGGGTTTGCCCGCGACGGTGAACGTCCACGAGTCGGCGCGAATGAAGTGCCCGCTGTGCAGAAGCTGGCTGGCGTTGCGGAGATGCCACCAGATGTCGGGATCATCAAGGTTGCTCGCGCCGCTGCCGGAGCCGGTGAAGACGAAGAGCAGCGAGAGGAGCAGCAGTCCCAGCACGGTGGGTAAACTGAACACACGCGCGGTCCACGTTCGGCGTGGCGTCGCCTGGGCGGCCGGCGGGGCCGGAATGGTCGGTTGCATGGTCGCGCCCATGGTACGAGGAATACCAACCGCGCTGGGCTGCTGAAATAGCACTTTCGTCCGTAGGCCCGCGGCGCGCGAGAGATCGTATGCAGGGCGGCGAGGCAGATTTGAACCGGTCAGCGGCACAAATCGCGGCAGAACGCATCGTGGACCGGCTGCGCGCGGCGCGGTATGAGGCCTATTTCGCCGGGGGCTGCGTTCGCGACCTGCTGCTTGGCCTAATGCCGAAGGACTTCGACGTCGCCACCAGCGCGCATCCTGACGCGGTGCTGGCGATGTTTCCCCGGACCTTCGCGGTGGGCGCGCATTTCGGCGTGGTGTTGGTTTGCCAGGACGCGGAAGGCCAGGAGATTGTCACCGAGGTGGCTACATTTCGCAGCGACGGCGCCTATCTCGACGGACGGCATCCCGCGGAAGTGCGGTTTTCGACAAACGTGCGCGAGGACGTTTTGCGCCGGGACTTCACCATCAACGGCATGATGCTCGATCCGGTCTTGCAGCGGGAGACCTGTAACCTGACGTCGGCGCTGCTGGACTATGTGGGCGGGCAAAACGATTTGCGCGACGGCGTGATCCGGGCCATCGGCGAGCCGCGGCAACGGTTCGAGGAAGACAAGCTGCGCATGCTGCGCGCGGTTCGATTCGCAGCGCGACTGGGCTATGCGATCGAGCCGGGGACGGAACGGGCGATCCGCGCACTGGCACCGGGCATCGCTCAGGTGAGCCGCGAGCGGGTGCGCGACGAACTGACGCGGATGCTCACCGAGGGCCGCGCGCGGCAGGCGTTTGAGCTGCTCGATCGGACTGGCCTGCTGCGACAGGTGCTCCCCGAGATCGTTCGCATGCATGGCGTCGATCAGCCGCCGGAATACCATCCCGAGGGCGATGTCTTCGTTCACACCATGCTGCTGCTGGAAAAGCTGCCGGCCGGCTGCTCGCCGACGCTGGCGTGGGGCGCGCTGCTGCACGACGTGGGCAAGCCGGCGACCTTCTCGCATCAGCCGCCGGACCGGATCCGTTTCAACGGGCACGTCGAAGTGGGCGTGAAGATCGCGCACGAAATTTTGCGGCGGCTGCGCTTCTCCAACGAAGACTGCGCGCAGATTCTGTCCCTCGTCGAGAACCACATGCGCTTCGGTGATGTGGAGAAGATGAAGGAATCGACGCTGAAGCGGTTCTTCCGCCTGCCGCAGTTCGACGAGCACCTCGCTCTGCATCGGCTCGATGTGCTCTCGAGCCATGGCGATCTTTCGCTCTGGGATTTTGCGAAGCGGAAGAGGGAAGAGATGCCCGAGCAAGAAGTGCGGCCGGCGCTGCTGGTAACCGGGCGTGATTTGATTGCCGCGGGCTACGAACCGGGTCCGCAGTTTAAGGACATGCTGCGCATGGCCGAGGACGCGCAACTCGAGGGACAGATTCGGACCCGCGAGGAGGGGCTGGTGCTGATCGCCGCGAGCTGCGCTGAGCTGCGCACTCCCCCTCCCCCCCACAAGTGAGTGCGGGAGGGCTTTTCATTTCACGAGGGTTAGAGTGGCCTGGACTAGGTTATCAACCTTGACAACACAGCCTGGGTCCCGCAAAACGGGACGCAGGCCCTCCGCGGGACAGCTGGTTTTCAAAGAGCTGATCCGATCGCAAGGCTGCGAGTACCGAATTCCTGCCGGCGAAAGTTCCGGATAGCCGGTAATGGGGCAACGATCCGGCTCGGGGGGTGCATTGGCGATCCCGGAGAATCCAGGCAGAAGGGAGCTCAACTCCTGATTGGCGACAGCCGCCGCCGAGTCCGGAATCTCTACCGGCGCAACGACGAAAGCAAAAGATCAGCGCTGACTGACGCCGGTTTCTCTGCTCCCCATATCCTGCAGTCACAGCAGATGGCATCGCTACCAACGGTTGGATCATTACCTCCCTGGAGACCGAGCCCATAGGATTTCCAGGCACTCATCGCGTCGTGCTTGCTGGCGCAACCAAATTGCTTCATGATGCATGGTGCAGATCGCTACTGAGTATCAGGAGGGGACGGCATCGACCGGATGTAGGCAACGATCGCCTTCCTGGCCGCCGCACTCATGTTGGTCGGAGGCATGTTGCCGTTCTTCATCTGGGTGCTGTGGTGCTGCAGCAGATTATCGAGGACCGAGGCGGGAAGGACCGACGCCAGGCCGGCGAGGCCAGGAGCGGCGATGGTTCCGCTGAGGCCGTCTACGCCATGGCACGTCTCACAGCGGTTGTGCTCGAAGAGGGCTTTGCCGCGGATCGCGTCCGCACTGAGCGGGACAGGCTTTGCTGGTGGAGAAGGCGGAGCCGGGGCGGCTGCATGATCGGCGGCGGGCTGGCCTGGCTGAGTTGGGCCGGGCGGTGTCGCGCTGGCGGTTGCGGGAGACTCCTTTGGCGGTGTAACTCCCAGGCTGGAGAGATAGGCGACGAGTTCCTTCATCTGCGCGTCGTTCAGGGTGACTGCCGGCATGCCTCCGGCGCGCATTGCGGCTTTGGGATGATGGAGCAAATCCGTGAGCTGAGCTGGCGGATATTTCTTGGTGATGCCGATCAGAGCGGGCGCAAAATGGGTACCCTGCGCATCCTTTCCGTGGCACGCTAAGCAGCCGTTGGCGAGGAAGAGAGCCCGTCCGGGTGCGGTGGGCGAAGTGGCGGCAGCCGTCTGCGGTCTGGCGGAGGTGGCTGGGGCTGCAGATGCGGGGGCAGTCGCTGTTTCCGGTTTGGCGCCGGGGGGTGTCGCAGCGGCGGGTTCGGCCTGCGCAGGCGTGGCGGCGGTGGATTCCTGCGGCGTTTTTTGCGGCGGCGCATTCTTGCCGGGTACCAGCGAGCGCAAATACGCAACCATCGCGGTTACATCTTCAGCGGATCCTGCAAACGGCGGCATGCCGCCCGCCTTCATGGTGTCATTGGGAGTCTGGATGAGCTGAGCCAGCTCGGCGGTCGAGCTTTTTGCGACCAGTCCTCCGAGCGGCGGAATTCTTCCGGCTCCTGCGCCGGCCTCTCCATGACAGCGTGCGCATGATTGCGCCACGAATATCTTTTGCCCGGCGGCGATGGCGGCGGGAGACACTTTCACAGCAAGGAGAGTTACCGGGGTTGTCGCGGCAGCGGGCACCGCCGCCCCAGGGGTGGTTACGGAAGACGCAGTGGCCAGCGTGGCGGCGGGTGCACTGCCACCTCTGGAGCCGAGGCTGCCAAGAAAAGCGAAGAGGGCTGACATGTCCGGCGCGGGAAGATCGAACGAGGGCATGTGGCCGGCGAGCATGCGCGCATTGGGATGCAGCAGGAGGGCCGTCATCTGTGGCTGCGCATAACGGTTGGTGATGCCGACCAGGCTCGGCGCCTGGGCCGTGCCGGTGCCCGATGCGCCGTGGCATCCGGAACAGCCTTTCGCCGTAAAGATGCCTTTTCCTTTCGCGATCACCGGATCGACGGGCCCGGCGTTGACCGCCTCCCCGTCAGCGGATTCCAGGCGCGGCTGGAATGGCGCACGGGTGTAATCGCGATCCTGTTTGTCCTGGAAGGCGAGCTGCTGCGCGACACTTTGATCGCGGAGGTCGTCCATATGACTTTTGAAGCCGAGAAAAATCATTCCGACCAAAACGAACGCAACAGCCAGCAGCGGAATGGGCCGTCTCCACGGACGGCGCTCGAGCTTGCGATCGAGGAAGGGCATCAGGAAAAAGAGCAGCGCGAGGATGCCGGGAATGACGACGACAGCAAAGACTTCCATGCGGCTGGACCAGAACTTCAGCCACTCAAACATGGGCAGGTAATACCACTCCGGCCGGGGAACGAACTTGGTGTCGCTGGGATCGGCGATGGGGCCGAGCTGGACGGGATGGAAGTACGCCAGTATGCCGAGGCCGATCATCAGGAGCAGCGCGAACGCCATATCCATGAGGACCTGGCGGGGATAGAAGCTTTCCGGCGGAAGTTTGGGGTGGACCGGATCTTCTTCAATGGGTCCGGCTGCGCCTGCCTTGCGGAACAGCGCAATGTGAACCCCGATGAAAAGTACGATTAGGCCTGGTATAAGAAACGTGAGCGAAATAGAACCGGGACAGCGTGAGCGTGCCCAGCGTGTTGCCGCCGCGCAGCATATCGGTCAACCATTGCCCGATGAAGGGAACTTCGCCAACGATGTTGGTGCCGACTGCGGTAGCGAAGTATGCGCTTTGATCCCATGGCAGCAGGTACCCCGTGAATCCCATGCCAAGAACCAGCAGCGACAGAAACGCCCCCGCGATCCAGAGGAGTTCACGCCGGCCCTTGAAGGATCCATAGATAAAGGTCTGCAGGAAGTGCAGCAGCAGCACGATGATCATCGCGCTGGAGCCGTAGTAATGCAGGCTGCGCAGGAATTGGCCAGCCGCCACCTGCTTGGTGATGTAAGCGACGCTGGTGTGGGCCGACTCTACCGAGGGAACGTAATAGAGCGCGAGGCACAGGCCGGTAATGACCTGCGAGATGAAAATAAAGAGCAGGCCGGAGCCGAAGATATAGGCGAGCCGCGCCCCGCCCGGAATGGGCTCATCGAGCGAGGCGCGCATGATATTGCGGATGCCGGTGCGCTCGTTGAACCAGCGATAAAAGCGCGAACGCTCCTTCGGGTCAGGGCTCTCCGCCGCTGGATCGGTCGCCGCCACTTAGCTCAACACTTCCTGGTTGGTGACGTTTTCGCGGAAGTACTGGAACTTAACGAGGAGCTTGCCGTCCTCGATTTTGTGGGGCAGTGGGTCGAGGCCTCGCGGCGATGGGCCGGAAACGTGCGTGCCGTCGGGCTTGAAGATACTACCGTGGCAGGGGCAGTAGAATTCGCTCTGGTTCTGGTGCCAGGCGATGGTGCAGCCCATGTGGGGACAGATGGACGACAGCACGCCCAGTTGGCCCTGCGGATCTTTGGTGACGTAGACGGTTTGCGACGAATCGATTTCGCGCCATCCATCGACCTGCTTCAGGTCGAGCGGCGCAAGGATCGGCTGCGACAGATTAGAAAATGCGACCGCGTCGCCAATAGGCGACCAGGTGTCTTTCGTCGATTTTGCATAGAGGGGATAGAGGATGTAGCGAAGCACCGGGACGGCAAGGATCGCGCCCATGCCCGCCGCGCCCACGCAAAGCAGCGCGCCGAAGAACGAGCGCCGGCTCACGACGATGTTCCTCTTTGGGTCGATGATCTGGGTTTTGCCGGGTTGATCCATGCGGCCTCCTAGAAGAGCAGCCACAGCGCCATGTAAACCGTGTTGTTGTCGGAGGCGTTGCGATTGGCGCCGTCGTAGTTCATGCTGGCGCCGTTGAACCGTGTATATCCGGTATAGTTCAGATCGATGTCGACGTTTTGAGCCGGCCACCAGGCAAATTGCACTGTATAACCCGCGGTTTCAGGACTGCCGTTCAGGCTGCCGGTCGTTGGTGCGGAAGCATAGAGCAGTGGATCGGCGGTCCCCGTCGTGCGAAATAGAGCGCCGGTCGCCGAGTATTTGCTGGCCCAGTGATATGTGCTGTCGACCCTGAAGGTGTTGAGGGTGTGGTGGATCACGGCGGCTCCCCCCGCCGCATAAGTGCCACTCAGATTCGAGCTTTCATGGATCCACGTTCCGTGGGCATCGAGCAGGTTTGCGCCGAAGGGGCGCTCGAACTGAAAATCGAACGACGGGTCGATGTACCGGTCAACCGGCCCGGTGACGGAGTTCGGATGCGAGTTAGCCGCCATCCCATACGTGCCGACTTCTAAATAGTTCGCTCCCATCGTCTGCTGCCAGGCAACACGCCAATACGGAGCGGCGGCGCTGATGTTGTATTGGAAACCGGCACCATTCACGGGAACCGGTCCGCCTTCGTGCTCGCTTCGATAGGCAGTGATCTCCGAATACAAATGCTTGTTCCACATGCTGTACACGCCGGCACCGGCAACATCCTGGCCCAGCGTCCCGTCGATCAGAGTCGAGGCGATCGGGCCAACGCCGGATTCCGACGATATCCATGGAAAACCCCACGCGGGCGTGCTGTTCCAGAGGTCCGACACAGTGGGGTTATTGTTCAGAGTGATTCCGTAATCGAGCTCCTTGCCGCCCAGTTTTGTTTCGTTGGCATAGCGCAGGTCGGTGTTGTCCATAGCGAAGACGTCGCCAGAATGGCTGTAGGTGACCTGAGCGAGCGCGCCGAAGTGCGATGCGATGCCTCCTGCGAGAAAGAGACTGAGTTGCTGCGGAAATCCGACGGCGCTGTTCTGTGTGCTCGGCGCATTGCTTTGGAACGTGGTGTTGGAAAGCAAAAGCATGAAGGACAATGGAATATTTTTGGACAGCAGCAGGCTCTTCGAGGTGCCCACTTTGTCGCTGGGCGTCATGGCGCTGAGAAGGTAGCCCCTGAGCTTGAAGTCACGACCGAACGCTGTCAGTTCAGGCGGGTTGCTGTGACATACATCGCAGGAGAGACCTGTCTGGCGAGCGAAGCTGGGTACCGCATGGGCCTGTTCGGCGACAAGCAGCAGAGCGAGCCCCACCGCAATGCTCAAGAGCTTCTTCATGTCACTCCTCGGCCATTTCGATGATTTGGCGCGCTGAGGTTGGGTCAGGCGCGCGCTTGTCCACCAGGAGACCAGAATTGAGACCAAAAAGATGTGCAAAATTGATCATTTGCGGACGCAGGCCGGACTTATCTGAAGATCGTGGACTCTCAAAGTGCGACCGCCAGGAGATCGAAAAGTCAAAGCGGCCGCCATTGGCTGGGAAGATTGGTTTTTGCGAGCTTGTGACGAGGAAGGGACGAATTCGCGATTCGACTACACAGAGGTTGATTCCGCTTACCCGGTTTCAGTGCAGATCGCAGAGGCACACCAAAGGCTGCGGCCGACGGCGAAATTCAACCTTCCGATGCAGCCAACGTGTGCTTCCTGTGCTCTCTGAGCTTCCAGAGCATTCCAGGGTCGGCGAGTTGTTTGTTTTTAATCGGCTATCGAGTCGTACCCTGACACAAAACCAGGGACGAAGTGCCCCACCCGAGCAAAGCCGTCGGATGGGCACCCGACTAATCAGCTGTGGCCTCGGGGGCGGCGGTGCCGTGGAATAAATCCAAATGCGCCTGGTTGGGCGCTTTGGTCAGCGCGCTCACCACCACCAGTCCCAGCAGGGCGGCGGCGAGGGCGGGAAAGATGGCGTCGTGCTGCGCGACGCGCGCGGCGGTCTGCGGCGCGAGGCCGGCGCGCACGATCCAGTGCGAGACCATGCCGTCGGGGAAGGCGATATTCCAGAGAACCGTGATGAAGGTGCCCGCGCCAATGGCCGTGACGGCGCCGGCGGCGGTAGCGCGTTTCGAGTAGAACGCAGCGAGGATGACCGGCGTAAGCGCCGCGGAGTAGACCGTGTAGGCGTAGAGGGTTTGCTGCAGCACGTTGGTGATCTGCGTGGCCTGGACGAGCGCCCACACGCCGAGCAGAACGACCGTGAGCCGCGAGACAAGCAGGATCCGCCGGTTCGAGGCGTCGGGCGAAATGTAGCGGATGTAGATGTCGTTGATGAGGTTCGTGGCCGGCGAAAAGAGAAAGTTGTTCGCCGTGGACATGATTTTGGCGAAGACCGCACCCATGAGCAACGCTCCCAGGATCGCCGGCAGGCCATGGAGCGCCGAGTACGCGATGATCTCGCGCGGATGGAGCGAGACTTCGCCGGTGGGGAAGAGCACGGAGCCGACGACCGCGAGCGCCACGATGACGGATTCGAGAATGATGGTGCCGATAATCCAACCGACGACGGCGACCCGTGCGTCCTTTTCCGATTTGGCGGAGAAGAACTTCTGATACATGGCCTGATTGCCGAGCATGAGCAGCATCGTGGGGACCATGAGTTCCATGGCCTGCTCAAAGGTGAAGTCGCCCAACACCTGGAAGTGTGTGGCCGGCAGCGCATGGGCAATGTGGCCCCAGCCGCCTGCGAAGTGCGCGAGGACGGGCAACGCGACGCACATGGTGATGGTGGCGAGCATCCCGATGACCACGTCCATGTAAGCCACCGATGACATGCCGGCGATGGCGGTGAAGACGATGGTGAAGCCGGCCATGATGTAGGCGCCGAGCTGCGGCGTGATGACCGAGGGAAAGACGAGGTGCAGGATGTCTCCGCCGCCGATGAACTGGTAGCTGGCGATGCCGGTGTAGGCGAAGAGGACGGCGATGACGCCGAGGACGCGTGCGGTCTGGCTGTAGCGGGCTTCCAGCAGGTCGGGGATGGTGAACTGGGCAAACTTGCGCGCGCGGGGGGCGATGAAGTAGATGAGCAGGAGACCGAACCATCCACCGGCAGCTTGCCAGAGCGCGGCGAAACCGTGCCGATAGGCGTTCTCCGCGCCGGCCAGCAGCGAGCCCGAGCCGATCCACGAAGAGAGCAGGGTGAAGATCAGGACGAAGGCCGGCAGCGTGCGTCCGGCGACCAGGTAGTCCGCTTTCGTTTTCACGCGGCCGAGGCGCGAGATGGAGACCACGAGCAGGGTGATGACAATGGCGCCGAGGACGATGGCGTAAAGAGAGGGCATCAGCCTTCCTTCGGGGAATGCAGGTTCCTTGCAGTGTACGCAAGCGCAAAAGGATTGTCAGGGCTGCGCCTGCGATGGCTACTAGTGGGCCGACTTGTGTTTGGCGGAGGTGGTTTTTTTCGCCGAGCCGCCCTTGCTGCTGCGGCGATGCGAGCTCGCCGTGATGTGCGCCGGCTCCGCGACGTACAGGCCGCGGCCAGGCTCGAGGGTTGAGCCGCGGAGGTGGTTCCAGCGGCGCAGATCGCCAACGGTGACGCCGAAGCGGTCTGCGATGGTGACGAGGGTGTCGTCCCGGCGCGGATGATAGAGGGCGTTGCGCAGCGAGCGGGGTTCGCTGGCCGGCGCCAGGGGGATGACGAGCGAATCGACGCCCGCGAGGTCAGAGGTGGAGCTGAGCTGATTGACGAACGCCAGCTCCGACTGCGAGACGTGCCATTTGTGCGCGACGCTTTCCAGGGTGTCGCCCTGCTCGACCGTTTGCAGGCGCCAGTAGCGGCGCTTGTCGACGGGGATCTCGGCGATTTCGCGCTCATAGGTGGATTTGGTCCCGGCGGGCAGATGCAGATCGAAGGAATCGTCGGGCGGCGTGCTCATGCGCAGCAGGCTGGGATTGAGCCCGGCAATCTCCTGTACGGGCGCGCCGACAATGTCCGACACGAGGCGCAGATCGACGGCGTAATCGGTGGTCACGGTGTCCGTGACCAGCGGCGGATCGGGCGCGATGTCGTCGAGGCCGTACTGCTTCGGGTTCTTGGCCATGATGGTGACGGCGAGGAAGACGGGGACGTAGTTTTTGGTCTCCTGCGGAAGATTGTTGCGTTTGTAGAGCTGCCAGAAATCCGCGTAGCCGGTGCGTTCAACGGCGCGCTGCACATTGCCCGCGCCCCAGTCATAGGCGGCGAGCGCGAGGTACCAGTCGCCGAGCTGGTCGTAATCCTTCTTGATCTCGCGAGCGTAGGCGCGAGTGGCTTTTTCCGGGTCGAAGCGCTCATCGTACCAGGCTGTGTGCTCGAGGCCGTAGGTGCCCCACGGCATAAACTGCCACATGCCGCCAGCGCCGGAGCGGGGATTCATCGCCTGGGGGCGGAAGCCGGATTCGGCGAATGCCTGATAGATCAGGTCCTGCGGCACGCCCTCTTCGCGCAGCACACGCTGGATCATCTCTTTGTAGCGGCCCATGCGCTCCAGTGAGGTGACGATCGTCGCGTGGCCTTTCGGGCTGTTCGTAAAGAAATCGATGTAGGAAGCGACGTACTCATTCATCACCAACGGGAAATCCGACTGAGTGGTCTTCAGTTCGGCGGTGGCTTTGGCGGCGACGTTCGGATTCGCGGGGGCCGTGATATTGCCGGCCACTTCAGCCGGCGAGGGCTCGGCCTGCGGAGTGAGGCCGTTGCCCTGGCGCAGCGCGTCCTCCTCCAGGGTGTTCACCGCGTCGACGATGCGGTCGAACTCGTCGGAGAGCGTCTGGTCGCCGCGCAGGTCGCAGTTGCACTTGAGCATCAGGTCGACGGCGTAGTCGAAATTGGCGCGCGCCGAGGCAAGGTGCCCCTGCTGGTAGTCGTTGAGGCCGGCCTGATAGGCTTTGTCGACGGAGTCGATGAGGACGTGGTCGCGCTGGGTCTGGGCTTGCTGGGTCTGCGGCGCGGCTGCTGGCGCTGCAGCGGCCTGCGGCGCGGCAGCAGTGGGAGCAGCAGTGGGAATCGCCGGCGTGGTGGATGCGCTTGCGGGCTGCGGCGCCGGTGTGGCCGGTACCGTGGGGGCCGTCGCCTGGGCGGGAGGGGTGGCCTGCACCGTCTGGTCCGACGGGCAACCGGCGAGAACAGCCAAAGCAGCCAGGCTGCCTGCAAGAAGGAGTCGCTTTACTACCATGGGCAAGACGGAACCTTCATTGTATGACTCGAAGCGCGTTCTCCGAATGGTAAACTGAGCCTTCCGGCGAACTTCCTTTCTTCGGCAACCCGAGACCCCTTCGGTCCGGGCCAGGGGTTCCCCTGGACACGCTCCTCATGGACAACAGGCACATCCGCAATTTCGCGATCATCGCGCATATCGATCACGGGAAGTCCACGCTCAGCGACCGGCTGCTGGAACTGACGGGATCGCTGACCGCGCGCGAGATGCAGGCGCAGGTGCTCGACGCGATGGACCTTGAACGGGAGCGCGGCATCACGATCAAGGCGCATTCGGTGCGCATGATGTACCCGGCAAAGGATGGCGAGATCTATCAGCTCAATTTGATCGACACGCCGGGGCACGTGGATTTCAGTTACGAGGTTTCGCGGTCGCTGGCTTCGTGCGAGGGCGCGTTGCTGGTGGTCGACGCATCGCAGGGCGTGGAAGCGCAGACGCTGGCCAACGCGTATCTGGCGATCAATCACGGGCTCGAAGTCATTCCGGTAATCAACAAGATCGATCTGCCCAGCGCGGACATTCAGCGCACGCAGGAGATGATCGAGCAGACGGTAGGGCTGGACGCTACCGACGCGATTCCTGTGAGCGCGAAGACCGGGCAGGGCGTGCCCGACATTCTGGAAGCGATCGTGAATCGCCTGCCGCCGCCGAAGGGCGATGCCGAAGCGCCGCTGCAGGCGCTCATTTTCGATTCGTGGTTCGATCCCTACCGCGGCGTGGTTGTGCTGGCGCGCATTGTGAATGGGCGCATGCGCAAGGGGATGAAGATCCGGCTGATGTGGAACGGCAAGGTCTTCGACGTGGAGTCGATGGGCGTGCTGACGCCGAAGCCGGTGGAGATTGAGGAGCTGTCGGCGGGCGAGGTGGGTTTCTTTGTCGCGACCATCAAGAACGTGTCGGACACGCGAGTGGGCGACACGATCACCGAGGATGCGCGGCCGGCGGATCATGCGCTGCCTGGGTTTGAAGAGATCAAGCCGATGGTCTTTGCGGGCATCTACACCGTCGACTCGCACGAGCACACGCTGCTGCGCGATGCGCTCGAAAAATTGAAGCTGAACGACTCGTCCTTCTTCTTCGAGCCGGAAAGCTCCGTGGCGCTGGGGTTCGGTTTCCGGTGCGGATTCCTCGGGCTGTTGCACATGGAGATCATCCAGGAGCGGCTGGAGAGGGAATTCGATCTGGACCTGATCACCACGGCGCCGAGCGTGCGCTACAAGGTTCATCTCACCGACGGGTCGATGATCGAGGTCGATAATCCGTCGCGCTGGCCCGACCAGAGCGAGATTGAGAAGATCGAGGAGCCGATCATCACGGCGACGATTCTGACCAATGAGGAATATGTTGGCGGAATTCTGAAACTGGTGGAAGAGAAGCGGGGGCGGCAGAAGAATTTCGAGTACGTGTCGGCGACGCGCGTGATGCTGACGTATGAATTGCCGCTCAATGAGATCGTGCTCGACTTCTACGACCGGCTCAAGTCGGTGAGCCGCGGGTACGCGTCGCTCGACTATCACCTGTCGGGAACGTGGGAGTCGCCGATGGTGAAGATGGACATCCTCGTTTCGGGTGAGCCGGTGGATGCGCTGTCGATCATCGTGCACCGCGAGTTCGCCTACGAGCGCGGCCGCGCCCTGGTGTCAAAAATGCGGGAACTGATTCCGCGGCAGCAGTTCGAAGTGGCCATTCAGGCAGCGATTGGGGCGAAGGTCATCGCACGCGAGACGGTTTCGGCGCTGCGCAAGAACGTGATCGCCAAGTGCTACGGCGGCGACATCAGCCGCAAGCGCAAGCTCCTCGAGAAGCAGAAGGAAGGCAAGAAGCGGATGAAGCGTATCGGGAAAGTCGATATCCCGCAGGAAGCGTTTCTGGCGGTGCTCAAAGTCGGTGAGGATGCTGGCGGGCGATAGGCTTGCTCTTGAGCCGGATCCGGCAATTGCCGATGATTCAGCCATTACGGCGCTAATCAAACGATTGTCTCGCTCCCCTTGCTTCGAGTCGCTCCCGAATCCGATCGAGTCCTCCGTCGACCGCCTTCCAGACACCCTGTTCGGTCAGGAATTGCCGGAGTTGCTCGTTGATGCCGCCTGGGGTGGTGTGCTCCTTCGCCATGTGCTCGAAGTTGGGATCGGCGACCTGCAGCCCGCCGGCGAGCTCACCGAACAGTGCCGCCACATACTGCCGCGCCGCGAGCGATTCGATGCCGTGCGCAGTCAGCCAGTCGCTGATCCGATCCAGATACGCGAAATGCGACGCGACGGTCGCGCTGGACGCCGAGAAGAGATTGAACGACGATTCGTCGGCGACCTCAAGAACCTCTCCGAGCCGCGCGAAGAGGGAGCGGGCCGGTTCGATGAACGGGTAAATCGGCGTGACGCCGCGCCCCACAGCGACCGACGGCAGGGGAATGGCGCGCGCGATGTTGCTGACCGGTCCGACGATTGCACCCAGTTCCCGGATAGAGATCCCCGCCATCACGCTGATCACGGACGCATCGTTTTTAAAGGGAAGGCCCCTCAGCAGGCCGGCGTCCGCCGGCCGCAGACAGAGCAGGACGATCGAGGATTCTCGGGCCACGGTCTCGTTGCTCTCCGCAACGTGCACGCTCGGATGGCGGGCAGCCAGTGCAGCAGCTACATTCGAATTGCGAGGCGAAAGCAGAACATCCTGAGGCGTGCCGCCCCGGCACAAGCCGGAAACCATCGCGGATGCGATCGACCCAACTCCGATGACCCCAAGAACCATCTCCACTCTCCTGACGATCAGAATAGAGCCGCGCCGCAGTTTCGGCCGCACAGCCCGTACGGCGACGGGACGACCGTCCGGAACGGAAATCTGTGAGCGGTCAGGCCGGCGAAGACAGAACGGCCGGCGAGGAATTCCCCACCGGCCGTTGTGTTCCTTCTTCTGGCCTGCTCTACTTCGACAGCGCCATCACCGCTGCTGCTCCGGCGATGGTGTGCGGCGAGCCCGGAGCCGCTTTCGCCCCGGACGACGTCACGGTAAACAGGAACAGTTTGTTGTCCGTCTGGCCGACGGCGTACAGGTGACCCGCGTTATCCCACCAGATGTGGCCGATGGCGTCTCCGGTCAGCAGCCCGGTCAACGCCGTTAGCGGGGCCGCGCCGTTGAAGTGGAAGACCTGCAGTCCCGTGGCTCCGCCAATGGCGAGGTACTTCCCGTCGGGAGAGAGCCAATACACATAGGGCTGACCCACTTTGGCGCTCGGCATGTTCGCGTACGTGCTGGTTGTCGTCATTGCCCCCGTACTGCCGTTCACCGTGTACGACGCCAACTGGTAAGGACCAGTGCCCTGGAACTCGTCATCCGGCGTCGGCTGCACGGCAACGGCGAGATGGTCGGTCGGGTCGGCTGCGGCCAGGTAAGGGCAATAGAAATTTCCGGTCCACGGCTTCGGAAAGGGCGGGTTTTCGTTCAGAGGAGCCAGTCCGCCGTCGCTCGTTCGCTGGTATCCATAAATGTCTGGAGTGCCGTGATAGCAACTGGAGGAGAAGGCGAACTCGTTGCTGGCGATAAAGGAGAGCGTGCTGCCCTCCTCGGGGCCGCTCTGGACCTGGTTGATGAGGGAAATCTCGCCGTTCTGCTGATCGATGCGGTAGGCCTGGTAGCCGTTATTCCCGGTGCCGTTCAGGTTGATGAACCCATCGTAGAGGGACTCGCCCGTGTGATCGAGAAAGACCGTCCCCGGTCCGCCCGCTGGAATCGGTGGATTGTGACTGGTATCGAGGATTCCTACCGGATGCGTGGCCGTTTGTTTCAGCGCGCCGTTCGATGCAATGGAGAATACATCGATGTCGTAGCCGTCGGTGCCGAAGAGCCATTTGCTGTTGAGCGCGAGCGATCCCACGCTGCAGGAAGAGATTTTGCATTTGGCGACCGGAAAGGGTGAACCGGGAATGGTGGTCAGGGCGCCATTGCTCTGTGTGTAGTAGCCATTAATGAACGGCGTTCCGGATGCGGTCGTGCCGGGAACGTAGACGTACGCGACGGCGCTGCTTTCCTGAGCGGCCGCGGCCGCGGGAAGAGCGCACAGACGAGCGAGCGCCAGTGAGAGCCCTGAGGTTTTGGGAGCCACACTGCTGGCCTCCGTGACTAAGATTGCGTGCAAACGAGCGCTTTGTTAGATGCCCGCGACGGGGTGCGAGCGGGTGCGTGAGAGACAGTTGTGGTGCGGGTTTGCGGCCTGTGGCGTGCCCTGCGCCGCAGAGATAGGCACGAGCTTGCGCAGGTTCGGACGAAGGTGTGCAGAGAATGAGCGAGGCCAAACCGGCGACGTTGCGGCCTGGTTATTTTGCCGGTGTATTCAGGTTGGGCTACGCGGGGGCTTGCCGGTTGCGCCGCTTGCGCAGCAGCACGACATGAAAGTTCATCGCGATCGAGACGCCGAGCAGGAGGCCCTGCACGAAGTCGAGCGCATCGGGCCGGAGGCCGAAATTGAGATTCATGCTGCGGGAGCCAAGGCTCATGGCAAGGCAGAGGCATCCCAGGGCGAGGAGCACGCGTTCGCGGCGGTTCGACAGTTCGGAAGACAGGTACATGGTCATTTTCCAGAGTTGAGGTTGGACGGGCTGAGGCAGAGGTCTGCGGCTTGGCGTGCGTGCCGTGGTCAATCGGTGAAGTGGTACCAGGTCATCGCGGCAAACTTGACGGCCAACATCGCCAGCAGGACCGTCGCGAGCTCCCAGTCGATGCGGTGGTGGCGGATCAGCTCGTACTCGAACAGGCCGCCAGAGACAATGGCGCCGGCCATGGCGGAAAAACTGGTGGAGCGGCGGCGATGCTCCAGAAATCGCTCGTCCACGGTGACTCCCAACACCTTCATGCAGATTTCTCCAGAGAAAAGATTTGATCCATCGGGCAGTCGAACGCCTGCGCCAGCAGCAGCGCCAGCGACAGGCTGGGCACATAGCGGCCGCGCTCGATGGAAATAATGCTTTGCCGCGAAACGCCGACGGCGGCGGCCAGGTGCTCCTGGGTCCATTCGCGAGCCAGGCGGAGTTCCTTGACCCGGTTGTGAATTTTCGGCTCCATGTAAAGTCGGCTTGATGTAAAGAATGTCACGGAGACAGAAGCGATGTCAAGTCAGCTTTACGCCGAGGTTGCGGATTGCTCATCCTCTTCCTTCTGCAATCCGATCAAGATCCGTCGTTTCCGCCGCCCGCCTGCAGCGATAACATACAAGTCGCTCTGAAGGTCGGTAAATTTTGACGGGAAAACGAACTGTGTTATTCTCAAAAAGCTGCCTAAAACCTATTTTCTCCTTGGGTTGAGCTGGGGGGACTGCGGATGGGCGGCGGGCTGCGGGGCCGGGTAAGGATACCGGCGAAAGCTTGAGCGCAGCAGGGTAGTTGCATCGCATCGGGGCCTGCGACACTTGCCACCTTGGCAAGCTATGCGGGCCGGAACTTCGAAACGGAATCGGCTGTTCCGTACGCTCTGCAGCAATGCGGGGCTGAAGGCACGCTCGGTCACCGTCGTAAGTTCTCGTCTGAGCAGGGAAGTACGGAACGGACGCGAAGCCCAGGGGTACTTCGTGCGCGCTGGTTGTGAGCCAACGGCATGCGCAGACGAAGCGAACGCGATTGCGTGCGTGGGCGTGAGCGGTAGGTATTGAAGGAGACGGTTTTGCCGACATTCAGTCAGCTGGTGAGAAAAGGACGGACGGCGCCGCGGTACAAGACCGCATCGCCGGCGCTGCAGGGATCGCCGCAGCGGCGCGGAGTTTGCACGCGCGTGTACACGCAGACCCCCAAGAAGCCGAACTCGGCGCTGCGCAAGGTGGCTCGCGTGCGCCTGACCAACGGCATCGAGGTCACGACGTACATTCCCGGCATCGGCCACAACCTGCAGGAGCACTCGATCGTGCTGATTCGCGGCGGCCGTGTGAAGGACCTGCCGGGCGTTCGCTATCACGTGGTGCGCGGCACGCTCGATTCGGTCGGCGTGGCCAACCGCAACCAGAGCCGCTCGAAGTACGGAGCCAAGCGCGCCAAGGGCGGCGCGGCCAAGAAATAGGCCGTCAGCAGTCAGCGGCCAGCAGTCAGCGCGACGGCTGAGACCGTAGAACCTGCAGGCGAGGAAGAAGAAATTAAGGATTAAGAAGCATGCCGAGAAAAGGACATATCGCGAAGCGGGAAGTGGCGGCGGACCCGGTGTACAGCTCGACGCTGGTGACCAAGTTCATCAACTCGATGATGTACGAGGGGAAGAAGTCGACGGCACAGGGCATTTTCTATACCTCGATGAAGAACCTCGAGGCGAAGGGCGGCGGGACGGACGCGCTGACGCTGTTTAAAAAGGCGGTGGAGAACTGCAAGCCGCTGCTGGAAGTGAAGACGCGGCGCGTTGGCGGCGCGAACTATCAGGTGCCGGTGGAAGTGAATCCGGATCGGCGCACCTCGCTGGCGATTCGCTGGCTGGTGAGCTATGGCCGGGCCCGCGGCGAAAAGGGCATGATCGACAAGCTGACGAACGAGCTGCTCGATGCGGCGAATGGACGCGGCGCGGCAATGAAGAAGAAGGAAGACGTGCACCGCATGGCCGAAGCGAACAAGGCGTTCGCGCACTACCGCTGGTAAGCAGCGAGCCGGCGGGTTGGCAAGTCAGCGTTGGGAGCTGAGGCCGAGGAAATCCGGCTGAAGGCGAAGGGAAGAATTAACCGCGGGCCGGGACGGTCCGCAAGAAGCAAAGAGAGAGTATTGTGCCTCGACAAGTACCACTGAATCGTTGCCGGAACATCGGAATCATGGCGCATATCGACGCCGGAAAGACGACGACGACCGAGCGCATCCTCTATTACACGGGGATCACCCATCGTATCGGGGAAGTGCACGAGGGCACGGCCACGATGGACTACATGGAGCAGGAGCAGGAGCGCGGCATCACCATCACATCCGCGGCGACCACCTGCACCTGGAAAAACATCCGCATCAACATTATTGATACGCCTGGCCACGTCGACTTCACGGCCGAGGTGGAGCGGTCGCTGCGCGTGCTCGACGGCGCGGTGGCGCTGTTCGATTCCGTGAGCGGCGTGCAGCCGCAGACCGAGACGGTGTGGCGGCAGGGAGATAAGTACAAGGTCCCGCGCATCTGCTTTGTGAACAAGATGGACAAGGCCGGCGCGGACTTCGAGCATGTGATCGAGACGATCCGCAAGCGCCTGGGCGCGCGGCCCGTCGCGACGCAGATCCCGATCGGAGCCGAAGCGAAGTTTAAGGGCGTTGTCGACCTGATCGAGATGAAGGCGATCCTGTGGCACGACGAAACCATGGGCGCGGAGTACAACGAAGAAGAGATTCCGGCCGAGCTGAAGAAAAAGGCGGAAGCGTTCCGCATGCAGCTGATCGAGACCGTCGCCGAGAATGACGACGAGATGCTGCACAAGTTCCTCGAAGGGGAGACGCCGACAGGGGACGAGTTGAAGGCAGCGCTGCGCCGGGCGACCATCGAGATGAAAGTTTTCCCGGTGCTGTGCGGCTCGGCCTTCAAGAACAAGGGCGTGCAGACGCTGCTCGACGCGGTCGTCGACTTCCTGCCCAGCCCGCTGGATGTGCCGCCAATCGAAGGCATCGATCCGCATCATGCGGGCGTGGTGCTGAAGCGCGAAGCGAAGGACGATGAGCCGTTCTCGGCGCTGGCGTTCAAGCTGATCAACGACCAGTACGGCAAACTGGGCTTCATCCGCCTGTACTCCGGGTCGCTCAAGACCGGCGACACCGTGCTCAATCCGCGATCGGGGCGCACGGAGCGCGTGGGACGCCTGGTGAAGATGCACGCCAACAAGCGCGAAGAGATCACGGAGATTTATGCCGGCGATATCTGCGCGTGCGTGGGGCTGAAGGAAATCAAGACGGGCGATACGCTGTGCGATCCGCATCACGCGATTGCGCTGAGCGCGATCGATTTTCCTGAGCCGGTGATCTCGGTCGCGGTCGAGCCGAAGACGAAGAACGATCAGGAAAAGATGGCGATGGCGCTGGCACGGCTGGCCGACGAGGATCCGACCTTCAAGGTCCGCACCGATGAGGATTCGGGCCAGACCATTATCAGCGGCATGGGTGAGCTGCACCTCGAGATTCTCGTGGACCGGATGAAGCGCGAGCACAAGGTCGAAGCCAACGTGGGCGAGCCGCGGGTGGCTTTCCGCGAGACGGTGCGCAGGATCGCCGAGGCGGAAGGCAAGTACATCCGCCAGACGGGCGGCTCGGGCAACTACGGCCACGCGAAGATTCGCCTCGAGCCGAACGAGCCGGGCAAGGGCGTCGAGTTCATCAACGAGATTCGCGGCGGCGTGGTGCCGAAGGAATACATCAAGCCGATCGAGCATGGCATTCGCGAGGCGGCGCTGGGCGGCATTCTGGCTGGCTACGAAGTGGTGGACTTCAAGGCGGTGCTCTACGACGGCAGCTATCACGAAGTCGACTCGAACGAAATGGCCTTCAAGATTGCCGGCTCGCTGGCGTTCAAGGAAGCCGCGCGCAAGGCCAGTCCGGTGCTGCTGGAGCCGGTGATGGCCGTCGAAGTGACGGTTCCCGAGGAGCACATGGGCACGATCATCGGCGACATCAACTCGCGCCGTGGCCGCATTGAAGGCATGGAGCACGTGGGCGGCTCGCAGGTGATCAAGGCGATGGTTCCGCTGAAAGAGATGTTTGGTTACGTGAACGATATCCGCTCCTCCACGCAGGGCCGCGCTTCGTACACGATGCAGTTTGCGCGGTATGAAGAGGCGCCGCGGATGATCTCTGAGGAGATCATCGGGCGGAATCAGGGCAAATAAAGATTGGCAGAAAACTGCGACCAGCAATAGATTGCGGTCGCAGTTACAAAATTGAGGGTTTTGGGGCTGGAGCCGGACAGCCGGCGCTCCGATGTGAAACAGGAAGTACGAGCTACGAAAGGGAATCAGGACTTTTATGGCGAAGGAAAAATTTGACCGGTCGAAGCCGCACGTGAACGTGGGGACGATCGGGCACATCGATCACGGCAAGACGACGTTGACGGCGGCGATCACCAAGGTGCTGCAGAAGCACAACCCGAAGAACCATTTTCGCTCG
>DATDHZ010000085.1:0-52315 GCA_036521315.1 Acidobacteriaceae bacterium
TCTGCGGATTTTAAGTCCGCTGCGTCTGCCAGTTTCGCCATCCGGGCCATTGCGGCGCGAGCCCCTGCAGTGCATGGCGCCGCGAGTTGCTGCTTGTATCGTATTCGAACCATTGGCCGGTCCGCGCATCGCGCGCGCCCAACAGAAAAGCGCGCCCGCGGGCGCGCTTTCTCTGCAAACCTACCCACATCAGTGGGGCTTTCGATATTCGATCTCGTCGCCGCGCAGGTAATATTCCGCCGAGCACGCGTCTCCGCCACAGATCATCGATTCCAGCCCGACGAACTGGGCTCGCGTGATGAGCCCCAGCGCCCCACAGCGCGGGCAAGCCAGCACAGCGACAAAGGGATTGCGAGCATCGCCCATGGGCGCAGCATTTTCCAGCACAAAGAGCGTTCCGGGTTCCATTTGTTCCGGTATCCATTCATCAAGCATCTGAAGCTCTTCCTGCATACGTTACCTCCTCGATTTGTGCTGGGCTGATTGTGCACCCGGCGTTGCTCGGCCGGGCCTGCTCGTGCTGACTCACAAGGTCTATGGGTTTGGCGCGCCTCCTTGAATCGTGTGTGGCAAATGTCTCCCGGCGAGCAGAAATGCCCGTTCCGGAGAAATTGGATGTCGGAGAAGCGCTGCTCGCCGGAGGGATGAGCCTGACGATGCCGTGCGAGATGTCGCGCGGGCGCTCATGCGCTTGGTTGCGTCGGCCTTGGTCGTGCTCGAACGTGACTCGGGCATCTCAGGCGGCGTCCCCGACGGTCACCTGGAGCCGCTGTCGGCGTAGATGCGTTCAGGCGGGTTCTGGCGGTCCGTCAGTTGACGCCATTCTCAGGGCCGGACCATCCGCTGTCAATCACATCTTGTGGTGATGGGTTACCCGCAGAGGTTCATCGCGGGACGGCGGCGCACACTGCGGAGCGCACGGCATCGGCGACGCGCTCGATCTGCGCAGTTTCCAGGTAAGGATGTATGGGCAGGCTCAGGACGCGCTCGGCGGCGCGCTCCGCGTGAGGAAATGTGCCCGTGCCGAGCCCCATGGCGGCGTAAACCGGCTGCAGATGAAGCGGCGTGGGGTAGTGCACGGCGGAAGGAATGCCCGAGCCGTGCAGATGCTTCTCAACAGCTGCGCGGTCGTCGACCTCAATCGTGTATTGCGCCCACGCGCTGGTGCGATCGGGCAGAATCCGCGGGGTCTGGACCGCATCGCCGAGAAGCGCGGTGTAGCGATCGGCGACTGCCTGGCGCGCAGCCAGTTCCTCATCGAACACTTCGAGCTTCGCGAGCAGGATCGCTGCCTGCAGAGTGTCGAGGCGGCCGTTGATCCCGATGCGCGTATGCCGATAGCGGCCGCTCTGTCCGTGGTTGCCCAGCTCGCGTATGGCTCGGGCCAGCTTGTCGTCGCTGGTGAAACAGGCTCCGCCATCGCCGTAGCAGCCCAGCGGCTTCGACGGAAAGAAGCTGGTGCAGCCGATGGCGCTGAGGTTGCCGGAGGGCCGGCCGCGGTAGAGCGCGCCGAAGCTCTGCGCCGCGTCTTCGATGACCGGCAGGTGACGACGCTCGGCGACGGCGTCGATCGCGTCCATGTCAGCGGGCTGGCCATAGAGGCTCACCGGCAGAATGGCGCGGGTGCGCGGGGTGATTGCGGATTCGATTCGCGATGGATCGATGTTCCAGGTGACGGGATCAATGTCCACGAATACGGGCCGCGCGCCGAGCAGGGTGATCATCTCGCCGGTGGCGAAGAAGGTGAAGGGAGTGGTGATGACCTCGTCGCCGGGTGCGATGTTGAGCGCCATCAGTGCCAGCAGCAGAGCATCGGTCCCGCTGGCACAGCCGATGCAGTGGCGAGCGGCGATGCGCGCCGCGAGCTGCTGCTCCAGCTCCTCGACTTCGGGGCCGAGGATGAAGCGGCCGTGCCGGAGAACCGCGGCCATGCGGGCATCGATGCGGGATTTGAGGCGCTGGTACTGGGCCTTCAGGTCGACGAAGTCCATGACCTGTCTATTGTCGCGCATCGGGCGGGGCGGTTCAGAGAGCGGTGGGTTTGGGCCGCAACCTTTGCGAGGGAAGGTGTGTTCCGTAGGGGAGACAGCCGCCTGCATGGACGGGCTGGAACGCACGCCCGGCGCCGGGAGCGCCGGGAACGAAAGGACCTGCAATGAAGAAGATGATCGGTTTCGCGGCACTCGCTTTGCTGCCGTTTGCGCTGGCCGGATGCTCGCATCCGCAGCCTGTCTACGCTTACCCACCGCCCCCGGCTTACAGCGAGGTCGCGCACCAGGGCTGGAACGATGGCGTGCGGGCGGCGCAGAACGACCTGCGGCGCGGGCTGCCTCCGGATGCGGCAAGGCACCCCCGGTTCGACAATCCGCCCGTGGCGCCGCCGCTGCAGGAGGACTACCGGCATGGGTTCCGGGATGGATACCGGGCGGTCTACAACCATGGTGGCGGCGGGGGGTACTGAGCGCCAGACGGGCTGCCGGAGGGGTCTCCGTTTTTAAGGGGGTATAATTTTGCAGCCCTTTGGAATCAATGAGTTAGCTGGAGCTCGGCTTTCTGGCTCTTCTTTAGAATCAATGACTTAGAGGGAGGTTCTCGACCCCCCTTACCCTGGGGGTAGGGGGGTGATTCGGCCTTCGGCGACCGGCTCACGGAACCAATCCGAGGGCAGGCGCGGGTTGGCGCCAGCCCTGCAGCAGGGCTCCGGAGACTCTGGTGGATGGGGCCTGCCGGGGGGACGATGAGGTTGGCGGCTCCGGGGATGCGGTGGGGCGAGCGGGGGGCCGCGTTGCTCCGAAGGAGCTCACCGGGAAGACGAAGGGCTGGTTCGCGCTGTTGCTGACGGCGTATGGGAAGGCTCGCAGGGGGGAGTGACGAGCGGACGAGCATTCGCCTGGATGGAAGGGCGGGAAGGTGGTTGGCCCTCGGGCTGTGGCGTTCGGGGGTTGGCAGGAGCGGGATCGCGGGGGAGAGAGGCAGGGAGATTCGCTGGGCGGGGGGTACGAAGGCACCGGGGCTTAGCCGAGGCTACGAGTTGGAACCTTTTCGATGGATGACTGACGCGAAGGGCGATTCTGAGTAGTAGTCGATCTTTCGGCCCACAAATTGTTCTCACTGAGTGCTAAGGCCTGAATGCGCCAGTGGAGAATTGGAACGAGGTTTTGTCTGCAAGATCGCAGCCGAATACTACGCGCGTGAGCATTGTGCGACAGAGCAGTAGCTTACGAGTGATGCGAAAGGTTCCGCAATCCAGAGTTCGCGTCATCGGGCAGGAACTGTGGCAGCCCGAAGCCGGGGAAGAGGCGGGGCTCCAAAAACAGAGTCATTGCAGAAATCACGTCGTTCTCAAGCGTGAGTACATGAATAGAGTGCGCGTTCCAGCGTTCGTCTGCGACGGAGAACTCATAAATGGCGAAAGCCGGCTGCCCATTGGCGGCCGTGGGCACCAGACGGAGGCCGCCACAGGTCTTCCATGCCGCGGCAAAGAATGTCCCGATGGCCTGGCGCCCGGCAAACCACTGCAGCCACGGAGGCATGACGGCGGTTGCATCTTCCCTGAGCAGAGCCACGAAACTGTCCACATCGTGTCCTTCCCAGGCCTGCAGATAGCGCCCGAGCAGCTTTTGCTGCGCGGGAGTTGGCTGGGACTCAAGCCGTGGCCGGCGGTCAGAGCAGCAGTGCGAGAGCGACTCGCGCGCCCGTTGCAGGGCACTGTTGATCGATGCGGTCGAGCTGCCGAGCAGAGTCGCTGCCTCCGCAGATGCCCAGCCAAGGACATCGCAGAGCATGAGTACGGCGCGCTGGCGCGGCGGCAACTGCTGAATGGCAGCGACAAACGCGAGCTGCACAGATTCTCGCACCGTGTAGCGCGCCTCAGGATTCGGCGTGGTGTCGGCAATACCTTCCAGATTCAGGTCCGGATACGGTTCAAGCCAGGGCACGTCAAGCGCAGGGCCGCCTTCCAGCTTCGGCGGGCTCGCGGGGCCAAGCTGATCGGGCAGATATCGCTGCTGCTGTTTGCGGCCTTCGAGCGCATTCAGGCAGGTGTTGGTGGCGATCTTGTACAGCCATGCGCGCATCGATCCTCCATCGAAGCTCGAGAAGCTGCGCCACGCACGCAACCAGGTCTCCTGCACGAGGTCATCGGCCTCGTGGAGGGAACCGAGCATGCGGTAACAATGCAGTTTGATCTCCCGCCGGAACGGCTCGGCGAGCTGCTCAAAGGCCCGGTCCTGTTCGAGACTGGAGGTTTCGAACGCCATTGCGTTCGATTGTAGACCGCAGGGTTGATTTTTCTGGGTTGCCGGAATGCTTCAGCTCGCCATTTCCTTCGGGTTGGGGGATCCCTTGCCGGTTGCAATCAGGTTCTTCAAACTGCCGCGGATGTAAGAGCCCCAGGCGTCGGAGCAGATGTTGTAGCACTCATATGCGGGGACCAGACCTTCGTGCGTGAAATGAATCTCCGTTTGATCGCCTTTTCTGGAGATCTCGAAAACGACTTTGGTGCCCCTCCACTCGGTCTTGTCCTCGGTGAAGTTGAAGTAGTTGTCAGTGACGAGCCAGGCGATTCGCTTGTCAGGCACGAGTTCCACCAGCTTCATGGTGCATGTGTGGACGTTCTTATAGTGGTACCTGAACTCGTCGCCGACCTTCGTGGTGCTGCCTTCGATCTCCTCCGACCACCATCCGCCCACGTTCCGGATGGCCTCGAATGCTTCTTTCGGTGATTGGTCGACCGAAATGGTTGCGGTGTAGTTTTGATTCGACATGGTTCCTCCTCGGTTTTGAACCTTCGGTTGAGTGATGGAAGTACGCCGGCGCATGCACGCGTGAGCAGCCTCGTTGCTGTCTTACGCGAATGCATCAGGCTGATCTTTGCCGGTTGCGATCAGATTGCGCAGATTGCCGTCGACGAGCGACCCCAGGCGCCCGAGCAGCCGCCGTAACACTCGAATGCGGGTACCAAACCCACATGCGTAAAGCGGAGCTCGGTCTTACCGTCCTTGCTGGCGATCTCAAAGACAATGTCCGTGCCGATCCATTCGGCCTTGTCTTTGACAAGGGTCAGTTCGGCGTCCGTAACATGCCACACAACCTTCTTGCCGGGAACGAATTCCGTTACTTGCTGTGTGGACTTGTGCATGTTCTGGTAGCTGTAGGTGAATTCGGCGCCGAGCGTGCCGGTGTCGCCCTTGACCTCGCCCGACCACCAGCCGCGAACGTTGTTGACTGCCCTGAAGACTTCTTCCGGAGACTGGTCAACCGTGAATGACGTTGTGAAACCCTGCTCTTTCATGACTCACTCCTTCGCTCTTCTTTCCTGCATGGAAATTTGATTTGTGCCGCAGCCAGCGCGCGGGTTACACCAAAGCCGCAGCGCTCTGCGGCACGAAGGCGGCGTACTGGCGCTCGAATTCCTTCGCCACGCCCGTGCGCCAGCCTTCGGCGATCGAACAGGACATCGGGTCGGGGAAGATGTCCTCTTCACCGTTGGCCAGCCCCTCGAAGATGCCCTGCGCGACGGACTCGGGCGAAGCCTTGGGAATTTCGAAGCCGCGTGTCATGTCGGTGTCGACGGGACCGAGGAAGACGCCGTGGACCTTCACACCGTCATTTGCGAGCAGAGCCCTGAGGGACTGCGTCATGCTTAGCGCGGCCGCCTTCGAAATCGCATAGCTGGGCGTGAGCGGTAGCGGAGCCAGCGCCATCAGCGACAGGTTATTCACGAGGGCGCCTCTGGAGCGCTTCAGCATTGGCAGAAACGCTCGCGAGACCTTGTACATGCCAAAGAAATTGACAGCGAGGGTTTGCTCGATGACGGCCGGATCGCTCAGATCGTCATAGGGAGCGATGCCGGAGTTGTTGATGAGGACGTCGAGGCAGCCGGCCTGGCGGACTGCCTGTTCGATCTGCTCCACGTCGGTCACGTCGAGCTGCACCGGGGTGACGCGCTCGTCGGCGATGTCGAACGTTCCGCGAGTTCCTGCGTACACCCTCCTGGCTCCGCGGCGGAGAGCTTCCTGGACGAGTGCGTGGCCGATGCCGCGATTGGCGCCGGTAATCAGGACTGTTTTCTGTGCGATGTTCATGATGATCTCCTTTTTGGGGCTGACTCTTGCCGGCCCGATCTTGTCTCTCTACTGGGTAAAACCGGCAGGGGCGCCAAAACTCATCGGTGCATGGCAGATTTTTTCTTTTTGCGTGGATTTCCTGCGCGACAATTACCGAATTTACTGTGGTTTCAACAACATCCACATCGGTTTGCGAATCAAATCGACCGTCAAGCTCCAGCCAAAATACGAGCGGCCACCTGAAATCGCCAGGAACGGTAACTGACGCCCAATGGGCGCCAAATCGCCAAACCGCTCATCGAGGCGGATTTGTACCGGGAAGACGCCGAGTGTACAGCGATCCGGATGCGAGTGACCGGTCCGAACGGGTAGCGAGCAGCTCGGTTCCGGGGATCCGCATGGCTCGACCTTTTCGTTGCGGGCTTCGAAATCCCGTCGGAGGCGAACGTGAATCTGGCCGGCTGCCGTTTTCCTCGCAACTGTCTCGTCTCCCGCTGCCTGTCTGCGAGCTGTCCCCTCCATGGCGGCGGCTCTGAAAAGCGCATCCCTCAGCGGCTGAAGCCGCATTGCTTTTGCAGTCGTCATGGCACGGCTCGAAGCCGTGCCCTTTCAAAACGGCTGCATGGCATGGCTCGAAGACGCGCCCTGATACAAAAGCAAAAACGGCGCGAGTCTTTCCCAGCTGAATATCGGTGCTCTGATACAAAGACGGGAATGCGATTCGGAGTTCGACCGCTCGGTGGAATCCCACTTCTGCGAACACCGCGCAGAAGTGGGGCACCCGGCGAAGTAGAGGCTGAAGCCCGCGTCTTGATTGGCCTTTTGCGGCACGACTGAGAGTTGTGCCCTGATACAAAAGCAAAAACGTTCAGAGCATTTCCGCAGACACTCAAGCGGTGCCCTTTCACAACGGCTGCGTTTTTCCGCAAGCTGGAAAAGCCGTCAATTCGCGGAGGCTGGCCAGTGCGGGGGCTACCGACTGCTTATAGAACTGGAGGGTTTGCGTTGTCGCCCGTGCGATGCGAGCCAGTTCCTGATCGGCCAGTTTTAAATATTGCCGGGTCGACGGGCTGAGTTCCTTCGCCTGCAGAGCCAGGTAGAGTGCGTTGGTGACCGCGGCCACCTCATTATTAATCTCATGAGCGATGCTCGCGGCTATCCGAGCGGCGGCGGCCAGTTTCTCGGTGCGCCGCAACAACTCCTCGGCAACCGCCTGCTCGTGGATGTCGGTCGTCGTCACCAGCCACTGTTCGATTTGGCCGTCATCTCCGCGGACGGGAACGGCCCGTGCAAGAACATGACGATAAACACCATCGTGCCGTCTGAGCCGATAGGAAAGCGTGTAGGGCTCACCTGTGGCCAGAGCGTTTGCCCACGTCTCCCTGACCAGGCGACGATCTTCCGGATGCACGCATTCGTGCCACCGGATATTCATTTCCGCGACTGAGCTAATTCCGGTGAAGTCCAGATATCTGCGATTGCAGTAAGTCTTGACTCCCTGCGCATCCGAGGTCCACACCTTCTGCGGCATGCTTTCGGCGAGGAGGAGAAGAGCCTCCCTCTGGTAGCGCGACGAAGCTCGTGCCGGCGTCTTTCCGGTCAGCTTCAGACCCGGATCGTGATCCGTTGAAGTCCGCCGCTGCGGCACCCCCACCTGTTCGCGCATCCTCTCGGCGATCTTTACGGCCGGCCCGGGTGAGCCTTCAGCGGCCGGAAGCTCGGATTTGAAATGGGGCTGCGGAGAACTCTGGCGCATCGACCAATCTCCCTATACCGATCAATTTTTCGGCGGTTGCAGGCGATGACATCGCAAAGGATCGGCGGCGAACGGGAGCAATGTCGACCGTAGAGAGTCAAAGTCTTCCACTGGCCGCTCCTTTGGTCTGCTCCAATACTGATCGATACGACTCAACTCATTTGCAATCTGCGGCGCAGTCGAACATAGCTCTCGACGAGAGCGGCATCAGGCGGGATCTGAACGGGGTCGTGACCTGATACAAAACAGGAACGCGATTCGGAGTTCGCCAGGCCGGTGGAATCCCACTTCTGCGAACACTGCGCAGAAGTGGGGCACCCGGCGAAGTCGCACCCTGATACAAAAACTAAAGGATCGTCTCGCAACGGACTTCCGGGACAGGACACGAGAACCATGGACCCATCGCAGCCAACTCCGCCGGCGTCTCGCGCGGCAGTCCTGACGGACTCGGCGCGCAAGCTGCTGCCGTGGCTGGTCGCGGTTGCGTTCTTCATGGAGTCGCTGGACACGACGATTCTGAACACGGCGGTTCCGGTGATCGCCACAGCGCTCAAGGTCACTCCGCTGGCGATGAAGGCGGTGCTGGCCAGCTATACTCTGGCGCTGGCGATCTTCATCCCCATCAGCGGGTGGATGGCCGACCGATTCGGGACGCGACACGTCTTCTCGGCGGCGATCGGCATCTTCATCCTGGGCTCGCTGCTGTGCGGCATCTCGACGAACATCCACGAACTGGTGTTCTGCCGGGTGCTGCAGGGCTGCGGCGGCGCGATGATGGTTCCGGTGGGACGGCTGACGCTGGTGCGCGCCTTTGCGAAATATGAGCTGGTGCGGGTGATGAGCTTCGTCTCGATCCCGGCGCTGATCGGCCCGATGCTGGGCCCGGTGGCGGGGGGACTGATCGTCGACTACCTGCACTGGCGGATTATCTTCTTCCTGAATATTCCGATTGGGCTGCTGGGGCTGGTGATGGTCTACCTGCACCTGCCCGATTACCGGGAGCGGGACACTCCGCCTCTGGATTTGCTGGGGCTGATCCTGTTCGGGTCGGGAATCGCGCTGCTGTCGTATGTCCTCGAGGTGTTCGGCGATCACACGCTCAGCATCCGCGAAATCTCGAGCCTGCTCGCGATCTCGGTCGCGCTGCTGGCCGGCTACTGGCTGCACGCGAAGGACACGCGCTTTCCGCTGCTGCGGCTCGCGCTGTTCCGGCTCCGCACGCTGCGGGCAGCCGTGGGAGGGGGCTTCATCACGCGACTCGGGATTGGCGGCGTGCCGTTTCTGCTGCCGCTGCTGTATCAGATCGGGCTGGGGTATACGCCGGTGCAGTCGGGGCTGCTGATCATGCCCCAGGCGCTCGCTGCGATGGTGATGAACCTGTGCATGACGCGGTTGCTGAACCGATTCGGGTACCGGTCCATTTTGATCTCGAACACGTTCATCATCGGCGTGCTGCTGGCGCTGTTCGCGACGATTGGGCTGCGCACGCCGCTGTGGGTCATCGTGCTGCTCGCGTTCGTCTACGGGGCCTTCAGCACGCTGCAATATACGAGCATGAATACGCTGGTGTACGCGGATGTCCGGGAAGAGGACACCAGCGCCGCGAGCACCATTTTTGCCACGATGCAGCAGATGGCCCTCAGCTTTGGGGTGGCGATTGCGGGCCTTGCGACCGCGTTCTTTCTTCCCTCGCAGGTCTGGTCGGCGCCCGCTGTCTTCATCCACGGCATTCATGAGGCCTTCATCGCGCTTGGCCTCCTGACCGTGGTCTCCAGTGTGGTGTTCAGGAGTTTGCGCCGGCGGGATGGGCTCTCGATCAGCCGGCAGAAGCTGGTGCACGAGGTATAGGGGCTGGCGGAGGGGCCGCGCGGGGGGGTGAGCGGCGGCGCTGGGGCTGGTGTATCTCCTTGAAAAATTAACCTGTTTTTGCACCCTGATGGGGGCGGCGGGAGGGGTGTTTCCGGTGGTAAAATAAGGATGTTGGCGATGCTCGGAAAGTCGTTGATTTCTTTGGGATTTTTGGGTTGGATGGGCTCGCGGAACGAGGGTCCGAGCATCCCAGCGGGGCTGCTGGAACGCGGCAAGGAATGCATGGTCCCTGGGCTCGCCCCCGCTCAGCCCAGGTTGTTTGGCTTGCGGCCCGAACGAGAAATGCGGGTCCTTCGGCTCGCGCCTGAATCACTTGTTGCGCCAAAGGCCGGCGCAACAATTTTGAAAGCTCGCCCAGGATGACAGCGTAGCTTTGAGGAGCAGAGTTTTTCGTCGCAGAGTTTTCTTAGCCGCAGCGTTTCGCGAGTCTAGGACGGAAGCATTTCACGTATTGAACCGCACGACCACTGGAGTTGCATGGCTACCAAGGAAGTGACCCCCGCGGAAAAGGCAATCCTGCCCGGCATGGAAGAGACGAACGAGAAGAGCGGCAAGCAGGCGAACGGGAACGGCTCGTACACCGGCGAGAACATCAAGGTGCTGGAGGGGCTGGAGGCGGTGCGCCTGCGGCCGGCGATGTATATCGGGTCGACGGGCGAGATGGGCTTGCACCATCTGGTGTACGAGGTGGTGGACAACTCGGTGGACGAGGCGCTGGCGGGGCATGCGACGAAAGTCGAGGTGACGATCCACGACGATAACTCGATTACGGTGGTGGACGACGGGCGCGGGATTCCGGTCGATGAAATGACGCTGGATAACGGCGAGAAGATGTCTGCGACGCAGGTGGTGCTGACGAAACTGCATGCGGGGGGGAAGTTCGACGCGTCGAACTACAAGGTGAGCGGCGGGCTGCATGGCGTGGGCGTGAGCTGCGTGAACGCGCTGAGCGAAGCGCTGAACGTGGAGATTTGGCGCGACGGGCACACGTGGGAGCAGGACTATGCGAAGGGGATTCCGACAACGAAGCTGCAGCAGACGGGAACGAGTAAGCGGCGCGGGACGAAGATTCACTTTCTGCCGGACCGCACGATTTTTGCCGTCACGGAATACAACTACGACACGCTGGCGCAGCGGCTGCGGGAACTGGCATTCCTGAATAAGGGGCTGACCATTACGCTGACCGACGAGCGGACGACCGATCCGAAGACGGGCGAAGCGAAGCGCAACGAATTTAAGTATGCGGGCGGGATTGCGGAGTTCATCAAGCACCTGAACCGCGGCAAGAGCGTGCTGCACGACAAGCCGATTGTGATGGAGGGGCTGCGCGATGGCGTGGATATGGACATCGCCCTGCAGTACAACGACGGCTACTCGGAGACGGTGTTCTGCTTCGCGAACAACATCAACACGGTGGATGGCGGGACGCATCTGTCGGGGTTCAGAACGGCGCTGACGCGGACCATTAATGCCGTGGGGCAGCAGCTGGGGCTGTTCAAGGACGTGAAGGAGAACCTGACGGGCGACGATGTGCGCGAAGGGCTGGTGGCGGTGATCAGCGTGAAGCTGTCGCAGCCGCAGTTCGAAGGGCAGACGAAGGGCAAGCTCAACTCGGACATTGCGGGCACGGTGCAGGCGCTGGTGAACGAGCGGCTGGGCGGGTATCTGGAGACGAATCCGCCGGTGGCAAAGAAGATTATCAACAAGGCGATTGAAGCGGCGCGGGCGAGAGAAGCAGCCAGGAAGGCGCGGGATCTGACGCGGCGCAAGGGGGCGTTGGATGGCGGCGGGCTGCCGGGCAAGCTGGCGGACTGCTCGGAGCGCGATCCGGACCGGTGCGAACTGTATCTGGTGGAGGGCGAGAGCGCAGGCGGGACGGCGAAGCAGGGGCGGGATCGGAAGTTCCAGGCGATTCTGCCGCTGAAGGGCAAGATTCTGAACGTGGAGAAGGCGCGCTACGACAAGATGCTGGGGCACGAGGAAATCCGCGCCATGATTACGGCGCTGGGGACGGGCATCGGGAAGGACGACTTCGACGCGACGAAGCTGCGCTACGGGAAAGTGATTCTGATGACGGACGCCGACGTGGACGGATCGCACATCCGGACGCTGCTGCTGACATTTTTCTTCCGGCACATGAACGAGCTGATCCGGCGCAACCACGTGTACATCGCGCAGCCGCCGCTGTTCAAGATCAAGAAGGGCAAGCGCGAGGAGTACATCAAGGACGAGCGCGACTTTGTGCGGGTGATGGTGAAGCACGCGGCGGAAGGAATTGTCGTGCGCTACGGCGAGGGCGCGGCGAAGCTGGAAGGCGCGGCGCTGACGCGGTTCATGGGGCAGCTGAACGAGTATCTCGGGTTCTTCGATAAGGTGAACAAGCGGCTCCGCAACGAGGAAGTGACAAATCTGCTGGCGCGCCACGAGCTGGCGAAGCGGGCGGATTTCGAGAACGAGGCGAAGCTGACGGCGCTCTACAAGGACCTCGAAAAGATCGAGAAGAAGTATCAGTTCAAGGGTCTGGGCAAGCCGGTGAAGGACGAGGAGCACCAGACGTGGTCGCTGAGCTTCGCGGATGCGCAGGGGGCGGAGCGGCGGATCGACTGGCTGCTGGCGTCGTCGCCGGAGTACCGGCAGATGATGGCGAAGCACGGGCAGATTCGCGAGATGCTGGAGCCGCCGTTCATCGTGGAAGCGGCGGGAAAGGCGAACGCTGCGGAGGCGGACGAGCCGGAGGGCGTGGAGTCGGCGCCGGAAGGCGATGCGCAGGTGGGCAAAGCGGCGGCGCCGGGCAACCACCCCATCACGCCAAATTCGGGCGTGCCGGGGACCCCGGCGGGCAAGCGCGAGCGTGGCGGAAAGGGTCCGCAGGAGCCGGTGGAGAAGCAAACGCCGCGGGAGCTGTTTGAGTACGTGATCGAGCAGGGGCGGCGCGATTACCAGGTGCAGCGCTACAAGGGTCTGGGCGAGATGACGGCGACGCAACTGTGGGAGACGACGATGGATCCCGACCGGCGGACGCTGCTGCAAGTGCGCCTCGAAGACATCGCGGAGACGGAGACGATCTTCACGACACTGATGGGCGAGGATGTCGAGGCGCGGCGCAAGTTCATCGAGGATAACGCGCTGGATGTGAAGAATCTGGATATTTAGCGTGTAGCTTGTAGCGTGTAGAGACGGGAGGCCCTCCGGATGGAGGGCCTTGTCTCCTGCAAATTGAGGAAGAAGCTGTTGGCTTCGATTTCCTCATGCCGGGGCAACAGCAACGATGGCGGTGGAACGGACGCCTGGCTTCCAGGTATCCCATTCTCAGCTATCTGCGCTACTCCATTGCGCGAAGCACTGCGGCGCTCATGGGCGGGACTGTGAGGATTTCGCCGGGGGCTTCTTCCTTCGATGAAGGCGACCAGTGGCCGTCCGGGCCGATGGCGGAGCCTCCGAAGGTGGCGCCGCTGGTGCTCTCTGGCGACGGCGCGGTCAGTCGCAGCACCGTGGCCTTTCCCATGGCAAGATCGCGAAGGCCGACGCGCACTTCCTGCGCGCGTTCCCGATTCACGACGATCAGCGAGCGCGGCTTGCCGGATGCGCCGAGGACATACGCGGAGGCATTCACGGCTCTGAGATCGGGTTCGATCGGCAACACCTGGGTGCAGCCTTTGCGGGCCTGGGAGAAGGCGAGCATGCCGTAGTAAGGAATTCCCGCGAAGGCATGGGGGGCGTCGTTGCGAATGGGCGAGTAGGAACTGAGGAAGCCGAGCTGGTTGACGCCGGTTTCGATGTTGACGCCGGCGCAGCCCTGGGCGGCGAGGCGGAGCAGGAAATCGAGCGTCCACAGCGCTCCGACGATGGTGTCGCTCACGCCGGGGAGTCCACCGCCGGAAAAGGAATTCGCTTCGCACATGCGCCAGGGAATTTGGCTGTGCTGAGAAGCGGCGCGCAGCCGGGTGAGAACGTCATGCAGGCGGGGGTCGGGCGTGAGCAACTGCTCGGCGCTGCCGTGCCGCTGATCGGCGCGGTAGTAGTGGGTGGTGAGCAACTGCACCGCTGCATCAGCGTCTTTCGCAAGATTCTCAACCCAGTCCACGGAACTGGCGGTATCGGGCGCGGCGAAGCGGGCGTGGGGCAGAGCTCTTCGGATGGCGGCGCTCCACTCGCGGAATTCGCTGCGCCAGGCGGCATAGCTCCAGGAAGCGGGGCGGAAGGGATGGGAACCGCGGGCATAATTCTCCACTTCATTGCCCAGCTCGAAGGCGAGCAGATGCGGTCCGAGAGCCGCGTCGACGGCCTGGGCTTCGGTCACGGCATCGGCGAGCGAGCCCTGGGCGAGATTGAGGCTCCAGATGGCCCGCCAGCCCGTCGCGTTCAGGAAACCGGCGAACTGCTGGAGGCTCGCCTGATCGTTGACAGTGTTGTGCGGGTCCGTTTGGGCCGCTGCCTGCGGATTGAAGCGCGTGTAATTGGCGACGATGCCGCCGACGCGGAGGACGCCCTTTGAGCCGAGGCCCTGGACGAGCGCAACGTATTCGCGATTGGCGGCACTGAGCAGGCCGGGAGCAGCGACCGAGGACATCTCGTAGCCAAGACCGATGAACTCTTCGGGAATCTCCACCGGAGCGCCCGCGCCTGGACGCAGCGGGATGAGCGGGCTTTTATCAGGCAGGGAGGCGCCGGCCAACGGACGCAGGGCGAAGAGGGCGGCGCTTTTAAGAAGGGTTTGGAGAACGGCGCGACGCTGCAGCAAAGAGGACCTCCGAAAATCCGAGCACCCTTATATACTGGCGCACGATTCGGTTGGAAACGATTCAGACGAGGTGTGGCCTGATGAAGAGGATGTGGCGCGCAGGCGCGGCGATGTTCGCGGCGGTCTTGTTGTCGAGCGCAGGAGCACAGAGCCCGGCGCCGAAGGTGGAGAGCGTGTGGCGGGTGCAAGAGGTGATGATTCCGGTGCGGGATGGCGTGCATTTGCAGACGGTGATCATCCGGCGGAGCGATCAGAAGGTGCCGCTGCCGATCTTGCTGGAGCGGACGCCCTACGGAGTCTGGACGCAGGAGGAGCTGGACGCGGCGGCCACGAAGTACGGCGCGGACTGGACGCCGGACCAGTGGAAGGAACTGGCGGCGGACGGATACATCTTCGTCGTCCAGAATTTGCGCGGGCGGTTCAAGTCGGAGGGAGCTTTCGAGCTGACGTCGCGGTACGACGCGAACGATCCGAAGCAGGCCAACGAGACGAACGATGCGTACGACACGATCGACTGGCTGGTGAAGAACGTGCCGGACAACAACGGGAGGGTGGGCATTTACGGCGTGTCGTATGACGGGCTCACGGCGGGGCTGACGCTGCTGCATCCGCATCCCGCGCTGAAGGCAGTGAGCGAGCAGGCGGCGCCGGTGGACCAGTGGATGAACGACGACATGCATCGCTACGGCGCGCTGCGCGAGAGCTACGCGTTTGAGTACTCGGTGATGGAGGAGGCGGACAAGAATACCAACACGCATTTCGATTTCGGCGACTACGACACCTATTCCTGGTATCTGAAGCTGGGGCCGCTGTCGCAGGCGAACGCGGAGTATCTGCACGGGAAGATTCCTTACTGGAACGACATGATGGAACACCCGAACGACGATGGCTTCTGGAAGAAGGAAGCGTGGGTGGATCAACTGCACAGCGCATCGGTGCCGACGCTGAATGTGGCGGGGTTCTGGGACCAGGAGGATCCGTGGGGACCGTGGCAGATTTTCCGGCACGAGGCAGAGCACGATCCGGATGGCGCGGACCTGATGGTGGCAGGGCCGTGGTTTCACGGCGAGTGGCAGCATGCGGTGGGCGACAGCATCGGGCTGATTCCGTTTGGCGGGCATAAGACGTCGCTTGAGTTCCGCAGAGACGTGGAGGCGCCGTTCTTCCGCTATCACCTGCACGGCGGAGGCACGAAGCCGGAGTGGAAGGCGACGATGTTCGAGACGGGATCGAACACGTGGCGGCATTATGCGAGCTGGCCGCCGCAGAATGCGAAGGCGACGAATCTGTATCTCCACGCCGACGGCACGCTTTCGTTTGAGCCGGAGGCGGCGGGCGGCAAGGCGTATCGCGAGTATGTGTCGGATCCGGCGAATCCTGTGCCGTATCGCGTGCGGCCCATTTCGCCGACGTACCCGCAGCCGGAGTGGAGGACCTGGGAGGTGGCCGATCAGCGGTTCGTGGAGAATCGGCCGGACGTGCTGACGTGGGAGAGCGCGCCTCTCGATGACGATGTGACGGTGACCGGGCCGCTCGAGGCGGTGCTGTTCGCGTCGACTTCCGGCACGGATGCGGATTTCGTGGTGAAGCTCATCGATGTGTATCCGGAGAGCGGGCAGAAGGCGGCGGACGCGCTGGACAAAGAGACGCCGGAGAACTATGCGGACTCGCTGAACGGTTACGAGCTGCCCATCGCGATGGAAGTGCGGCGCGGGCGCTTTCTGCACAGCTACGAGAAGCCGCAGGCGCTGGCGGCGAATCGTCCGGAGGAGTGGGACGTGCCGCTGCGGGATCACGACCACGTGTTTTTGAAGGGGCACAGGATCATGGTGCAGGTGCAGTCGACGTGGTTCCCGGTGATCGACCGGAATCCGCAGAAATTTGTGACGAGCATTTACCAGGCAACGGCGGAGGATTATGTGAAGGCGACGCAGCGGGTGTATTCCTCGCCGCAGATGCCGTCGCACATCGTGCTGCCGGTGGTTGCGCCTTAGCGGTGGAGCGGTCCGCAAGACGCCACGGAAGTTTGCCGGCGCTTGTAGCGCGGAAGGATTTGGCCATCCCGAAAGCATAGTATGGGACTGCTTCGCGGAGACGGATGATGATGCTGAAGAGATTGGCGACGGCGCTGACGCTGGCGGGGTGCGGAATTGCGATGGGGCAGCCAGCTACGGGCGGGGCGAAAATTGTGTGGCAGGTCGGCACGATGGATGGCTCGTCGGCGGAGTTTGCGCAGGGCGAGCCGAATCACGACGTCACGTTCGTGGTGGGCCAGGATGAGCCCGGCGCGAGCTGGTATTCGTATGCCGCTTCAGCCTTTCCCGGCAAGGCGGCGACTGCGGCGACGAAGCCACGCGCGATCGTCTTTTCGGTTCCGGGCAAGCCGGCCTTCGCGTATCGGCTGACCGTCTCGCTCATCATCGAGCACTCGAGCGTGCCGGCGCTGCGCGTGGGGATCAACGGGCGCACAGGGATTTTCTATCTGCATCCGAAACTCGATTACGCGATGGGGGATATGACGGCGGCGTTCGATCCTGCGTATTCGCGAGCCGAGGTCGAATACGACTTTCCCGGCTCGTGGCTGCAAAGTGGGCGCAACCAGATCACACTGCAGGCGGTTGCGACCGGCGACGAAGGCGTGCCGGATGCCGGGTTCAACTACGATGCGATCCAACTGGAGCGGGTAAGCAACGGTCGCGGCGAACCGTTGGAGCGCGTGGAACCGACGATTTTCTATCAGAAATGCAGGGCGGCGTTATGCGAGCGGGTCGACGCTTTTGTTTCGTATGCGAACCGGCCGCGATCGGGCAGCGTGACGATGGATGTGGCGGGGCATCGCTACACGAGTGCGCTCAAAGGCGATCAGGATTTTGGCGAGGAGCGACTCAGCTTTCCGGTTGCAGAGTTTGCGGCGGAGACAGCTGCGGGCGTGTCGGTGACGATCGATGGCCACACAAGCCAATTCACCGAGACGCTGACGCCGGCGAAGAAGTGGACGCTGTTTCTTGTCCCTCACGTGCATCTCGACGTGGGCTACTCGGATTACCAGGCGAAGGTGTCGGCGATTCAGAGCCGCATTCTCGACGAGGCGATGGATCTGACCGCGCAGCATCGGGCGTTTCGCTTCAGCACCGATGGAGAATGGAACCTCGAGCAGTTTCTCGCGACGCGCAGCCCGGAGGAACAACAGCGCGTGGTCGCGGCGATCCGCAGGCAGCAGCTCTACGTTCCGGCGGAGTCGAGCAACCTGCTCACCGGATTTCCGACGACGGAGACGCTGATCCGGTCGCTCTACCCCAGCGCCGATTTCAGCCGCGAACACGGGACGCCTTATAACTACGCGAACATCACCGATGTGCCGTCGTACTCATGGTCGTATGCGTCGGTGCTGGCGGCGGCGGGGATTCCGTACTTTTTTGCGGCGAGCAATAACGATCGCGCGCCGGTGCTGCTGCTGGGGCATTTGAATGAGAAAGCTCCGTTCTGGTGGGAGGGTCCCGACGGCGGCAAGGTGCTGATGTGGTATTCGCGGCATTACGAGCAGATGGAATTTTTGTTTGGGCTGCCTCCGGTGACGGAGACGGGCGAAGAAATGCTGCCTGTGTTCCTCGAGATGTACGATCACCCGAGCTACCACGCGAGCGCGGCGATTATTTTCGGGACGCAGGTGGAGAACACCGACTTGTTTCCGCAGCAGGCAGCGCTTGCCGACGAGTGGAACGCGCAGCATGCATTTCCGCACATTGAATACTCTGGATTCCACGACGCGCTGGATGCGATTGCACGTCAATTCGGAGGGGATATTCCGACGGTGCGTGGCGATGGCGGGCCATACTGGGAAGACGGCATCGGCTCGGATGCACTGTATGCGGCGATCGAGCGCGAGAACGAGAGCCGCGCCCCTTCCGCCGAAAAGCTGGCCACGATCAGCACGCTGGTGAATCCGCGGCTTGCGGTCGACACGAAGAGCCTGGACGCGATGTGGGCCAGCATGGTGCTGATGGACGAGCACACGTGGACCTCGTGGAACAGCGTTTCCGATCCGACGAGCAGGGAGGCCGTGGAGCAGTTACGCGTGAAGGATTCACGCGCGACCACGGCGGCCGCGTTGCGCGACGATCTTCTGCGCAGCAGCATGGCGAGCCTGGCGGATTCGATTGCAGCGGGCGTGAACAGCCTGATCGTTTTCAATCCGCTGAACTGGCAACGCGACGGCGAAGTGACGATCGATTTGGATCACGGCATGGAAATTGCCGACCGCAGCACGGGCCAGAGCGTCCCGTATCTGGTGCTGAGCGAGGGGCCGAACTTCAACCGCGTGGAATTCACCGCGAAGGCCGTGCCGGCGGTCGGCTACAAAGTGTACGAGCTGCGCGCGGCGCAGGCGCCGGGGTCCGCGCCGGCAAGAACGACGGGCACCACGCTGGAAAGCCCGTTCTACCGCGTTGTGCTCGACCCGGAGACGGGCAGCATTCGCAGCATTGTCGACAAGCAGCTGAACAAAGAGCTGGTGGACACGCGCAACTCGTGGCGCTTCGGGCAGTATCTGTACGTGAGCGGCGGCGACCAGGAGCCGAACAGCCTGATGCAGTACCGCGCGGTCTCGCCGAAGGCAACGCTCGACATTCACGGCGCCGAGAAGGGGCGGATTCTCTCCATAGAGCGGACACCATGGGGATGGAGGGCGCGCATGGAGTCGTCCACGGTGAACACGCCGTCGATCCGCACGGAGATTCGCCTTTACAACGACGAGAAGAAGATCGAGCTGACGGAAGAGATCGACAAGAAGCCGGAGTTGAAGAAGGAAGCGGTCTACTTCGCGTTTCCATTCGCGATGACGCATCCGCAGTTCCAGTACGAGATTCAGAATGGCGTTGTCGATCCGGCGAAGGACATGTATCCGGGCGCGGGCCGCGAGTGGTTCTCCGTGCAGCACTGGGTCTCGGTGCAGCAGGATGGGGAGTCGGCGACGGTGATGCCGCTGGACGCGTCGCTGGTGACGCTGGGCGACATCAATCGCGGCGCATGGCCGACGGAGTTCGGCGAGCGGCCAGGGTCGATCTTCTCGTACGCGATGAACAATTACTGGCACACGAATTACGTTGCGGAGCAGGGCGGGAAGTTTCGCTTCCGCTACGTGATCACGAGCGCCGCGCAGACCGACGCGCCCGCGCTGAGCCGCATGGGGTGGGAAGAAGCGACGCCGCTCGAGGAGGACCAGATCCAGTCGCAGGACAAAGCGCTCGATTTGCCGCGTCCGCTCGATGGTAAACAGGGCAGCTTTGTTACCGTCGATGACCCCGATGTGCTGCTGGACACCTGGAAGCCTGCGGAAGATGGGAACGGCACGATCGTGCGGCTGATCGACCTGGGCGGGGCGGCGCGGACTCTGACGGTGACGACGCCGCTGCTGGGCATCGACAAGGTGATGAGCACGGATGCGGTGGAGCGCGACGGGCAAGCGATTGTTCCGGACAGCGCGCACAGTTTCCGGGTGGCGATTCGCCCGCACGCGATCGTCACCGTCCGCATCGTGGGCAAGACGGCGCTGCCATAGCGCAGGTGCGCATCCATTTCGGCACGGTGCGGGTGCGAAAAAACCAGCTAGACTGATCGCTTGCCGGTTTCCGGCTTGATTTGTAACTGCGGGAGGGATCATGTATCAGCCGCAGGTGTACGGAGTGGCGCTGTTCTTCATGATCCTCAGCATGTGCTGCTGGGGCTCGTGGGCCAACACCCTGAAACTCACGCCGGGTTACCGCTTTCAGCTTTTTTACTGGGACTACGTGGTTGGCCTCTTCGTCGGCACGCTGGCGTTCGGCGTTACGCTCGGCAGCATGGGCTCCTCCGGCTATTCGTTCTTCGCCGACCTCGCGCAGGCCGATGCGCATCACGCGGGACTGGCGTTCGCGGGCGGGGTGGTGTTCAACGTCGCGAACCTGCTGCTGGTGGCCGCCATCGACATCGCCGGCCTCGCAGTTGCCTTCCCAGTCGGCATTGGCGTCGCGCTGGTGGTGGGCGCGACGAGCAACTACATCCTTTCGCCCGCCGGCAATCCGCTGCTGCTCTTCGGCGGAATCGCCATTGTTATTCTGGCGATCATTCTCGATGCGGCGGCCTACCGGCTGCGCGAGCAGCAAAGAAGCGTGACCACGCGCGGCGTCGTCATCAGCCTGATCTCGGGCATCCTGATGGGCAGCTTCTATCCGTTTGTGTCGCGGTCGATGACGGGCACGCATGCTCCTGGACCGTACGCCGCCACGCTGTGGTTCGTGATTGGCGTGGCCGTGTGCTCGCTGGTGTTCAACACCATCCTGATGCGGAAGCCGATCGACGGCAGCGCGCCGGTACCGTTTCGCGGATGGGCGCAGGCGCGCGCGTCGTGGCATCTGTGGGGTGTGATCGGCGGGGCGATCTGGTGCACGGGAGCGATCATGAATTTTGTTGCGTCGCGCGCGCACATCGTGGGGCCGGCGGTTTCTTACTCTATTGGGCAGGGCGCTACGATGATTTCCGCGAGCTGGGGCGTCTTCGTGTGGCACGAATTTGCGTCGGCGCCGCGCAAGGCGAAGACGCTGCTGGCCTGGATGTTTGTCCTGTTTATTTGCGGGCTCACGGCGGTGGCGCTCGCGCCTGTCTTCTGAGCGGCGGCGAAGAGGATGGGGTTCGTGTTTTCCGCAGCGGAAGCGGCGCGAGTTAGAGGCGGTCGCCCTCAGGTCCAGCTGCTTCTTTGATGATGGTGGCCCGCAGAGAGGCGTTCCGTTCGGCGGCAGCGCTGCCGGCGGCGCGCGCAACCTCATCCGCCCACTTTTTCTCCTGCCGCTCGCGTTCTGCTTCGAGGGATGCGATTTCACGCGCCTCCAGCATGCGGCGCACGGTGGGCACTCCCCACAGCACACAAAAGAACAGAGCGAGGCCGAACAATACTTCGCCCATTTGTGTCCTTCCTTAAAGTCAGCCAATTCTACTGCACGCAGGAGAGGTTGCAGGGTAAAAGCAAGGGTTCATTCGTAACAGTGTGCCGGAACAAAGATAACTTCAGCCTATGACTGCGGTGACACCCGGATCACTGCAGGTTCGCTACGGCGACGGCAAAGGGAGCGAGATCGAGCGTGCTGCTTGTGGGTTGCGAGCTGCGTGCCGGGCCTTCGCCGGTGGCTGCGTCGACGGTCGATAACTCCCTGACCGTGAGCCCCTGCGGCAGGGCAATCCGGAGGCTGCGGTTGCGCTTGTTGACGAGCAGCAGTTTGCGCCCGCTTGCGGTGCTGAATGCCTGCGCGGCGACGTCGCTGTTGTTCGCGTCGGTCGTCATCAGAGTATCGCCGGAATGGAAATTGTCGACGATCAGCTTCAGCACCCAGTAGCGCGCATTGGGCTTGCCGTTCTTCCAGTCGATCATCGTGACGCTGGGATATTGCGACGGATAACCCACGAGTTGCGACTCGCCGATGGCCTCGATGCCCTGCTGGGCGAGCGACAGGTAGAGGTAGGCGTAGAGCGCGCCGGCGGCGTTCCAGTAAATGTTGGGTATGGCGATCTTTGCATCGTGGGGCGTGTTGTCGGTGGGCAGAATGACGCCGAGCTCGTCGGTGTCGGTCTTCGTTTCCGGAGACAAACGCCTGCGAATCGCCTCGATATAACGCACAGTTGCCAGGAAGCGGTCGGCCTGATCGAAGAAGCTGTACTGCCAGTCCTCAGCGGTTTGCTCGCGGGTCGGCGTTGCGTAGAAGTGGTAGGAGATGAAGTCGAGGGGAATGCCTGGCTTGTGATGCGCGTGATCGAGGAAATATTCGAAGTACCGCGGGTTGGCGGAGGGATCTGCGAGCGCGAGCGCCACAAACTTCGTCTGCGGGCTGACGTCGTGGATGGCGCTGACGATGGCGTCGTAGCGCTCCGTGTACTGCTCCGGCGTCGTACTGTGCTCGGACTCGACTTCGTTCAGCACCTCCCAATACGGGATGGGAAAGTGATAGCCCGACGAGTGGGTCTTGCCGTTCTCATCGGTGAAGCCGCCGCGGGTGTACCAGCTGACCAGGCGCGCGTAGTAGGCGCCGAGTTGCTGGCCGGTGGGATCCTTCAGCTCGGTGCCCTGCGTGTAGTTCCAGTCCACCTGATTGGCGTCGGCGGGGTAGGGAATAGGCTTTGGCGTTGCAAAGAGCCATGCCGGGATAGTGCTGAAGTTCACGATGGTCGAGTGGCCCTCGGTCGCGTGGAAGAAGTCGAGCATCATGGGGTCGATGAGCGAGAAGTCCCATGATGTTTTGCCGGGCGTGGGCGGCTCCAGCTCGGCGACGGCGAGTTTGGGATAGGGCAGCCACGGGACGTAGCGAACGTAGTCCGCGCCCAGCGCCTTGATCGAGGCGAAGGCGCTGTCGTGGATCGGCGAACCCGCGCGCAGCATGGGATTGACCACGACCTGAAAGGCCGGCGTGGAGCGCGAGACGATCACCGGCTTGTCCCAGTGGACGGTGATGCGGTCGACGGGGGACGGCTCTTGCGCGGCGCAATTCCGGCTCGCCAGACCGCACAACAACGCGACGGCAGCGCCCAGGATCGCCCGGCTCGGAATGCTTCTTCTCAAGGCTCACCTCTCGGCGAGGATTGTATCGAGGAAATCGGGCCGCGCGCACGGGGATCCGGGCCTGCGTCTTGTTGAGCCGCGCCTTAGTGCAGCATCGAGGTCACCAGCAGGATGAGCCCGCTGAGGAAGAACAGGAACATTGCGCCAATCATCACCTGGGTGCCGCGCGTCGCGCCCCTCGTTTCCTTCCAGACACAGACGCCCCAGATGGCCGCGATCATCGTCCCACCCTGGCCGAGTCCGTAGGCAATCGCCGGGCTCGCCGCCTTCGACGCAACGAAGTTCGACGTAACGCCGATGCCGTTGATCACGCCGCCCAGCATGCCGATGAGGTGATACTTCATGGTCCCGCTGGAGAAATAGTCGGAGTAGGTGACCTTGTGACCTTTCACGGGATGCGCCATGAACCAGGTGTTGAAGACCAGGTTCGAAACGCAGGACCCCGCCGAATAGATCAGCACGGCGGCATAGGGACCGAATTTCCCCGGCGCCAGATGCGTGAAGTCCATGGAGACGGAGCGCTGCACGAGGAAGTAGAACAGCCCCATCAGGATGCCGCCGCTCACGGCGATGAAGATGCCCTTGCGCATCTCGCCTGGGCCGGCGGTCTTGCCCTGGCAGGCGCGATACGCAAAACCATCGAGGATGATGGCCAGCGTGATGAGGGCGACTCCGCCGAAGATGAGCAGCGGATTGCCGCGGGGCTGCGCGATGTAGTTGACCAGCACGCCTTCAACGAGCGCGATGCCGATGGCGATGGGATACGCGACCGCCATGCCAGCCAGATCGAGCGCGGCCATAAAGAGGATGTTGGCGAGATTGAAGACAATGCCGCCGAAGATGGCCCACGCATAGCTGTTCGCATTGGCCTGGCGCAGATCGGCCATCAGGCTGCGGCCCTCGGTCCCCATCGAGCCAAAGGTCAGACCGAGCAGCAGCGGCAGCAGCAGATAGCCGATGGCCTGATCCCAGTAGAAAAGCCCGAACCCATAGGAGCGGGGTTCCATTTTGAGCGTGTTGGCCCACGACCCCCAGCACAGCATCGTGAGCACACACAGCGCTACGGCTATCGGATAAGAGTGAACAGTGATCAAGGCACCCGCTCGCGTTCGTTCAGGATGTCAGGCATTCTCGTCGAGGTGGAGATAACCGACGTGGGCGCCGCGCAGATGACGCAGGCCGGCGCCGAGCATGGTGAAATTGGCGCAGGCCACCGACGCTTCAAGGGAGATCGGCCTGCGCATGCGAGGCACCCCGGGAACTGAAAGCTTTCAAGTGAGATCGCCTGAAGTGTATGTGCCGCTTCCTGGCCTTGTCAAGAAGAGGCTGCGGAAGCGCTCCGCCGGCTTTGCGCTTTTCCCCTCATCCGCCGGTAACCTGCTGCGCCGGAGATTGCCGAGCCGCCGCCGCACCCTCTGCTATGCTGGCTGAAAGCATTTAACAGGGCACCTGAACATTCAACCGCAAATGCCCGCGGCCAAATCGGAGGACGACCCACGCCATGGCCAACATGAAGCAGATCGCCGAGCTCGCCGGAGTCTCTCTCGGTACTGTCTCTCATGTCCTGAACGGCACCGCCGGCGTTCGCGAGCCGCTCCGCCAGCGCGTGCTCGATGCGGTTCGCGTGACCGGCTACCAGCCCAGCCAGCTCGCCCGCGGCCTGCGCCGCGATAAGACGAATATCCTGGCGATGATTATCCCGGATATCCTCAATCCTTTTTTTCCCGGAGTGGTGCGGGGCGCCGAAGATGTGGCGTTCGCGAAAGGTTACCGTCTCGTTCTGTGTAACACCGACAACGATCACGGTAAGGAAGTGATGCACCTGAACGCGCTGCGGACGTATCTGCCGTCGGGCCTCATTGTTATTCCCTCCGACTTCAGCGACCTGACCGCACAGACTGAGTCGTACCGCCAGGCGGGCTCGGCGGTCGTCTGCATCGACCGCCTGCCGCGCAACTGGGACGGCGACAGCGTGACCATCAACAACGTCGATGGCGCGTTCAACGCGACCTCCTATCTCATCGGCCTGGGCCACCGCGATCTCGCCGCGATCACCGGTCCGCTGCACCTGACGAACGCACAGGACAGGGTGCGCGGCTTCAAACGCGCGCTGCGGCGAGCCGGTCTCGAAATTTCCCCGAACTACATTCAGGAAACCACCTTCGACCGCGCGGGCGGCTACGCCAAGACGAAAATCCTGCTGAAGATGCTGCCGCGCCCCACGGCGATCTTCGCGTGCAACGACCTGATCGCGCTGGGGGCGCTGCTTGCCATTCGCGAGGAAAAGCTCCGCTGTCCGGAAGATATCTCCCTGATAGGATTCGACGGTCTCGACCTTACCGAGACCACTACACCGCAGTTATCGTCGGTCTATCAGTCGCCGTATCAGCTGGGAGCAGAAGCTGCGCAGCTGGCGCTCGACCGCGTCGCGCAGAAGAACAGCCCGGTGAAACACATCGTGCTGCGCACCGAGCTGCGGATTCGCGAATCCGTTGCGCCGCCGCCGAACGCGCAAGCGGCAGCGCCTCTTATCTCAGTGAAGAAATCACGCGCTGCGGTACCGCAGGCCTGAAGCGGCAGATCGCTTACTGAGCCGGCAAGACTTCGACGCGCAGCGGCTGCGTGGTTTGCTTCTTCATCCAGATCACCAGATCGGTTCCGTCCAGATGCTCCGCGTAGCCCATGCGATTGCTCCTGCCCCACGCCACCGGCCTGCCGCTTATCTTGAGCTGCGCGCCGCCGCCGCCCCATCCGTGGATCACGAGGGCCGGATCGAAGAGCGACGAAGCGGCGCTGGCCGCGAGCGTCAGCTGGAGCGGAGCCGCTGCGCCGCCGGTCCTGGTCAGCACATACGCATGCTGCGTCTCATCGTAGCCATCGCTGCGATAAATCGAGCCTTCATGCTGCAGCTCCGGCGCATGCAGCCAGGACCTGGCCAGCGGCAGCAGTACGGCAGGGGTCTGCGCGTTCCCGGGGCAGCCCAAAACCGCGCAGCCGAGCAGGAGCAGGAATTTGCGGCTGATTGTCACTTCTTTCTCACCTCGGGCACCGAGAGCAGGCAGCCGCTCCAGAATGTCGTTGACAGAGGGAATCGCGGAGCAGTAATTTTGCTCCAGTGTTCTTTGAAACCATTCAACCCGCGGCGCGAACGGGACTCCCGAACGCGGCAAGCGGTTTCTATCCTCACGGTTTCGCCGAAACCAGGGAAGTGACTCTATGCTGAAAACACTCTCCGTCCTGCATACGCCCGAACTGCTCCACGCCCTGGCTTCCATGGGTCATGGGGATGAGCTCGCGCTCGTCGACGCGAATTTTCCCTCCGCTTCGAACGCGCAGCGGCTGGTCCGGCTTGACGGTTCCGACCTGCCCTCAGCGCTCGAAGCCATCCTGCAGCTCGTTCCTCTTGACACGTTCGTCGACCATCCCGCGCACCGCATGATGCAGGTTCACGCTCCCGACGAAATTCCGGAAGTGCAGAAGCAGTGCCAGGCCGTCATCGACAAGGCGGAAGGCAAGCCCATGCCCCTGGCCGGAATCCGCCGCGAGGAGTTCTACGAGCGCGCGCGCAAGGCCTTCGTGGTGATTCACAGCGGCGAGCGCCGCACCTACGGCTGCCTGCTCATCAAGAAGGGTGTTGTCTATCTTCCCAGCGAAGCTCGCTAGTTCCCGCGGCCGCAGCTCCCGTCGACCACCAGCAGCGAATTGCCAACGCGCCGCCGCCCGCGGCCGAGCGGCGGAGAGAAAGTCAGGTCACTCGATGCGCTACGCGACAGGATTCCTGCTTGTGGGGTTGATGGCTGTCGCCGCTTACCCGGCTCTTGCCCGCGCCCAGTCCGCGGACGCGGCCGACGTCACCGCCAACTGGTCGAACGTGGAGCGCACGTCGAATACCGTGCCGACGACGCAGATCCTGGCGCACTCCTTCACGCTGCGCAACAACCCGATGCACAACCCAGAGTTCAAGGCGCTGCGGGATCTGCATACGAACGACACGCGCCTGCAGCTTTGGTTTTCCGTCACGCGGCAGGCCGTCGCGGAACTGAAACCGCCCACGGCCACCGAGACGTTCTGGGACTTCACCTCTATCGATCCGCTGGTCGAGGACTACTACAAGAACACGAAGGGCGAGCACCACATCAACATTGGGCACCATACCGCGCTGGATGTTCAATGTGCCGGAAGAGCAGGTGCCTGACGATCCCGCGGCGAGCTTCTACAAATACACCGACGGCACCACGGTCGACCTGCTGAAGGATCCTACCGGCAAGCAGTTCGCCGATTACCAGGTGCGGCTCTACGAGTGGCTGACCCAGGGCGGATTGACCGACGAGCTGGGCAAGTTCCACAAAGGCCACCATGACAAGGTCGATTACCGGGGCATCCTGAACGAGCCGGACTTCGAGAACCACATCACCGTGGAGCAGTACACGAAGATATGGGACTCCGTCGCGACTGCGATCCATAAAGTCGATCCGAACGTGCATTTCTTCAGCGCTGAGATCTCCGGCGCCGAAGTGCCCTGGGCGGAGTACTTCCTCGACGCGAAGAACCACGCGCCCGACGCGCCGCCGGTGGAGTACTTCTGCATCCATAACTACACGAACGGCACCAATGAGCCGTCGACCTGGCACGACACCTACTTCGTCCATTCCGACATGGACGTGAGCAACGGCGCGTCGGCCGATGCATTTGGCGGCCGCGTGCGCCAGGTGATGAAGATTCGCGACGACCTGTCACCGAAGACCACGATCATGCTCGACGAGCTGGGGATCTTCGACATCGTGGTGCCGACGGAAGGATCGTGCCGCGCCGACGAGCCTTACCACAACTACAACCCGCTCTACTGGAACGCGAACGGCGCGAACTGGGCCGACACATTCATTACGGCGGAGAATCTCGGCGTGCCGCTCATCAGCATGTCGCAGATGGACGGCTATCCGACGCAGTGCCCCTCCATCGCGATGATGGATGGCGAAACGCGCCGTCCTAACGCGCATTACTGGGCGCTGTGGCTGATCAGCCATCACTTCGGGCCCGGCGATCAGCTTGTCACGACGAAGTCCTCGACCGACGACGTGGCGGCGCAGGCCTCGATCACGCCTGCGGGCAAGAAGGTTTTGCTCATCAACACCACCGATCACGATGTCGCCGTGAACCTCGCCGGCGCGTATTCTGCCGGGAAACTGCGCGTGCAGGTCGTGGATCAGAAGTCCGGCGAGCAACGTCCGCGCCAAGAGAAGGCGAGCGGGCAGCAGGTGACGCTCGCGCCGTTTGCTTTGGCCGTTGTGCAGGGCCAGTAAATGTCTGGTTCGGGGTTGTCACGGGCGGCGCACGCGGGCCGGCCTGGCCGTCTTCCTTTTCGCACGACGGTATGCGCAGCGCTGCTGTTTGCGATTGCCGCCGCGGCGCCGGCGCAGAACTTATCCTTCGGTTCGAAGCCGGCGCGTCCCGTTCCTGACTGGCTGCACAAGGCGAGCCTCTACGAAGTCTGGCTCGGCGCGTTCAGCAAGGAAGGGAACCTGCGCGGCGCGATTCCGCGGCTGCAGCAGGTGGCCGATCTGGGCGCGTCGAGATCGTACTGGAAGATGATGCAGTTTGGGGAAAAGGGCGCGATGGCCGCAACGATTCTCAACTTCACTCTCGACGGCATACCGTTTCTCTCTCACGGGCAGGAGATCGACGATCCCACCCCAACCACTTGGCGCAAGCCGCGGCCCAGTCGGTGGCCGCGGCCCGAGGAACGCACCAGGTCCGAATCCAACGGTCCGGAGGAGCGCACCCCCGCCCAAATCACACTGGCCCAATACAAAAAGCTCTTTGGCCTCCGCGCCGATGAGCCGGCAATCAGCGCCGGCAGCGTGGTCTGGATCAACAACACCCGGCTCGAGAGCGTGCTCAGCTTCCTGCGCAAGTCGGGCAACGACGAGGTCCTCGTCATCCTGAATCTATCGAGCCGCGACGTGCCCGTAACCATCGACTTGCCCGTGATGGATTACTATGCGGTGGAGAATCTCCTGGACCGGGCAAGACCTGGTTCCAGCTGTATTCGGGCCGCGTCTCGGCCGATCTCGCAGCGTACGGTTACGTGGTCGGCAAAAAGATTCCGATTGCGTTGCTGGCCAGGCAGCCCGCGGCGCAATCGTTCCGGCAGCGCCGTCGCCTTTTCCAGGAGGCAGAATCGCCATGAGTGCAACCACCGTCGCCGCGCCCGCAGCCATCAAGACCAGCCGCGTTCTCTCCGTCGACATCGTTCGCGGCATCACCATCGCCTTCATGATCATGGTGAACAACAACGGCGCGGCGGCCTATCGCCCCTTCTGCCACTCGGCCTGGAACGGCTGGACCCCGACGGACCTCGTCTTCCCGACGTTTGTGTTTATCGTCGGCGTCTCCATTGTTTTGTCGTTCGGCAAGCGGCTCGAGCGCGGCGATTCCAGGGGCGCCATCGCCGTCAGCATCGTGCGGCGCACCATCATCCTGTTTGCGCTGGGCCTGGTGGTCAACGGATTCCCGTATTTCCCACTGCACACGCTGCGCATTTACGGCGTGCTGCAGCGCATCGCGCTCTGCTATCTGGCGGCGGCGCTCTTCTATCTATGGAGGCGCGATGCGGCGAGCAAAGTCGTCGCCATCGTGGTGCTGCTCATCGGCTACTGGATCCTGATGCGCTTTGTGCCGGTGCCTGGCTACGGCGTGCCCACGCATCAAATCCCGCTGCTCGATCCGGACCGCAATTGGGTTGCGTGGCTCGATCGCCGCTTGCTCCCGGGCCGCCTGTATGAAGGCGTGCGCGATCCCGAAGGCCTGCTCACCACCTTTCCTGCGATTGCCACCGCGCTGCTCGGTGTCCTCACCGGCCTGTGGATACGCACCGAGCGCACGCGCGGCCAGATTTGCGCCGGCCTGCTCGCCGGAGCCGTGGTCCTGATCGCCCTCGGCGAATTCTGGAACGTGTGGTTCCCCATCAACAAGAAGCTCTGGACCAGTTCTTACGTTCTCTTCGCCGCCGGCTGCTCTCTGCTGCTGCTGGGATTTCTGTTCTGGTGCATCGATATGCGCGGTTGGCGCAAAGCGTGGTCGCACCCGTGGATCGTCTTCGGCACCAACGCCATCTTTGCCTACATGCTCTCGGAGCTGCTGGCTTCCACGCTGTGGGCCGTCCACGTTCACCCAGGGGTGGCGCTGTGGAGCTGGATCTACGCGCCGATTTTCGCGCCGATCCATCCGCCCGGTGTCGGCTCGCTGCTCTATTCCATCGCCTTCGCAGGCGTGTGCTGGCTCGTGACGTACCCGCTGTGGCGGCGCAAGATTTTCTTCAAAATTTGAGGGCGCGTCGCCGGGTGCTTACCGCGCGGAATACTGGTGCAGTTGCGGCCCGACGAGGTTCGAGAACGAGTAGTTCTCGTTCCGGTCGCCGTCGATCGTCCAGAACATTGCGCCAATCATTCCCGGATATCCGCCGGGCCGCTGCAGTTTGTACGTCACGCCCACCGGAGCTTTGCCGGTGATCAGGTACTGCATCGCCTCGCTCACTCCCTGTGGCGTCGCCGGTCCCACCAGAAATCCCACGGCGACTTTGTTCGCCGGCACGGGAGGAAAGAAGTCGCCCGCGCGGCCGCCGACGTGGAAACCATCCAGCAGCAGCTCGGTCATCGCGGCGTCGTAGTTCACCGAACCCATCTGGTAGATCTCGCCATCCAGGCCCTGGAACGGCGGCGTGTTGTAGTCCTGCACGTCGACGAAGGTGAGCATGCCGCGCACGCCCCACAACAGCGGCAGGTACGTGCCGAATTGGCCGCCGTAGCTCGGATAGCCGCCGGGAATCTGTGTGCCCTCCGGCACCAGCGTCAACTGGAACGACGGGCCAAAGTGCTCCCTGAGCTGGTGCAGCCCCGCGATCAGATTCACGATCGACGGCGTCTTCGGATGGCGGAAGTCGGTGTCGCCGGGATCGAGCGTGAGCGATGGCGACTCGAAATCCAGGTCGACGCCGTCGAAGCCGTAGTCCGTGATGATCTGCGTGACCGAGTTCACGAAGTTGGGAATGCTCTCCGCGTGGTCCAGCGTGAAATACTCGCCGCCGCCGCCGAGCGAGATCAGCACCGTCCTGCCCTGGGCCTTCAGCCACGCAATGTCGTCCTTCATCTGCGCGAGGTCCATCCCGGGCCGCACATGCAGCTTCAGCGTGCCTTCGGGCGCCTGATGATTCACGTCGGCAAACGCCACGATGATCACGTCCCACTGCGGCGACACGTCGCGCAGGCGCAGCAGCGTTCCCTTCGGCCCGCTTCCCGTCCAGTAGCCGATGAGTTCGTGGCCGTTCTTCGCTCCTGTGGACGGAACCGCGGCAACCGGGGACGGCGGGGCAGGCTCGAGCGGCTGCTGCGCGGTCTCGGGATTCGGCCGCGGAGATGCTGGGCATGGCGTTGCCGCAGCCGTGAGCAGTTTCGCATTGGGAAAGCTGTACGGTCCTGCTCCGCTCGTGTACCAGCCGGCGAGCGCCACATCGGCCAGATGCCACTGGCGGCCTGCAGAACGGATGACCGTCGAAGGCCCCGCCGGCAGATCGCTGCGTCCATTCGTGTCAAGCGGATCCTGCAGTACGTATCGCGTTGCCGGGCTATCCCCGCCGCAGCCCGTTTCGGCCGCACCCGACTGCCCCGGCCATTGCCACCGTAGCACCACGTTCTCGCCGGCAGGCAGCGGCTTGCGGAATGCGAGGTGGAACAGCGTGTCGTGCAGCGGATCGTTCACCCACTCCGCCAGTTGCTCGATGAGCGGCTGCACGTCGCGCTCCTTGACCAGCGGCGGCGTTGCGCCCAGATACGATGCCAGGACAAAAGAGTTGCCCGTCGCCTCGTCTACCCCGTGCGTACCCCACGAACAGCACACTGTGGCATCGCCATAGGTGTAGTACCCCGTGTTGTGGGTCACCGCGATGACGAGCTTGCCGTCCTGCCGCGGAATCTGCTGAAAGATGGCTTTCTCGATCAACTCCACGTCGGCCATCGCGAGACGCGTTCGCGTGCTCTTCGACGTGAGCACGTATCCGTAGCCCACCGGGATTTTCACCGTGACCGGGCGCACTTCGGGCTTGCCCAGGAGCGTGTGCCATTCGTTCGCAGATCCGCCCACCGTCGCGCGGAGCATCGCATCCATATATTGCGTGGTTCCGGCTGCGCCCAGCGGCGTCTTCGCGAAGACGGGCGACTGGAGCACCGCTCGAACATCCTGTGCTGCATCGAACGCTGCCGGGCTGCCAGACGATTCGAACTCAAGCCGCACCGGGACGAGCACGGTCGGGATCATCGTCGTGCCGCCCTGCGCCGGGTCGTGTCCCGGCAGCGTCAGCGTGCTCTGGCCTGCGGTGTAGCGGAACGTCGGCGCCGTTCCCTGTCCGAACCCCGCACCCGCCGCACACACCAGGCCGGCCATCAGCAGATAAGGTGCACTTTTCATCAGAAGACGATGATAGCTGCGCGATCGGCGCAGCGCTTGCTTCGACTCGCGGCACAAAGATTTCCCGCTGGACGCGAACGCAGGGCCGGTGCGGTTCGGAGTCCGCCCGACTCGGCTTGCCGACCCGCGGCGCAGTCCGGCCCGCGTTGACATGCCGATTCGGGCGGCGATAGACAGCGTTCCGCTGAAACGTTTCAATTCTGGAGCTTGAAGGCAAATTCGACTGGAACTCGATGGTTCCGGATCACTATTTTGAGCTCATCCAACGCCATCTGACGGAGCTGCACACCCTTTACCCGAACACCTTCTATCAGCTGTTCGACATCACGTGGAAACTGACGCCGGCGCAGCGCCGGGAACTCTACCGCCTGGTGAAGGAACACAGCCCCGCCTGCATCATCGTGGAGAAACAGGGATTTAAGCAGAGCCGCGTCAATCAGGGCCGCACCTGCGAGAAGGACAGTTGGCCCTGCGACGTGATCAATGGCGAGGACACGCTGCCGCCGCTCGAAGGCCACGATCCGCATGTGGTCTACGACAAAACGACCTACTACATGCCCTTCGAGACATGGTTTCCCACCGGGCCGCTGTATCCGCCTATGCCCTGGATGCACACGTGGTTCTGGCATCCGTGGTACAAGCCGCAATCGCCTGAAGTGATCGCCGAGGCGTATCGTCTCTGCATGAAGGGCAACGCGAACATGCTGCTGAACATGGCGCCCGATAACACCGGCCGTATTCCGCAGGATCAGGTGAATACATTCCGCCGCGTGGGGGAGCTGATTCGCAGGGGATCGGCAAGCTCATGACAAGCCGTAATACGGGTCGCTCACGCCGCGCCGCGTGGCAGGAAAGAAATCTTGACAGGGCCAGGCGCGAGGGATAGAGTCAAAGGTTTCCTGAAAGGTTTCAAACCAGAAATACCTGCGGCTTCGGGCCCAACCGTCCTCTTCGCTCTTTCGTTCCGGCCGTAACGCTGCGTCACCTCACTTCCGGTCAGGTATCCCTATGCCGAAACCCATCGTCGTCGTCGGTAGCGTCAACCTCGATCTCGTCTCCAGGGGCAAGCGTATTCCTGCGCCAGGAGAGACTGTGGTGGGCGATCAGTTCCAGACTTTCCATGGCGGCAAGGGCGCCAATCAGGCTGTTGCCATCGCGCGCCTCGGCTACCCCGTCAGCATGTGTGCCAGCGTTGGCGACGATGAATTCGGCAGCCGGCTGCGCCGCGGGCTGCAGGCGGAAAAGGTGAATGTGCGCGCGGTGATGACCGCCCGAAATACCGCTTCCGGCTGCGCCATGATCGCGGTCGATTCCAAAGGGCAAAACAGCATCATCGTCATCTCCGGCGCCAACCATGCGCTGCTGCCCTGCGTCATGGAGAAGCACTTGCCGATCCTGCGTTCTGCCGGCATGATCCTCACCCAGCTCGAAATCCCGCTCGAAACCGTGGAGTTCCTCTGCAATTTTGCGCAGCAGTTGCAGATCCCGCTCATGCTCGACCCCGCGCCCGCGCGCGCCATTCCGCGCCGCATGCTTCGCTGCGTCACCTGGCTCACGCCCAACGAAACCGAGACCTGCGCGCTCACCGGCATCGCGCCCGCCGATCTGACGCCCGCGACGGCTCCTGAGATCGCGCGCAGACTGCAGTCCCGCGGCTCCGCCAACGTCATCATCAAGATGGGAAAATTCGGCGCGTGCCTGCTCGGCGCCGACGGAGAAGCGAAGTGGGTGCCTGCCTTCAAAGTGAAAGCCATCGACTCCACGGCGGCCGGCGATGCCTTTAACGGCGCCTTAGCCGTGGCTCTGATGCAGGGCCTCGCCCCGGAAGCGGCGGTTCGCTACGCCGCGGCCACGGGCGCTCTGTCGACCACGCGCGCCGGAGCGCAGCCCTCCATGCCGACCGCGCAGGACGTGGCCGTGTTGCTCAACCGCCGCTCCCGTCCAGCGCGTTCCGCCACCTGGCGGCTGAGCAGAGTCTGATACTTGTCTTATCCTTTTTTGCGCGGCGCCGCTGTTCGCGGTCGTCTTCACCACCCGCGGCAACTCGGGTCCGAATGCCGCCGGCATGGAGCAATCGAAAGCGCTCGCCGATGTGCGCGAGATGGAAGCGAGGCGCTTCCTCGCCGCGCGGCATCACCAACGCCTTGTCCCTGCGCGGGCAGCTTACGCCGACGCAGGACGTGCTCCACTCCCGCGAGGCGCTCGGCCACGGCGAAGCCCTGGAGGCGATGGTTTTCGACTCCGGCAAGCAGCCGCCGCAAACCCTCACGTGGATCGCGGAAAAAGACGGCGCGCCCGCTGGCGAGGTGCAATGAACGGTGTATTTGGAGTACAACGGAGTTCCGCAGCAGGCAGAAGCTCACTGCGCCGAAGGGCCTCTTAGACCAGGTGCAGGAGCAGCGCGAGGCCGAGACCCAGCACGAGAAGAGGCGCCCAGAAATGACTATCGGTGAGAATGGCTCGCAGCATCGTTCCTGGCAGTATAAAGCCCAACCCTGAAAGGAAGCCCATGAACGCCACACAACCGTCATCGCAACAGCCCCTGAAGCACGTGGAAGAGTGGGACGACTTTGTCGCGAGCCGCTATCGCGAAGGCAAAGACCAGTCGGAGTTCCGCGTCTACGACAAGGAAGCGAATCCCGGCATTGCGGAGTTCTATCGCCTGAACCACGCCGGCCAGACGCTCGACTTCGTTCTCGGTAAGGAAAAGGAATACGGCTCGCGGACGCGCGGCAAGCGGTCGATCTGGGCCGCGGCGGACTATCTAAACACGCTCGTCGACGACAGCGACCCCGACACCGATCTGTCGCAGATCGAGCATCTGACGCAGACCTCCGAGGCCATCCGCAATGACGGGCACCCGCGCTGGATGGTGCTCGCCGGCTTCCTCCACGATCTCGGCAAAGTGCTGTGCCTCTACGGCGAGCCGCAGTGGGCCGTCGTCGGCGACACATTCCCGGTCGGCTGCGCGTGGTCCGATGCCATCGTCTTCCACGAATACTTCGCTGCGAATCCCGATGCGAACGTGGCGGAGTACCAGACGCCCAACGGCATCTACGAGCCGCGCTGCGGTCTCGACAAGGTTCACATCTCCTGGGGCCACGATGAGTACATCTACCGCGTCACGCGCGATTACGTTCCAGAGCCCGCGCAGTACATGCTGCGCTACCACAGCTTCTATCCGGCGCATCGCCACGGAGCGTATCGCCACCTGATGTCGGCGCACGACGAGGAGATGTTCGCGTGGGTGGAGAAGTTCAATCCCTACGACCTCTATTCGAAAGGCGCGGCCAAGCCGAACCTGAAAGAGCTGCGCCCGTACTACGAGGATCTGATCGCCGAGTTCTTCCCCGCGGAGGTTGACTGGTAAGCTGACTCACGGCCCGCGCCCGCGCAGCCGATCGGCGGAGAGCTTGTTGAACCCTCAGGTCGCCACCAATCCGCAGCCCGCAGCCGACGCGGCCCCGGCGCACGCCGGGCGCTATGGACTCGGCATCGCGTGCGCGCTCGCGGCGGGAGCCTGGCTGGGAGCGGCGGAAGCCCCCGCGCGCCTGGTCGCATCCGGATTCTCGCCCTTCGCCATCTCCTTCTGCATGGTGGGTGGCGTCTTCCTTGCGCGCTGGACGCTCCCCATCGCGCTGAAAGGGACGAACTCCGTCGTGCGCGATCTGCGGTGGTCGTGCTCGCTGCCGTTGCTGCGTTCCTCTGGAAGAGAACCAGATTTGCGTAGCGGGGATAAGTGAGGCCACCCGGCGGCAGACTGCCGTATTGCCGGTCACTCAAAGCACACCGCTTCCAGTTAACCACTCTGTCCCATACTTACTCGACAGCTAATCTTTTTCATTCTGAACCGCAAGCCCGTCTCGTATGGCTGCTTCCAGCGTATCCATGTTGATATCCTTGAGAGCCTTGAACCGCATGCAATATCCGGTCACGCTTGCCTTACCTAGTTTTGATCCATACGTTTTGGATAGGTATTTCTTATCCTTGAGACCCATGATATAGACAGAGATTCCGGTTGTGTTTCCGCTCACGCCAAGTTGGAAAAACTCTCTGCTTTTTCCATCGACATATTGGATTGTGTAAGATCCGTATCCTATCGTGGGGTTAGAAACCGTCTGATTCTTGCTGTCTTTACCATCGAAGAACCATAACTTGCATTCCGGCGACACTTGCAGTGTGAGCCGGTGCAACTCCTGCATGTCGCTGCGTTTTGGCTCAGGCTGGCTGGCAATATAGTTCCAGATTTGTTCCTGTACGTTCGTCTGTTAGGCTCCCCGGCTCTGCGCATGGGATTATACGGCGTCCAGCGTAGTACTCCGCCGAAGCTGGCCCACCCGCCACGCACGGCGACCCCGTACCCTCGGTTACCATGGAGCACAAAGGAACCCACTCGCGCCCATGGACATTGTCGGCGTTGGACTGAACGCCACGGACACGCTCATCCCGCTCCCGCACTTCCCCGCCTCCGGCTCCAAGGTTGAGTTCCGCTCCGCCACCGTCCTGCCCGGCGGCCAGGTGGCCTCCGCCATGGTCGCGTGCCAGGGATGGGGCCTGCGTGCCCGCTACATCGGCAAGTTCGGCGACGACGACGCGGCGCGGCTCCATCGCGAAGAATTCCGCAAGGCCGGCGTCGACACCCGCCTGATCACCGCGTCCGGCTGCCCCAGCCAGCAGACCTTCATCCTGGTGGAAGACACCGGCGAGCGCACCGTGCTCTGGCAGCGCGACGATCGCCTGGCGCTGCGTCCCGGCGACCTCCGGAAAGAGTGGATCACTGACGCCCGCGCGCTGCTGCTCGACGGCCTCGACACCGAAGCCGCCATCGCGGCCGCTGCCTGGGCCCGCGAGGCCGGCGTCCCCGTCATCGCCGATCTCGACGAGCTGTACCCCGGCGTCGAAGGCCTGCTCGACAAGATCGATTACTTCATCGTCAGCCGCGACATCCCGCACCGCATCACCGGCCATGCCGATCTCTTCGAGTCGCTGCCGCTGGTGCGCCGCCGCCTGGGCTGCCGTCTCGCCGCCGCCACGCTGGGGCACGACGGTGTCCTCGCCTGCACCGATGCGGGCTTCTGCTATCGCCCCGCGTATCGCGTCCCCGTCGTCGACACCACCGGCGCCGGGGACATCTTCCACGCCGGCTTCATCTACGGCTTTCTGCAGGATTGGCCGCTCGAGCAGACGCTCGACTTCGCCTGTGCCGCAGCCGCGCTCAACTGCACCGGGCACGGAGCCCGCGGCGGCCTCGGCTCGGTCGAGCGCGTTCGCGAGCTGATGGCCACCGGCTCCCGCCACGACGCGCTGTTCGACCGCGCGCAGAACACGCTGGCGAAATGAGCGCTGTCATGTGCCGCATTCGGCCACAGGGAACCGCGTCCGTTGCGGGAAAATGAACGCTTTCAAATGGCAACTCCGCGTGGCATCGTGGCTCCTTCCGAAAAATTCTCCCGGGAGGTCCTGGCCGATGCGGCTCGGCGATCGCGTGGCGCGATGGTATAGAATCCTATTGCGTTTGGAAGGCGAGCGCCTGAGAAACCATTGGGTACTGCCCCACGCTTTCGGCTATTCGAAGTACGCCAGTCGAGCTGCCTGGACGAGCGATGCCGCAAACGTACTAACCGGTGGGTATTTCCTCACCCTCTTGCCCACCTTCGACCAAGCCTGGCTCCGCCCGCGCACTCCCGGCTTCGGGCAGGATCAGAACCTTGCCGCCGAGGTTATCTCCCTTTTTTTCAAGGACAAAGCGACTGCCCCGTGGCCGAGCTCGACCAGATCCCGCGCCACTCGTCCGCAGCCAGCTAGCCAACGCGAACCACGGAGGCGGCCGCGCCGCTCACACCGTCACGCTCTCCTGGTATTCTCCAAACACCTCGCGCAGCGTCGAGGCAATCTCCCCAACCGTGGCATAGCTCTCCACCGCCTCCAGAATCGCCGGCATCAGATTGGCCCCGGTCCGCGCCGAGTTGCGCACCCAATGGAGCGCCGTCTCCCACCGGGCGCGATCTCGCCTCGTCCGCAGCGCGCGCAACCGCTCCACCTGCTTGCGCTCCAGGGCCTCGTCAATCCGCTGGGTTGGAATCCCGGGCTCGTCCTTGCGCGTGAACCGGTTCACGCCCACCACAACGGCATCGCCCTTGTCGATGGCCTGCTGCGTTGCGTACGCCGCGTTTTGGATTTCCTGCTGCACCCAACCGCGTTCGATCGCCGCCAGCATCCCGCCGAGCGCCTCAATCTGGTCGAAATACCCAAGGACCTGTTCCTCGATCCGGTTCGTCATCGACTCCATCGCATACGAGCCGGCGACAGGATCCACGGTGTTGTCCACGCCGGTCTCGCAGGCGATGATCTGCTGCGTCCTGAGTGCGATGCGGGCCGCTTCTTCGGTTGGCAGCGCCAGCGCCTCGTCATACCCGTTGGTATGGAGTGATTGCGTGCCGCCCAGCACCGCCGCCAGGGCCTGGATCGCCGTACGCACGATATTGTTCTCCGGCTGCTGTGCCGTCAGCGTCGAGCCCGCGGTTTGGGTGTGAAACCGCAGCATCCGCGAGCGCGGATTCTTCGCGGCAAACCGTTCCTGCATGGTCCACGCCCAGATGCGCCGTGCCGCCCGAAACTTCGCCACCTCCTCGAAGAAGTTATTGTGTGCATTGAAGAAAAACGACAGCCGCGGCGCGAAACTATCCACGTCCAACCCCGCATTGACCGCCGCCTGCACGTATTCCATCCCATTGGCGAGCGTGAACGCCACCTCCTGCGCCGCCGTTGATCCCGCTTCGCGCATGTGGTAGCCGGAGATGGAAATCGTGTTCCAATCGGGAACCGTCTCGCCCGCCCAGGCAAAGATATCCGTGACGATCCGCATGGCATGGCGAACCGGATAGATGTAGGTCCCGCGAGCGATGTATTCCTTGAGCACATCGTTCTGCACCGTGCCGGAGAGCTTCTTCACGTCCGCGCCGGCCCGCCGCGCCACTGCGACGTAGAGCGCCAGCAGGATGCTGGCGGTCGCGTTGATGGTCATCGAGGTCGAGATGCGGTCCAGCGGGATCCCCGCGAACAGCCGTTCCATGTCCTCGATCGAATCGATCGCGACGCCGACCTTGCCCACTTCGCCCAGGGCGTAGGGCGAGTCGGAGTCGTACCCGATCTGCGTGGGCAAATCGAAGGCCACAGAGAGGCCCGCCGTCCCCTGCGCCAGCAGGTAGTGGTAGCGGCGATTGCTCTCTTCCGCGTCGCCCATGCCCGCATACTGGCGCATCGTCCACAGGCGTCCGCGATACATGGTCGGCTGGATGCCGCGCGTGAACGGAAACTCGCCCGGAAAGCCAAGGTCGCGCTCCGGCTCGAACTCGGCCAGATCGTCGGCGGTGTACAGCGATTTCGGGGCTTCCGCCATGGTTCAGGGTCTCAGGATGAGCACAGCTCGATCCTTATCGTTCAGGAATTCTGCCACACGGACCGCCTGGGCGCGAAGGAGCTGCTCGGCGACTGCCGCTGGATAATCACACCCACGAAGCCAGATCACCTTGGGTGGAGGACCCAGCTTACTGCCAATTCGTAAAAATCCCCGTCAGCGGCAACAATCGCAAAGCCATTCTCTCCAGCAAAGCTCCATATTTCCTCATCCAGAGAGCGCAAGAGCTTTTCATCGGTTACATGAGAACTGCCCGGGAACAAGTCTTCCAGCCGCCTCACGAGCCGCCGGGAAAGATTCTCATCGAACAGGAGCTTCACAATGCGACGCGCCGGCCAACCCGTGCTGCGTAGTCAAAGACCGCCGGAAAGTCCTCAGCCTCGAGCTCCGGATAGTCCGCCAGGATCTCGTCCTTGCTTCTTCCTGCCGCCATCCAGTCGAGAATCTCCCACACCGTAATGCGCAGCCCGCGGATACAGGGCTGCCCTGACCGCTTCCCCGGCTCCGCCGTAATGCGTATCTCACTCATGGCGCATATTCCGCTGTCTATCGTACTGCTTTCTCACCAGGAGCGAGCCTGAACCGATCATCTGCTGGGTACAATCCTGGAACCCGGTACAAGTCACCTGCAACTTGGCCTTAACTGGCCTTCTTCTTCGCCTTCCAGAACGAGCTCGCGGTGAACCACGCGAACACCAGCCCGAGCCCGGTATACACCGCCGCATGCCGGTCGTGCCATCCTGCGCCACGCAGGGTCATCCACGCATGGCCTAAAAAGAAGATCGCGAACAGCGCGAAGAAGACGCCGAAAATCTCGAGCGCCAGCACGCCGCTCGCTTTGGCGACGGGCTGCAGCATGGCCCCGGTGAAGCGTCCCGCCCCACGCGCCATCCGCCGTCCGCTGTCGCCGGCTGCTCGGCGCGCGGCCGTCGCCGCGGCCCCCGCGGCCGTACCCGCAACGCGCGCCGCCGCGCCGGCCGCAGCCTCTCGCGATCCCGATCCGCCTGCCTGGCCCACTTGCGCCGTTTTCTCGCGGATTGTCTTCGCCGCGACGCGCGCACCGACTCCCAGCACGCGTCCCATTCGGCCCATCCGCTCCGGATCCATGCCCAAAGTCTATCCCGAACGTCGCTGCCGTCTCTGCAGATTCGCGGCGCAGGCGCTGGCCGACTTCACATCGCGACCGGCGCGCATCTCACACATCTGTCCCATGCGCTTGACGCTCGCGTCGCATTGCCCGCTCGGAACATCAGAAGATAAGGTAGAGTGTTCGGGGGATGGAGCCGCTTGCCCATGCCCCGGGGAATTGAGGTCGTCTCTTGAATCAAAAACTCCGCAAGCTGGTGCAGCAACTGGGCGAAGCCATCCACGAGAGCGTCTCTGAATCGTCCCAGATCGCCGGAGTCGTCGCCGATATTCGCAGACACGGATTTGAAGTTCTCCTGATGCTGGAAGCCACCATCGGCCTCAATGAGGTGGAGCAGCAGCCCGCCGCCGCGCTCGAAGCGGGCGCTGCCGACGGCGTCACGCAGGAGCAGCAGGGCGCCTTCACGCCCCAGGATCTGCACTTTCTCAAATCGCTGCGCATCTCGGTCAGCGGAGAGAACGAATCGCCCGCGGGCGATAACGCCGAACCGGAAGACGCCTGACCCTCTCAGCGGCGCAAACCCTGAGACAGTTGTGATATATCTGGCCTTCGCCGCCATTACACGAGCGGAAACGGCCGACGCTGGGCGAAACCGCGAGGAACGGTCATGCCGATGAAGGACACGCTGGGTGTATTGCTTGCAGGAGGCGCGGGCGAGCGCCTTTTTCCGCTCACCCGCGATCGCGCCAAACCGGCGGTGCCGTTTGGCGGACAGTACCGCATCATCGATATCACGCTTTCCAACTGCATCAACTCCGACCTTCGGCGGGTTTACATCCTCACCCAGTACAAAGCGCTCTCGCTCAATCGCCACATTCGCGAAGGCTGGACGAGCGTCGTCGCCCAGGAGCTCGGCGAGTTCATCGAGATCCTGCCGCCTATGCAGCGCGTCAGCGCCAACTGGTACATGGGCACCGCCGATGCCGTCTACCAGAACATCTATTCCATCGGCTCGGAGCAGCCCAAGCACGTTCTCATTCTCTCCGGCGACCACATCTACAAGATGAACTACGGCAAGATGCTGAGCCAGCACCTTGACTCCGGCGCTGACGTCACACTCGCTACGCTGCCCATCGAGCCGCACGAGGTCTCCCGTTTCGGTGTCGTCGAAGTGGCCCACAGCGGCGAAGTCACCGGCTTCCTCGAGAAGCCGAAGCAGACCGATCTGCGCTCGCCTTTCAATCCCAATATGGTCGACGCCTCCATGGGCGTCTACCTCTTCAACACCGACGTATTGCTGCCCGCGCTCATCAAGGACGCCGAGGAGCCGGAATCGCTGCACGATTTCGGGCACAACATCCTTCCCAGCATCCTCGGCAAGTACAAGTTGTTCGCGTACAACTTCGTCGACGAGAACCGTAAGGAAGCGCTCTACTGGCGCGACGTCGGCACGCTCGAGGCCTATTACGACGCCAATATGGACGTGGCTTCGGTCTCTCCGATCTTCAACCTCTACGACGGCGGCTGGCCCATCCGCACGCGCGTGCGCCAGTATCCGCCCGCCAAGTTCGTCTTCGGCGAGCCCGGCCGCACCGGCATGGCCATCAACTCCATCGTGTCGCAGGGCTGCATCATCTCCGGCGCCGTGGTGCGCAACTCAGTGCTCTCGCAGGACGTGCGCGTCAACTCCTACTCCGAAGTCGACTCGTCGATCGTCTTTACGCACGTGAACATCGGCCGCCACTGCCGCATCCGCCGCGCCATCATCGACCGCGACGTGCACCTGCCCGAAGGCACAGTGATCGGCTACGACGCCAGCGAAGACCGCAAAAACTACTTCGTCACGCCCAGCGGACTCACCGTCGTCACCCGCGACTACTCGCTGTATGAGAATCCCGTCGCGCCGGACTTCCTGCAGGAACGGAGAGAGTAGCGGCAGGAAGCCACAGGGGTTTGGCGCCTCCTGGATTATTCGCCGGCCGGTTTTTTATCGACCGCTTCTTGGCTGCCGTTCAGAAGGGCACCTTCAGATTCACATCGAGCGACCTTCCCGGCCCCGCGACCGCGGGCAACGCTCCCATCGCCATTCCGTTCATCGACGAATCCATGTTGACCCCGCCGAGCGGGAGCGCGTATTCGCGATGGAACAGGTTCTCCGCCACGAAGCTCAGCTGCACATGCTCGCCTTGCCAGGCCGCGTGCAGCCCGAAAATCGCGTAGCCCGGCGTCCGCGGCTCCATGCGGTTCGGATCGACATCGCGCTTGCGATCGACGGCCTCCGCATCGACGCCCGCCGACCACGCCCGCACTCCATCGTCGAGATGCACGCGCGCGTACACCGGCATCATCTGATAGAGCGGCGTATTGGAGTCGGTGCGCTCGCCGTCGAGCCATCCGCCCACCGCGCTCCCCGATCCGTTGCCCCAGCGCGAAGCGCTCCAGAGGCGAACGTGCCCGGAGAAATCCGTGCCCGCAATCCGCGCGGTGTGGTTCGCGAAACGCAGAATCGCGAAATCGTTCATGCCCGCCATCGCGGGGGTCAGCGTATCGACGTCGATGTAGCGCGACACGCGCGTGACCCACGGCGTCGCGACCACATCCCAGGCGTCGCCCGCACGATCGTGAAGCGTGAGCGTGCCGCTGAAAGTCTCTCCAGCCTCCGGCCGCAGCGCCACGTTGCCCACGTATCCATTCCCGTCGCCGAACCACCCCAGCATGCTGCTGGTCATTGCGTCTGTCGTCCACCAATAACGCTCGTAGAGGTTCGGCGCGCGCGTTTTCCGCGCGAACCCAAGCTCGAAGATCGCCGCCCGGCCACGCGCACAGCGTGCCAGCGCCGTCGCATCCCAGTCCACATCGGTATGCGCGCGCGGCGCGGCGTTGAACGCCTGCGCATCCATCGCGTACAGGTCGGAGTAGCCATGAACCGCGCCGGCATTGCTGCCCACCGTATCGTCGCGTACGCCGACCACCGTGCTCCACTGCGAGTTCCAGCGGCTCTCCGCCTCCACCCACGTTCCAACCCGCGTCCGCCGCCCATCGTTGATATCGACGAACGTCTCCGGGCCCATCGTCGGCGCCATCCCCATCACCGGCGGCCACGCATCGTTCAGCACGAATCGATGCAGCTCGTTCCCGATGCGCAGCGTCTGCCGCCCCAGGGGCATCGCGAATGTCACCGCATAGCCTGTGTCGGTCCCGTGGTCGTTCATCGGCATGGTCATCGCCATCGGAAAGATGGCCTTGTCGTGCCCCGCATTCATGGTGTGTGAGGTGCTCTGCCAGAACACGCGGGCGTCGAGCATGCCCGTCCCGATGCTGCGCCGCTCGTCGAGATTGAGCGACAGCGCGAAGTTGCGCACCATGTCCATGCGCTCGTTCACAAACCCCTGGTATGGCGTGTGATGCAGCCCCGCCGTCAGCTCGAGCAGATTGCCGCCGGCTTTGCCCGCCAGCGTCAGCGTATGATTCTCGCTCTGCGCGTAGGTCGAAGTCACCGTTTGCCCATCGCCATCGGCGTAGTCGCGCGCGTTCGTGAAGGACCCGGAGTAGGCGAAGCTGACCTTGCGCCCTCCCAGAGCCGCATCCGCAAATCCGCCCGCATTGTGCCCGTTGCTGCGATAGAACGTCCCGATGGATGCTTCCGGATGCCAGCGCTCGCCCGTGGCAGCGAACGCCGGCGCAGCGGCATCGACAGCAATTGTGCCGCCGAGCGAGTCGCCGCCGGAGCTGACCGGCGTGATGCCCGCCATCACCGTTATGTGCGCCGCCGCCGCAGGAGCGATGTACGTGAGCGGCGGATTCATATGGTTTGGGCACGACGACGACACCGCCATCCCGTCCGCCGACACGCGAGTCCGCTCATCGCCCATCCCGTGCAGTTCCGGGATCGACGCCAGCACGCCATTTCCACGCAGCGAAACCCCCGGCACGTCCTCCAGCAACTCAGTGGCATTGCGCGCAGCCGCGCGATCGGCGAGGGTGACAAATGGCTGTTGCGCATCGAGCGCGGCCGGCCCGGTGACCGAGACCTCGATCTCTGTGTTGACCGGGGCGAGCGCCAGCGACGCATCCGCGTGCGCCGGCTGGCCAGGCGTCACAACGAGATCGGGAAGCACTTCCGCGTTGAAGCCCGGCGACGTGATGGTGAGAACCCATCGCCCAGCGGGCACGCCCGAAAACGCAAAGTGGCCGGTCGGGTCGGACTGCGCAGACTGCTGGTTCGCCGGATTCGCCCCGGCGAGCGTGACGCGCGCGCCCACCACCACCGCGCCCGCGGGATCGCGCACCACCCCAGTGACGCTGCCGGTCGCAAGGGCCGTCTGCGCCGCGGGAGCCTGGGCAGCCGCGGCTGCCCGGCCCTGCGCGCCGGCGAAGAGTGTCTGAGCGGCGATGCAGAGAACGATGGCTCCCCGCAGTCTGCTTCCGAGTTTCACAGTTCTCCCGCCATTCGTCGCGAATCGGGTTGGAACCTGCCGGCCTCCGGCAAGCAGGAAACGCATCGGCTGGCCCCCGGGGCTCCGGCCAGTCTCATCAGCATCGCCCCAACAGCGCGCAAGCCGCAACGATCCTCGGATGGACCTCGGCTTCCATCGTCCGATGGAGGCGAACGCCCGGGCTGGCCAACTCGCCCCCGGCGGCTGTTTGCCTTCTCATCGCCGGTGCTGAGTTGCTAACGGGCCGACCCTCTGACTGGACTGGTCCCCTGTCACCTGCACCCTGTACCCTGTAGTGGATGGGCGCCGGCTTCGCATCCACGGACCGTTTTGTCGCTGAGCTCAAAGAGAACCGCCTCCGCCCCGGCTACGTCTTCATCGGCGACGAGATATTCCTCTTCGAGCGCTGCCGCAAGGCCGTCCTCGACGCGCTCGTGCCTCTGGATCTGAGAGACTTCTGCCTCTCTGAGATCGATCTCGCCGAAACCAGCATCTTCGAAGCCCTCGACCGCGCGCAGACGCCGTCGCTCATGGCGCCCTTTCAGGTTCTCTTCATCCGCAACCTGAAAACCCTCTACACGCGCGGCGCCAAAAAAGAAGAATTCGCCGCGCTCGCCGGGTATTTCCGCTCGCCCAACCCGCAGGCGCTGCTCCTCTTCGTCGCCGACCACATCCGCATCCCCAGCGATCCGCGCCGCATGGACATGCAGGACAAGGACCGCTACGAGCGCATCCGCGAAACCCTCGGCGACGTCTGCGGCCTGGTAGAACTGGCTCGCGTCGATGAAGCCGACGCCCTCAAATGGATCGCCGCCGAAAGCAAACGCCGCGAGGTCGCGATCGACCCGGACGCCGCCCGCGAGCTGGCCGACGCTCTCGGCGCCGACATGATGCTGATCGCCCAGGAGATGGAAAAGCTCGTCCTCTACGTGGGCGAGAAGCGGCGCATTACGCTGGGCGACGTCGAGACCATGGTGCTCGCCGCCAAGCAACGCTCGCTCTACGAGCTCACCGACGCCATTTCCCTGCGCGACCGAGCGCGCGCCCTCTCGCTGCTGCACGGCCTGCTCAACGCCAGCGACGGCGGCGAAGACTCCGCCATCGGGCATCTCTACATGCTGGCCCGCACCTTCCGCCAGATGCTGGTCATCCTCGAGAAAAACGTGCGCGACTCGCGCGCCATCTGGCAGGCTCTCTGGCAGGGCTTCCGCATGCCGCCCTTCGCTGCCGAAGACGTCATCCGCCAGGCCCGTCGCTACAAGTCGCGCCGCGAGCTGATGCGCGCCCTGCGCCTCATCGCCCGCGCTGACTTAGAGCTGCGCTCCCAGCCGCCGGACAAGCGGCTCGTGCTCGAGCGCCTGGTGCTCGATCTGGCCGCCGAACCGAAAGCCTCGGCGCTGGCAGGAATGTCGCCGCAGTACGCGATGGAGTGGTGACTGGCCGTCACGGCGGAGGCGCGTCGCGCAATCAAGGAGCCAAAAGCTCGCGCTGTCCCGATACACTAGCCGACCATGATTCTCGGGATCTGGCATTCACTCTCGTTGTGCTGTGCCTTTCCGTGTCGATCACCTGGTTGCTCTGCCGCCGTGACGGGTACAGGCAATGGCTGGGCCGTGGACCATTCCTCATTGCGTGCCCGCTTGCGATGTTCCACATTGCCCTGGTGGGGCTGCCCCTGGCGATGCCGAAATTATTTGCCCTCGGCCACCCAGTTTGGGCTGAGTACACGTCTCCACCAGACCGACGTGGGATCGTAATGGGCGGAGCCTGGTGGATCGTGCGGTGGAAGGATCCAATCTGGGCGGGTTATCACTGGATTCCGGTTATCGGCGTAGCCTGGGCAGTCATTAACATCGCCCAAAAGCGCGCGCGAAAGCTCAATATCGCGGCAATCGCCCTCGCGTTGTTTGAGCTGGCTGCAGCTTTGATGCTGGCCACGACGTGTTTTCCGTTTTGCTTCTGATCGCGAAGCTACGCGCTCATCCAACCGATTCCCGAGCCTGTGAAGGGGCGACTGGATGCCTGGTACGCTGAGGTTTTTCGGGCTGCCTGGAAGAACTCTGCGGACATCAAGCGGCAGCACGCAACGGCCGGCATCGTCTGCGCCGAACTCGTGGTGTTCAACATCAAAGGCAACGATTATCGGCTGGTCGTAGGCGTGGATTACCAGCACCAGATCGTGCTCATCGTATGGATCGGCACCCATAAGGATTACGACAAGATTGACGTCGAGAAGGTCCGATATGACAAGAAACGCTATACAGGTTCGACCGATTCGCAATGAAGAAGATCACGATGCCGCAGTCGCCAGAATCGCGGAGCTGATGGGTTCGCCCGTCGGCACTTCTGCCGGCGACGAACTCGACGTGCTGGCTACCCTCGTCGACGCCTGGGAGGCCAAACATCATCCCATCGATCCCCCGGATCCGCTCACGGCGATTCAGTTCCGCATGGAACAGCAGGGCCTTACCCGCAGCGATCTTGAACCCATGATCGGCAGCCGGGCTCGCGTCTCCGAAATCCTCACCGGAAAGCGAAAGCTGACCATCGGGATGATCCGTCGCGTTCGATCCGGGCTCGGGATTTCAGCCGATCTTCTGATCGAACACCCGGTTGTCACGTGACCGACACGCACCCGGCGCAAGACGCAGGCTCGCTCCCCGCGACGGACGAAGGCCTCTGGCTCGTTGGCTCGAAACGCTTCCCGCCAGTCTTCCAGCCGCTAACGCCCCCACCTCTGCTATCGTCATCCACATCCGGCGAACGCGGTCATCCCCACCCAGCCGCCGCCGCTGCGGAGCCCCTGATGAGCGTCTTTCTGCAGGACCTTCGCTACGCCTGCCGCATGCTCGCGAAGTCGCCGGGCTTTGCCGCCATCGCCATCCTGACCCTGGCGCTCGGCATCGCCGCCGATACTACGCTGTTCTCCGTCGTCAACGGCGTGCTGCTCAATCCGCTCGCGTATCCGCACTCGGGGCAGCTGGTGTCGATCAACGCCAATGAATCCGTGCCGCAGATTCCCGTCAGCTATCTCAACTTTCTCGACTGGCAGCGCCAGACGCGCACCCTCTCCTCCATGGCCATGTACCGCCATGAGGATTACAACCTCACCGGCCAGCAGGGCCCCGCGCAGCGCGTCAACGGCTTCATGGTTTCCGCCCCGTTCTTCACCACCCTCGGGGTGCACCCAGCCTTCGGTCGCGACATCAACGCCGATGACGACCACCTCGGCGCCGCCCCGGTCGCCCTGCTCAGCGACGGCTTCTGGCACCGCCGCTTCGGCGGATCGCTCTCCATCCTCGGCAAGCCCATCACGCTCAACGGAGCCGACTACATCGTCGTCGGCATCCTGCCGCCCGGCTTTCTGTTCTACGGCGTCGACCGCGATGTCTTTGTTCCCATCGGCCAGTGGACCGACCCGTCGTTTCGCGATCGCCGCATCGATGAGAGCGCGCACGTGGTGGCGCGCCTCGCCCGCGGCGTCACGCTCGGCGAGGCCCAGGCCGATATGGACCGGGTCGCCAAAAACCTTGCCGCTGCGTATCCCGAGGTGGACAAGGGCTTCGGCGTCGGCATCAGCCTCATGACCATGAAGCAGGACCTTGTCGGCAACGTGCAGCCGCTGCTGCTCGTCCTGCTCGCCGCCGTCGGATTTCTTCTTCTGCTCGCCTGCGCCAACGTCGCCAGCCTTCTGCTGGCCCGCTCCATGGCTCGCGCGGCGGAGTTCGCCGTACGGTCCGCGCTTGGCGCCGGCCGTGGCCGCCTCATCCGCCAGCTGCTCACCGAAAGCCTACTGCTCGCCGGCCTCGGCGGGTTGCTGGGACTCGGCGCCTCCTTCCTCGCCACCAGAGCCATCGCTGCCGCGTTGCCCCACGAGCTGCCGCGCGCCTCCGACGTCGCCATCGACACGCGGGTTTTGCTCTTCACCCTCGCTGTCTCCTTCCTCGCCGGCATCGTCTTCGGACTCGCTCCTGCCCTGCGCACTTCGCGCACCAATCTGCAGGACGTTCTGCGCACCGCCGGCCGCGGCTCCAGCGGCGCGCGTCATCGCCTGCAGGAATTATTCGTCGCCGTCGAAGTCGCCATGGCCCTCGTCCTGCTCGTCGGCGCCGGGCTCATGCTCCGCTCCCTCGCCGCTCTGTGGCGCGTCGACCTCGGCTACCGCCCCGATCACGCCATCACCTTCTCCGTCTCCCTGCCCTCGAACGACAAAACCACCGCCAGTGAAACCCGCGCCCGCCTGCGCCGCTTCGACGCCGCAATGCGCGCGGTTCCTGGTGTGGAGGCGGTCTCCGTCACGCTCGGCTCCCGGCCTATGATCCACGACTCGTCCCTGCCGTTCTGGATCGAAGGCCGCCCCAAACCCGCCACCGATAACGACATGCCGCAGTCGCTCTTTTATCTCGTCGAATCCGGCTTCCAGCGCGCCATGGGCATGACCCTGCTGCGCGGCCGCTGGATTTCCGACCAGGACAACGAGAACACGCCCGTCGTCGTCGTGATCGACGACGCTTTCGCCCGCGCGTACTTTCCCCACGAGAACCCCATCGGCCAGCACGTTCACCTTGTCCAGTTCGACACGGAAGCCGAAATCGTGGGCGTTGTGGCCCACGTTCGCCAGTGGGGACCGGGCGGCGATCCCCACGCCGCCATCGAGGCGCAGTTTTTCTATCCTTATATGCAGACGCCGGCGAAACTCATGCCTCTGCTGGCCGACGTCACCGCGGTCGTCCTCCGGACCGAAGGCGATCCCAGCGCGATCATGGGGCCGGTTCGCCGCGCTGTCGCCGAGCTCAATCCCGATTACGTCATTTACGCCGTCTCCACCATCAACGGAGTCGTCGCCGACACGCTCGCTGCCCGGCGCACCTCCATGATCCTGCTCGCCCTCTTTGCCGGCCTCGCGCTGATTCTCGCCTGCATTGGCATCTACGGCGTCATCGCTTACCTGGTCTCGCAGCGCACCCACGAAATCGGCATCCGGCTGGCCCTCGGCGCCGAGCGCGGTCAGGTGCTGCTGCTCATCCTCGGTCAGGGCTTTCGCATGGCAATCGCGGGCGTGGCCATCGGTATCCTGCTGGCCTTTTCGCTCACCCGCCTCATGAGCAGCCAGCTCTTCGGTGTTTCCGGCCACGATCCGCTCACATTTGCCGCCGTTGCATTGGTGCTCCTCTTCGTCGCGCTGCTCGCCTGCTGGCTGCCGGCTCGCCGCGCCACGCGGGTCGACCCCGTGGTTGCGCTGCGCTCCCAGTAGGCCGAAGTTGTTCACCAGCCTCGGGCCGAGCATCTACCCCGTCAACCCTATCCCCTATACCCTATAGACATGCACCTCCAGCTACCACCCGGCCCCTTCTCGGCCTACCTCTTCGACTGCGACGGCACCATCGTCAACTCCATGCCCCTGCACCTGCTTGCCTGGCAAAAGGCGCTCGCAACCTACGGCGCCGAGTATCCCGAAGAGCTGTTCTGGGCGCAGGGCGGCCTGCCCACGCGCCAAATCGTCGCCAACCTGAACCGAAAATACGGTCTCGACATGCCCATCGAGGAGACCGCGCACGCCAAGGAGCTGCTCTACTTCGAGCTGCTTCCCCAACTCACCGCCGTGCCCGAAGTCCTCGCGCAAATCGAGGCCGACCACGGACGCATCCCCTTCGCCGTCGTCTCCGGCAGCATCCGCGAGTCGGTCGTCAAATCGCTCGAAATCCTCGGCCTGCTCGACAAGTTCGACGTCCTCGTCTGCGCCGGCGACTACGAGCATGGCAAGCCCGCTCCCGACCCATTCCTCATGGCTGCGCAGAAGCTCAATGTGCCGCCCGAGACGTGCCTGGTTTTCGAGGACACCGACCTCGGCATCCAGTCTGCCACCGCCGCCGGCATGCAGTCGGTCCGCATTCTCCAGCCCTGGGAGCGGAAAACGCAATCCGCGACGCAAGTCGTCTCTTCTTCCTGAGCGCCCCGTTGTCGGCGCAGGCCAGCTCAGGAGGGTCAGAGCAAACCGTATCCGCGGCCCTACACCGTCTCGAGATACTGCACCGCTTCCAGATACCGCACCTTCAGCCGCAGCCGGCCCATCAGGCTCGTCAGCTTCGACGTCTCCTGGTCCGACATCTCCAGCGCGGCGCTCCACTGTTCCAGTTCCGCACACGCCCGGTTCGCGCGCTGGATCGCCGACGTCAGCGCGTCCTCCTCTTTTCGGCTGCTCGTCACATCGGCCAAAATGATTTCGAAGTTTGCCTTCGACAGCAGATCCCCAACCGCGGTGTTCTCTAGTTGCATAGGCCCTCCGGCGCAATCCCACATAAAGGTCATTATCGACAGAATTCCAGCGAAGGTCACCTAAAAATTTGTTACGTTCGCGTGTGGAAAATAAGTTACTAGCGTTATTGATTTTTCAGTAACCACAGTCATCCATCCTCCTGATTCTGCGCCGTTTATTTGAGTTACAGCACATTCTCCGGCACCGGCATCTACCTGAGTGATAGTCCTGAAGTTCGCCTGAGGGGACAAACAGGAGGAAATCCAAAATGCGATTGATCAGAAACTTTGCAGGCGCACTGGCGATTGCAGGGCTGGCTTCCGTGGCGTATGCCTCGGGCCCATCCTCTGCCGCCACGCCGTTGAACACCCACGCTATGTTATCCGCCGTCCAGCAGGACCAAACGCCGCCGCCGAAGCCGGACGACACGAAGCCCCAAAACGACCAGAAGGACGCAAAGGCTCCGAAACAGCCGGCGGCTCGCCAGCAGCAGACCGACAAAGATCAGCAAAGAGACAAAGACCAGCAAAAACAGTCGACGCAGGCGCGTCAGGACCAGCGCCAGGACCAGCGTCAGGATCAACGGCAGGATGCGCGCCAGGATCAGCACCAGCAGGGCGGCAACCACGGCCGCATCGCGGACCG
>DATDHZ010000086.1:0-249284 GCA_036521315.1 Acidobacteriaceae bacterium
CCGTTCGCCACCGCCACTTCGATCTGCCGCAGCAGGTTCACCACCTGCTCAGGGGTATGCTTCCTTCCTCGTGCCATCTCCGGCTCCTTTTGCTCCAGTTTCTCTCATTCAAACTGGTACAAAATTCGCCGGGCACTCCAATCGGTTTCAGTGAATTTCCCACGGCCAGCAGCTTCTGCGCCAGCGTATCCGCGTCACCGAGAGGAACGAACAACGGTGAAGTGCTCATATCGATTCCAGACGCTCGCGCAGTTTCTCATTTGGCTCTGATGTACGTAATCTGGCGAGCAGGAGAGGCGCCTCCTCGGGCCACGAAGGCTTCGGCCATTCCAAAAGTGCGTTGAGAGCCATGTTCCTGTTTCTAGTGACGGGACTCTGGAGCCCGATATTGATGAATTCCCATCCGTGGCCAGGAAATCGCTTCAGATCCTGAAGAATCCAATCGAGCGCATGGTGAGCGGCATACTTCTCGCCGAGTCCTAGAGAATCTGCGGGACCAGTGGCAATCTCATCGAGCGGTAAGGCGCGCTCTGCAAAGCTCAAAACCTCTTCAATTTGGTCTTCATTAGTCTGTTGGAGGAGCCGGTACCAAGACGAGGACTTCAACGGTTCCGAACGAACTCTATCAAAATGGATGTCCCGCGTATCGATGCCCAACTCTTGAGCGGCGGAGTCGGCTTCATAGAAGACCAGATTGTCAGGAGAGCGTAGTGCGCTATCTATCTTGATCTTCCAATCGGGGCGTTCTCTCAAACGCGTGCATTCCGAAAGCATCTCGTCTCGTGCGGCCGAAGTCCAGCCTTTTGAATAGCGATCTTCCCAGCCGGCTGCCTCGGAAAGAAAATAGCGCAGACGTCCGATACAAAGAAGGTGTTCAAGACTTAGGGCACTCGTCTGGCTCACATGCCGCAGGTACTCCTGAATGGCGATCGGACCTTCACGGTAATCCTCAATGGAATCGGCCGGCCCGCCGCATAGAAGCGCCTTGATGATTCCTGCAGCCCCATCCAAGAGAGCACGGTCAACACTGTTTGCAGAGAGCGCCTCGTGCAGCTTTCCGGTCCGCGCGCAAATGCCGGCGAGATACTCGTCCATGATGTCGTTCCGGAATCCATCACGAAGCATCCACGCTCGTATTGCGGCGTTTTCCGTTCCATCTAGCCTTTCGACAACCTGCACGCGTCCCCACCCATGAACCTTCTGTGCAAGCTGCCACAAAACGTTTTCAGGGTTCGGCGAAAGCTTGCAGAGGGCGAGAGCCGCATAGAGGGTGAACTCGTCGCTCGTCGCAAGAGTTTCAAGGACAGAACGATCGCTGTCTTCGCCTGAAACTTCGAGCAGGAGGATTCCAAATTTTGTGCCCTCACGATCCGCGGCCTTAGTGGCGAAATACCTGCCGACCTCGGCAATACGCGAGTTTCGTGTTTCGTTTGTCAGCAGACTCGTTTTGATCTGTTCCTGCAGTGCATCGGCAATGCTGAGAAGGGTGTCTCTTTGGAGTTCCCTATGAAGGGCCGAGAGGTGCTCTTGAGTGGAGTGCTTCAACAACCGGGCCAATGCTCCAAGGACGGGCTTAGTTCGATCTCGGATTTGATCAGATTCGGCCCGATTGAAATGGTGCCCGGTAACACCGTCCAAGGCTCCTGCAACCCATCCCAATTCGTTTTCGTTCCGCTTTGCCCGTTCTGGCAGCGTCGCGTCAGGGCCGTTCACTTCCAGAATTTCGAACAAGGACTCCCCATCCCAAGGAGGATCTACGTCGGCCAAAGTCCAACGATTGAATGGAAGCAGCTTCAATGTACTCCTCTAAATTCCACGACTGAGATCAAACCACATTTGAGCATCTCCAACTATAAGGCGAGTGCTGAATATCGCCGGTCAGGCTGAACCAGACAGGAAACGTCGCGAGATCATTTTTCGCTTCGGTCATTCCAGATCGCTGCACGCTTCTCTGGCGGCCAAATAGTTTGCGAAGAGCACAACTGACTTCGAATTTTCCGCAGATGCGCCCACTGCGGGAACCAACAGCCATCAGAACAGCCACCAAACGATTTTGGCCTCTCCGGATTCGAGAGGCCAATTCAATCTAATCTCTTTGTTTTGGTGCCGGGAGGGGGGGTCGAACCCCCACGAGAGGTTATCTCGGCGGATTTTGAGTCCGCTGCGTCTGCCAGTTCCGCCATCCCGGCGCCGGGCTGGCCTCCTCAGTATCGCATAGCGACGGTGTGTCTCGGCCGGATGGTTGAAAACCGTTTCAGCGAGATTCGCCGCGCGGCGCCCCCGCCGTTAGGCCGCTACCGCGGCGTCCGCGACGGCCAGCGACGCGTCGAGCGCTTCTACCGCGAAGTCCAGTTCCGATTCCTCGACAATCAGCGGCGGGGCGACGATCAGATGGCTAACCCACGCCTGAATCGCAACGCCGCGTTTCAGTAAATCAGCTGAAACTCTGTCGACCACCAGCGGTGTGCCGTCGACCTTCTGGGCCATGGTGTTGAAGGGTTCTTTCGTCTCGCGGTTCTTTACCAGGTCGAGAGCCCAGAACAGCCCGAGCCCGCGGACCTCGCCGATCGAGGGATGCTTCGCCTTGAGGGCGTGCAGCTTCGGCCCCAGAATCGCGCCCATCTTCCGCGAACGGTTCACCAGATCGAGCCGTTGCATTTCGTGGATCGTTGCCACGGCCGGCGCGAGGGTCATCGGGTGCGCCTCGTAGGTGTGGCCGTGGGAGAAATAATGATCGTCGAAGTAAGCGGCGATCTCCTGCGTGGTCGCACAAAGGCCAAGAGGCACATAGGCCGACGTAATGCCCTTCGCCGTGACGAGAATGTCCGGGTTCACACCCCAGTTGTCGACGGCGAACCAGGAGCCGGTACGTCCCCATCCGCTCATCACTTCGTCGGCGATCAGCAGGACCTTGTTACGGGTGCAGATGTCGCGCAGCATCGGCATGTATTCCTTTGGCGGCACCAGCACGCCGTTGGTGCCGACCACCGGTTCCACAATGACCGCGGCTACGTCGCTCTCGTTCCGGATCATGTGTTCCAGGTATTCCGCGCAGGCGATGCCGCATCCCGGGTAGGTGTGCCGGATGGGGCACTTGTAGCAATTCACTTCCGGCGCGAAAACAAATCCGTGGCCTTTTCCGCCGGGCTCCATGGCCCAGCGACGCGGGTCGCCAGTGGCCGCGATGGAGGCCATCGTCGATCCGTGATAGGAGCGGTAACGCGCGATGATCTTCGTCTTGCCGGTGTACATGCGGGCGATCTTGAAGGCCGCTTCGTTGGCCTCGGTTCCTGACGTGGTGAAGAAGAACTTCGTCAGGCCTTCCGGCAGCACCTCCAGCAGCAGTTGGCTCAGCTCTGCGCGGGCTTCGGTCGCGAACGCCGGGGAAGCGTAGGCCAATTGCCTGGCCTGGGCCGCGATGGAGGCGATGACCGCAGGGTTCTTGTGCCCCAGGTTGACGCACATCAGCTGCGACGAGAGATCCAGGTAGCGCTTTCCGGTGCCATCCGTAAACCAGCATCCTTCAGCATCGGCGATGTGGAGCGGGTTCCAGGTCTTTTGAAAGCGCCACGTGCCGTAATTCAGCGTCTTCGTGAGCTCCACCACCTGTTGCGTGGTCAATGGGTCATGAGAAACGGTAAGAGTATCGGCCATAGGGTTCACCTGGTTCGTACTGTATCAGCGGTGGCCCTGTGGCTGGGAGAGCGGCACAAGGGCGGAAGGCCAGAGGGCAATTGTGCTCACTGTATCAGTTTGCTACGGTGACGGAGATGCCGCCTGTGCCCGAAGCACTGAGCAGGACCATTGAGACCCTTTACCGGTCGGAATCGATACTTGTCCTCCTTGTCATGGTCCCGGATTGGTCGGACGGAACGCCTGCCGGACAGCATCAAGACCGCGCCATGCGATGACGGCATCATTCCGGAACGGAACGCTCTGTTATCGGCAATGGATCGCGGGATTGTTGGGGGGCGCCCCTGGTGCAGAGCGCCCGGTCCAAGCATTTGCAGCGCAGGCTTATGCGGTGGCCAGGCGGGCTTCGCCGCGATGCGGGTGGTGCTCGCGATCGCCGAGCCGGACGCTGACCACCTTGGAGACGCCAGGCTCCTGCATGGTGACGCCGTAAATCATGTCGGCGGCCACCATCATCCGCTTGGAGTGCGTCACCAGGACGAACTGCGTTTGTTCGGCCATCCCGCGCAGCATATCGGCAAGCCGGCCGACGTTGGTTTCGTCGAGCGGCGCATCCACTTCGTCGAGTACGCAGAAGGGACTGGGCTGATAGACAAAAATGCCGATGAGCAGCGACAGCGCCGTCAGAGCTTTTTCGCCGCCTGAGAGCAGCAAAACATTTTGCAGTTTCTTGCCTGGAGGCTGCGCGACAATATCGATGCCGCTGTCGGCCACGTTCTCCTCGTCGGTGAGCCGCATAAAGGCCTGACCGCCGTTGAAGAGCTTGCCAAAGGTGGAGCTGAAATTCTCATTGATGCGCGCAAATGCTTCGTCGAATTTGGTACGCGAGACTTCGTCGATCTCGCGGATGGTCGCCTGGGTGTTGTCGATGGACTCGAGCAGATCTGTGCGCTGGGTCTCGAGGAACTCATGGCGCTGCGCGGTTTCGTTGTACTCCTCCAGCGCCATCATGTTCACCGGGCCCATGGCTTCGAGCTTCTGCTTCATTTCCCGGCAGGCCAGATCTTCTGCCGCCAGAGCATCGCCTTCGATGCGAGCGAGTTCCTCGTCGCTGCGCAGCACAGAAGCCCCAAGGCTGAGGTCGGCGAGGCACGATTCCTCGGCGTGGCGCAAATCGGCGGACAGCGCAGCGGCCTGGCTCCCGGATGCACTGCGTTCTTCGCGCCGGGCGTCGATCTCCCCACGCAGACCTTTCAGGTCCTGCTCCATCGCGCTCATTTCCGTGCGCAAGACCGCGATTTGCCGATGCGCCTCCGCCGCTTCGTGCTGGGCGGTATCCCGCGCCTCGAACAATTGCTGGCGCGCCGAAACGAGCGATTCGTTTTCTGCTCCGCGCTGCTCCTGCTCCGCGCTGGCGGCGGCGAGCTGCTGGCTGATTTGCGCGACGCGGTTCTCCAGATCGCGCACCATGCGGTCAATGCGCGCAAACGCGGTTTCTGCACCGCGACGGCGCTCCTCGAGGCCAGCCAGTTGCGCGGAAAGCTGCGCGGCTTCCTGTTGAGCCAGATCGCGAGCGGCGCGCAAGTCGGCCACCGAACGCTGAATCTCCTCAATGGCTCCTTCGGCTGCCTGATGTTCCGCTTCCAGGCGAACAGCCTCCGCACGCCGCTGATCGAGAAAGGCGGTCTTGCCGTCGCGGGCGTCGCGATTCCGCTCGCTCTCCAGCGTCCGCTCCTGCAGGCGCCGCTCCAGCCGCTGGACTTCCAACTCCATTTGCCGCAACGCCGCGCTCTGGTTGGCGCTATCGCGTTCAGCCACCCGGCGCTCTTCCGATTTGGTATCGAGCGTCCGGGTCAGTTCGACGAGCGTCTTTGCAAGCGAGGCCACCCGCAACTCCGCCTGCCCGAGTTCGCGCTCGACAGCGGAAAGCTTCTGCTGCGTGTCACGCAGTTCCCTCTTGAGCGCCAGCGGTCCTTCGGTCCCGGGCTTTCCGCCGGTCACCGTGACGTTGTGGAAGCACTCCCCGGAGGGCGACAGGAAAAACGCATTCGGATTCTCCAGCGCCAGCGTACGGGCGGTCTCCGAGTCCGGAGCGACGAAGCCATCACGAAGCTTGGGCAGAATCACTTCCAGCGAACGTCCGAAGCCGTCGAGCACGCGAATGCAATTGCGCAGCGGAAGGATGGGCTGCAGCGTGTGATGATTGACGGGCGTGTCGTCCCCTGCAAACGAAAACTTGGCCTGCGCGTCTTCGGGGTGCACCAGAAAGGTGGCGCGCCCGTCGACGCCGGTTTTCAGCAGGCGAACGCCTTCGTGCGCGGAATCCCAGCTCTTGACGACGATGTAATTCAGCTCATCGCGCAGGAATTCGTCAACCACGTTCTCGTATTGTCCGGTTACTTCAAGAAAATCAGCAAGCGTGCCGACCGGGGCGAGCCCTCCGCCAAGTGAGTTGGCCTGAAAGAGCTTTCGCACAGTGTCGGTTGAGTAGCTGTGCTCGCGAATCAGGGATTCAAGCGAGTTGCGCCGTCCGCTCAGCGTGGCGTGTTCGGCGCGCAGCTGATCGGCGTGGCGGCGCGCGTCATCCTCGTCGGCGCGGCGCGCTTCGATTTCGGCGCGCAGAGCAGCGATCTCTCCCTCGACGCGGTGGAGTCTTTCGGTGACCGACTCAAACGTGAGCGAAACCTGGCCGCGCTCAGACCCCAAAGCTTCAAGATCTCTGCGTGCCGCATCCATTTCGAGCGACAAGCGATCGGATTCCCGCTCCAGCGATGCCAGCGATTCTTCGCCCTGCGTGATTTGATTGCGCACCTGCGCGACTTGCGACAGAAGCTGCGCGGCCCGGCGGCGCGCGCCTTCCGATTGCTGCTCGGCGCTGCTGACCGCGGCGACAGCCTGCCGCATGGCCTCCTGCTTCTGGCGCGTGCGTTCGCGGAACTCCGCGGCTTCCGCTTCCGCATTTTCGAGAAAAGTGCGCTGGGTCTCGCGCTCCGCGTTCATGCTTTCGAGGTGCGTTGCGGCACCTTCCAGTTCAGCTCGCGCGGCGGATTTGCGCGCTTCCAGCTCGGCAATGCGCTCCTCGTTCGAGCGGTGACGCGCATCGGCTCGCTCGATTTCCACCGAGCGCTGGTTGGCACGGGCCTCCGCATCCTTGGCAACATCTTCCAGCAGGTATCCGCGCGTGACCAGAGCGGCGTGCTCGGCATCCAGCGCGGCCACTCGCTCCGTTCCCCGATCAATGTGCTCGGTGAGCGCGGCAATCTCTGCTTCCAGTTCGGCGTGCCGGGCGTCCATCTGCGCAATCCGGCTGGCCAGAACCACCTTCAGCTTCTCGCGCATCTCGTCGCGCAGCCGCGCATAGCGTTCTGCTTTGGCGGCCTGACGCTTCAGAGACCCCATCTGCCGTGTGACTTCCTCGAAGATGTCGTTCACGCGCGCCAGGTTCTGCTTTGCCTGTTCGAGGCGCAGCTCGGCCAGGCGCTTCTTCGTTTTGAAGCGAGTGATGCCTGCAGCTTCCTCGATAATGGCGCGGCGATCGTGCGGACGCGAACTCAACAGCTGCCCGACGCGCTCCTGGCTAATGATCGCGTAGGACTCGGGGCCGAGACCGGTGCCCATAAAAATGTCCTGGATGTCGCGCAACCGGCAAAGCTTGCCATTGAGAAGATATTCGCTGTCGCCGGTGCGGAAGAGGCGTCGCGTGACGACCATCTCGCCCTTCTGGGGCGTCCGATTGAATTTGCGGCGGCGAATCTTCAGCACCACGGCGGGAATCGTCGCCCCCTCAGCGGCTGGAGCTTCGGCAGCCTCTTCTGGTTCCCCTTCCAGCACTTGCCCAGGCTGCGAGTCCGCAATGATTTCCTCGACCTCGGCCGCGCGTTCGGCGCGCAGCTTCTCCTCGTCCCAGTCGGGGTCATTCTCGTCGACGATGATCTCCGGCTCAGCGAGCAGCGGGCCGCCCTCGTAAGCGTCAGGGTCGACCAGCGTCAGCGAAACCTCGGCCATTCCGAGGGGCTTGCGGTCGCGGGTCCCGGCGAAGATGACGTCTTCCATCTTGCCGCCGCGCAGGCTCTTGGCGCTCTGCTCTCCCAGAACCCAGCTCACCGCATCGAGAATGTTCGATTTTCCGCAGCCATTGGGTCCAACAATGATCGCGATCCCCTGCCCCGGTACAGCGACCTCCGTCCGGTCGGCAAAGGACTTAAACCCAAGAATGTGAACGCGTTTCAGCTTCAGCATGGGGAAACACTCCTGCGCCCCCGCGTGGACAGGGACGGGCGATGATGAGAGGCCAGAAGCATCATGGAAAACTGTAGCGTCCGCTCTCGAGCCGGGTCAACAGTTGCACCCCAACATCTTGTGGATAAGGGGGCAGAAACCCCACTATTGGGTTCCTGGTGTATATCAGCGTCTTTTGCCGGCCTTGCAGCGAGTCATCACGCCAGAGCGCAAGGGTATTGATTTCCACAGTAGTCCTGTGCCTGGCACATGGCAAGCAAAAACACCGCGCCGGAAGTACCCTGGGCGATACGGGGCTCCTGCGCGAAAAAGGCCGAAAATGACACCATTCATCGCGGTTGACGGCCTAAAACACACCCGCATCCAAGAGAGAAATGTTGACTAGAGAGTTATGGCCAGATCTGGCTCGGGCAGACTGGAAGAATGTCCTATCGCGATGCGCCTTGCTCGCCCTTTATCTGCTGATGACGGTGCAGTTTATCGGCTGCTGTCTGTTCCTTGGGCATCCGTATATTCACCTCGACCGGTTCGGCTATGGCCACGAGCGGGTGCCCTTTCAGACGCGGTTGTTATTGGCACCCCTGTTTCGATGGGCGCAAAGCAGCGCCTACATGGCGCACCTTGCCGCAGACTGGTCGAAGAACCAGTACTTTTTCCCCCATGGTATTGGCCCCGGGGGCGTCGTCGAATTCTACCTGGATGTTCCGTGCGTCCTGATTGCGGGTTGGGTGGCTGTGCGCATTTACCGCGCGGCGAGCCGGAGACATTTGCTGGAATGGCTGGTCTATCCGCTGTTCCTTGTGCTGTGCACCGTCTCTTACAGCCTGCACGCGGTTCAGAATTACCGCTTCATTTATGACATGCCCAGCCTGATGTTCTTCGCGCTGGGACTGTATCTCATTTATTTCCGCAAGCCGGTTTTGTGGCTGGTGGCATTGTTTGCGGTGGCCACGCTCAACCGGGAAACGGCGCTGCTGCTGATCCCCTTCTTCGCGCTGAGCGCCTGTGTTCGGCCAAGGCGGCTACCGCAAGCGGAGCGAACAGAATTGCACCAAAGTTCATCGACCGGCGACGGCCCACTTCTGGCCATGCGTCCCGCGCCCGGCTCGAGCGGCTTCCAATGGAGGCGCGCACTGCGTCCCCAGATTGCCGTCCCTGCGCTGCTGATGCTGGCGTACTGGGCCGTGTGGCACGTCTTCATCTTTCACCTCTTCCGCCACAATCCGTCGGAGTACTACCCGCGCATCGCGTTCAACTGGTACTGCCTGCACCGGCTGCGCTATTATCCGCAGCTTTTCAGCGCGTGTGGCTACCTGTTGCCGTTCCTTCTGCTGTATCGCCACAAATTGAACGATGCGCAGTTACGGATCTGGATGTGGGTCATTCCTGTTTGGTACGCGTTGATGGCCATCTGGGGCATTCTGGTGGAGACTCGTGTTTTCGGCGAGTTGCTGCCCTTTGTCGCATGTGCGGGTACCCTGATTGCGGAGGAATCTCTGGTGGCCGCGATCGAACGGCGCCAGCATTCGGAAAGTGACAAAGTCGACAGACCCAATCGGTTGCGTGCGGCATAATCGTGTGTGCGCTTCCTATTTGCTGCGTTCTTTCTTCGGGTGGGCCCGTCGGTTCCTGCCCCGGTCGAAGCAGATGCATGCTGGAGAGCCTCGATTCCGCGTGATTGCCGTACTCCTCGCCCTCTTTCTCGCCTGTGCGAGCCAGGGCCAGACGACGCACGCGCGTGCACCGGCCCCAACGCCCACGCCGCCCAACGGGACCATTGCGCTCACAGTGGTCGACGAGAACGGCCTCGCCGTGCCTCAGGCGCAGGTCACGGTCGAACGCCCGGGTCAGTCCTCGCTTCATCTGGTCACGGACTATGCGGGCCGATGTTTTTGGAACGCGCCGGCGAGTGGCTCCTTCGGTCTCCAGGTCGCCAAGCCCGGCTTCTACGAGAACCGCCAGACCAATATCGATTCCTCAGACAGAACCCTGCGCGTCGTCCTCACGCATGAGCAGTTAGTACAGCAAAGGGTGAGCGTCACTGCCTCCGCGCCCGGCATCGATCCCGAGCAGGTCTCCGACCGCAGCACAATGAATGTGCCGGAGATCGTAAATGTGCCTTACCCGACGAACAACGACATCCGTAACCTGTTGCCGTTTACTCCCGGAGTCGTGCAGGAGGCCACCGGCCAGGTCCACGTTGCCGGCAGCGAAACCTACATGACGCTGGACACCCTGGATGGATTCGACATGCGTTCCCCTGTATACGGCACGCTCGACATGCGCTTGAGCACGGACGCAGTGCGGTCCATGGATGTTGAATCAACGCGATACCCGGTGGAATACGGCCGCGCGACCGGCGGCGTCATCGCCTTCAGCACCGGCATGGGCGACAACAAGTTCCGTTATGACGCCACCAACTTTATTCCCTCGTTTCGTAATCAGAAAGGAATTCGTTTCGACACGATGGAGCCGCGACTGACGGTTTCCGGCCCGCTGGTGCGCAACCGAGCGTGGTTTTTCGACGGGATCGAAATGCAGTACAGCGATATTTTCGTGCCTGAGCTACCTGCCAACGCTGACACGAACAATCTGGCCCGCGAGGGCAATTTGATGAAGTATCAGGTGAACATTGGCCACACCAACAGCCTGACCACTGCCCTTCTGTTCAACGACTATCACTCGCCCTACGAGGGCATCTCCGCATTAACGCCGCAGCAGAGCACCGACAGTCACGACATCGTGGGGTGGCTTCCCTATGCGCGCGATCAGCAAAGCTTCAGGAGCGGGGTTGTCCTCGATACGGGATTCGGCGTCATGCGCTACCGGGAGGGATATGAACCGCATGGAACTCTCCCCTATGATCTGACACCGGAGCTGCCGTCGGGATCCGACTTCGACAACACCACGACCCGCTCGCAGCGATTCGAGGGCTACGAGAACGTCTATTTGCCGCCGCGGAACTGGGCGGGCAGCCACCAAATCCGTTTCGGAGCAGATCTCGATCATGTGGGCTTCACCGAGAATCAGTCTTTCGCACCGATCCACTACCTGCGCGAAGACCGAACGCTGGAGCGCGAGAGCGCATTTCCTGCGTTCGCTCCTTTCAGCCGCAACAATCTTGAGGTCGGATCGTACGTCGAGGATCGGTGGTCGGCACCGTATGGCCTGCTGATTGAGCCAGGATTGCGCTTCGACTGGGACGAAATCATCCGCCGTCCCCTGCTCGCTCCGCGTATTGCGGTGAATTATTCTCCGTCCGGAAGGGAGAACAGCACCAAGCTGAGCGCGGGGATCGGCGAATACTACGAGCACACGGAACTGGAATACCTCACGCGCGCCCTGGCCGGAGTCCGTTACGACACGTACTTCGCCGCTGACGGAATCAGTCCCACTGGGCCGCCCGAGGAAACACAGTTCATCGCGCAGAATGGCTCGTTGCGCGAAGCGCGGGCATGGAACTGGAGCGTGGGCGGCGAGCAGAAGTTCCCGGACCGGATCTACGTAAGCGCCGACTTTCTCCAAAAGCGGTCGTCCGACGAATTCGTATATGCCGGACCAAACAACTCCAGTGCCCTCTACGGGACATGGGTGCTCACGAACAACCGGCAGGATCACTACCACTCAGAGGAGGTTCAGGCCCACCGGTCCTTCGGGACGTGGTACACGCTGTTCGCATCCTTCACGCATTCGTCCGCAAAAACGAATGCGGCGCTGGATTACATTCCCACCCTTACTGTTCTTGGACCGCAGCAGGGTGGACCGCTCTACTGGGATGTGCCGAACCGGCTACTGAGTTGGGGATGGCTCCCTGCGTGGGCGCCCTTTCTGCCGACGATCCACAAGAACTGGGATTTCGTCTACACGCTTGACATGCATTCCGGCTTTCCCTATGACTCGATCAATGCCAATGAGCAGATCGTCGGACCGGCCGGGTCCTGGCGGTTCCCCCGATACATCAACTTCTCGCCAGGACTCGAGTGGCGATTCCACTTCCGGGGCAAATATTTTGGGCTGCGGGGAACGCTGATCAACAGCACCGGTGCCAGGGACCCCTACATCGTGAACAACAATGTCGATTCCCCACAGTATGGGACGTTTCTTCAGCCGCTCGGCCGCGCTTTCACCACCCGAATCCGGCTCATCGAGTCGTCAAAATAGCGAAACTGCCGGATGGGTCCATGATGCAGCCGCCAAATTTCCGCGCATCGCGAAGCAGGCGCTCGTGTAAGCTGGCTCTTGCCCTGCGATGGGTCAACGCGAGCTGCCCTCATCGGCATCCCAGTGAATCGTGCCGGGGCATCTTTTCGGCCCCAAAGCATCTTTTCGGACACAAACTTGTCAGCATACGCGAACGTTCTTATAATCCAGCATCAATGACGGGGCAGGGCCTCCGAAGCATTCTCTTCGGACAGCGGTGAAGTGGCGCGATGGGCGCCTGGCCGGGCCAACGGCGGCCCCAGCAGCGTCGAAGCTTTGGTTTTGCATCACAAGGTATTCTCCCAGGAGCGTTGAATGAAGAAGCTCGTTTCCGCCTCGGTCGTGCTGCTGAGCGTGTGCTCAGGCACGGCCATGTGCACGCCGGCGATCGCACAGACCTCGTTTTCCGGCCAGTCCGCGTCCAGCCAGCCGGCCAACTGCAGCCCAACCATCAAAGACCCCGCCGAGTACAACGCGTATACCAATGCGATCAGCCAGTCGAGTCCGGCGGGTAAGGCGCAGGCCATCGAGCAGTTTCTCCAGCAGTATCCGAACAGCGCGGCGAAAACCGATTTGTTGGGCCAGCTGATGGTCGCCTACCAGCAGACGAACGACGTCAGCAAGACGCTGGACGCTGCCAAGCGGCTGCTGCAGTCCGATCCGGCGAACCTGCGCGCCCTTACGTATGTCGTCTATCTGGAACACACGCAATCCAATGGGAACCAGGCAGCTCTGGACCAGGCCGCGGCTGATGCACAAAAGGGCCTGAATGCACCCAAAGATAGCTGCATGTCTCAGGCCGACTACGATCAGGTGAAAGAGGCCGCTACACCGATCTTCTACAGCGCGATCGGCGCTGACGATCAAGCCAAGAAGGACTACAAAAGCGAGATCGACGCCTATACGAAGGAACTGCAGTCCTACAAGAACCCCGCTGCGACCACCCAGGTTCCCGGCCTGCTCGATACTTATTATCTCGGCCAGGCATACCTGCAGGAAGATCCGAAGGATCTGAAAAGCGCCGTGTGGTTCCTCACACGGGCCGCGCAGTTCACCAAGCCTCCCTATCAGTCGCAAATCGAAACCGCCGCGGTTTACTGGTACAAGAAATTTCACTGCGCCCAGAACGATGCCGCCTGCATGAACGGCAATCCGCCGCCGGGTTTCGCCGATATCCAGCAACTGGCGGCCTCGCCGGCCAACGTCTTCCCGCCGGCATCCTATAATCCGACTCCCGCTCCGCCGCCGCCGTCTCCAGCTGAGCTGGCTCACAATGCAATCGTCAGCACAGCGGGTTGCACCAACGTCACGCCAGCCCCCCCGTCGACCCCGGCTGCCGGTGCGGCGCCCGCAGTTGCTTCTGCCAGTTCTGCAGCGGCGCCCGGTGCTCCGGCTCCTGCCACTTCTGCCCCGCAGGAGTGTACGGATGCTCTGAAGAAGGGCCTTGGCCTATCGGATGAGGAGTTCATCCTCGCCAATGGAGACCCTGCGGATCAGCAGCTCATCTGGAGCATCATGAGCGGCGTCACGGCTCAGGTGCCGGGGGTCGTGGTTACGGCGACACCGGATTCTGTGCAGCTTGCCGTCACCCAGGATGCGCAGCAGTCGAATAAGGCCGACTTCACCATCAACATGAAGGAGCCGCTCAAGACACCCCCCACCGCGGGAGCGAAGGTCACCTATATTGCGACTTTCGATTCCTACACGCAGAATCCTCCGATGATTGTGATGAAGGACGGCGAACCGCCGGCTCCGGAACATAAGGCAGTCACGCATCACCCGGTGCATCACACTTCGCGGCAGTAGCCGCAGGTGAGAACCAAAAGGGGCAGCTCACGCGGCTGCCCCTTTTTGCTGGTAAAGTGGGAATCACATGCGATTCCTCAAGGGCATTTTGGGCGGAGGCGCTGGGATTGGAAGCGGAATTCTGCTGACCTGCCTGGCGGCGGCCGCACAGACCCAGACCGCCACGCCTCTTCCCCTGGAACATCGCACGGCCGAACAGATGAGTGCCGGTGATGCGGCACTGATTCAGGAAAAGCATGCAGAGATCGCGAACGAAGCGCGGTTTTGGGGCTACGACCTGAGCGCAGGCGGGTGGACTTATGACCAGGTGGTTTGCCCGGAGGTGCCGGACGACGTTCTTCTGCACTACCGTGGCGTTTCGCCCAAAGGCGCCAAATCGCTCTTTACCGCGCTGATTCCGCGAGGAGCGGGCCGGGTCCAGGTGGTTCCAGTGCTCTATCACAACGCGACGCCCTACGAATGGGCGCCGGCAGCGCCAAGGACCATCGCTGTGTTCAATCGCGCCCTGCCCGCGCCAACCGCTGAGCAGTTGACCGATCCGCAAAGCGACTGGATTGCACTGGCGATGACCTATGCCGCGCTGGCTGGAGGTGATTCAGAAATGGTCATGGGTCCGAACCCGCCCCCAGCGGCGTATCTGGCGCCTCGTCCGACGGCTGAAATTTCCGTCAGAGGCCGTGTGGAGCTGGTGCGCTTCACGGAACATGATCGCGACGGCCTTTATTCCGTGTGGGGGGTCTCGCTCGACCAACATGGCCGAGTGACGGCAGCGAACATGGAACGCTATCCCGCTCCGATCGCCGAACCTGGAGCCGAGACGCCGGAGGTAGCCGCAAGCGCGTTGGTTCCGGAAGGTGCCGCGCCCACAGCAACTTCGGCCGCAACAGCGCCTGAAACCTCTGCGCCGGCACCGTTCGCGGGAAGTTCTCCGGCCGGGCCGGAGAGCTCGAGGCCTGCGCCGGCGGCGACAGCAACGAATGCTCCCGCTGTCGCGGGAACGCCAGTGGCTTCGTCCGGAACCCCAAACAAAGCCACTGGAGTCTCTCCTGCCGCGCCTCCATCTCCGGCTGCGGTGGCAACTTCACCCTCGGAACCCACTGCGCCTTCCCCAGAACCCGCCGTTACCTCAGGTCCGATCGGCAAACTGATTCCGCCCGGTCCTCCGCCGAAATGGCGTCTCATTCCTCAGGGACCTCCGCTCAAGGAGATCCCGATTCCGCCAGCGCCCACGACAAAGCAAAAGCCCGTCCCACAGGAATAAGAGACACCCAGTGCGCAGACCGCACCCGGCTCATCGCTAACCGACGAATTCCACGTGAACCGGGTGGGGGATGATGCCGCGCTCGTGGCCCATCTCCAGCAGTTTGCGGATGGCTTCGCGGCCGTCGTCGCCGTAATTGAGTGTGCGCTCGTTCACATACATGCCTACGAATTTGTCGGCCAGGCTGGAGTCAAGATCGCGGGCAAACTGCATTGCATACGCCAAAGCTTCATCGCGATGATCGAGGCCGTGCTGGATGCTGTCCCGCAGAGCACGCGTGACCGCCAGCATTGCCGGTTCGCCCAGCGACCTGCGAATGGCGTTGCCGCCCAACGGAAGGGGCAATTTTGTCTGCTCCCGCCACCACTCGCCCAGATCGAGAACCTTGCACAAGCCGCTGCGCGACCATGTGAGCTGCCCCTCGTGGATGATTAAGCCCGCCTGAAAATTCCCCGCCAGCACCTGCGGAATGATCTGGTCGAAGGGCACTACGGCTGTCTCGATCTCGGGAGCGAACAGCTTGAGGGCCAGATAGGCAGTCGTCAGCGTTCCAGGAACCGCGACGCGAATCTTTCGGATCTCGTCCAGATCATACGGTTTCGTCGAGACAATCATCGGGCCGTAGCCTTCTCCGACCGATCCGCCGCAGGCCATCAGCGCGTAATTCTCCTGCATGTACGGATAGGCGTGGAACGAGATGGCCGTGACGTCGTAGAACGCCTCCTGGATGGCCCTCTGGTTGAGCGTTTCGATATCGCAAAGCGTGTGGACGAATTTGTAACCGCTGACCCGCACCTTATTCGTGGCCAGTCCGTAAAACATGAACGCATCGTCGGAATCGGGGCTGTGCGCGACTTTGACTTCGCGCACGGCAGAGGAGACCGGTGTCTCCACCGCACTGGGAATCGAGGGGTTCAAGGCAGAACCTTTCAGTAAACAGCTGTCTCTCTTATTCTCCTATAAACGCCTGCGGATATGTCACGGGAAGATGACAAGGGGGGCCGCAGGTCCGTCCTACAATGAACCCAGGCATATGCCCATCGTGAATCGGACATTGGGAATTCTGATCGCAGCCTTATTGCCGGCAATGCTCGGCCTGCCGGCGGCCGGCCAGTCCGATCCCCAGGCATCCATTCGGACGCAGCATGTGACGGTGCGGCTGCTTGTGCCGGAGCGAGAGCTATACCGGGGAGACCGGCTTGACGCGGGTCTCGATTTCAAGATGGAATCCGGCTGGCACGTTTACTGGACGAACGCCGGCGATTCCGGCGAGCCGCCGAAGATCGACTGGAAGCTGCCTCCCGGGATCACTGCCGGCCCGATGCAATTCCCCGCCCCGAAACGCCTGCCGCTCGGGCCTCTCATGGACTTTGGCTACGAGAACGAGGTGGTCTTCCCGCTATCCATGCAGGTGGCGAAGATGTCGGATCCAGCGGACGTCGGCAGCGAACCGGTGATTGCAGCACACGTCAGCTGGCTGGTCTGCCGCGAGGTCTGCATCCCGGGCAAAGCTGACCTTCAACTGAAGCGTCTCGTCGCACCGGTCCCGGAAGGGCCCTGGGGCGACCAGGCAGCGGAAGATTTGATCAGGAAGTTCGGGGCACTCGTGCCGAAACCGCTGCCCACCTCCGACTCCGCACATTTCCAGACCACGCCCACTGGTTTCGTCCTTGATCTTGACACAGGAGCAAAGCAGACCTCCGCGCAGTTCTTCCCGCTCGATGAAAGCGTCATTGCCAACGCCGCGCCGCAGACCGCAAGAGCCACAGCCAAGGGCGCTCAGCTCACCCTAACCAAAGACGAAAACCTCCAGGGAACGCCGCAGACCCTGAACGGCATCGTCGAACTGGCCGACGGCTCGGCATATGTGATCCATGCCACGCCTGGATCCGCCGCGCTCAATACGGCGGCAACGACTACCGAAGCAGGCTGGCCTGCCCTCTTTCGCGCTGCCGGCCTCGCCCTGATCGGCGGCATCCTGCTCAACCTCATGCCCTGCGTCTTCCCCGTGCTCTTCATCAAAGGGCTGTCGCTGGTGCAATCGTCGCAGCAGGAGCGCGCCCGCCTCCGCTCCCACGGGTGGGTCTACACCCTTGGCATCGTCGTTTCGTTCTGGGCAGTCGTCGCGGTGCTGCTCGCGCTGCGCGCAGCCGGGCGGCAGCTTGGATGGGGATTCCAGTTCCAGTCCCCCATCTTCGTGGCCATCATGGCCATGCTGCTCTTCTTCCTCGGCCTGGCGCTGGCCGGGCAATTTGAGATCGGCCTTTCGCTCACCAGCGCAGGCGGCTCACTTGCGCAGAAGCATGGCTACGCAGGCAGCTTCTTCACCGGCGTGCTCGCCATGGTCGTCGCCACACCGTGCACCGCGCCCTTCATGGGCGCAGCCGTCGGCTACGCGCTCGCCCATTCCGCCGCAGTGAGCTTCGCCGTCTTCACCGCTCTCGGACTCGGCCTCGCGCTGCCCTATCTCGCGCTCTCGTACTTCCCCGCGTGGGCGCGCCTGCTGCCGAAACCCGGCGCGTGGATGGAAGTCCTGAAGCAGGCTGTCGCCATCCCGATCTTCGCCACGGTCATCTGGCTCGTTTGGGTCTTCACCCAGATCGCCGGAACGAACGCGCTCATCGGTCTCCTCGCCGCGTTTCTGCTGCTGGCGATCGCGGGATGGGTGCTGGGCCGGTGGCCGGGCAAAGCGGCAGGGAGCGTGGTTGCAGCACTGGTGCTCGTTGCCGCGATTGCTGTCCCCGTCTGGGCTGTGAAGAATTTCGGCGACCAGCAGAGGCGCACGGTCACGCTCGCCGTCGATGCCAATGCCACCGGTGTCTGGCAACCGTGGTCCAGCGACCTCATCGCCAAAGACCGTTCTCAGGGCCGGGCGGTCTTCGTGGATTTCACTGCGAGCTGGTGCCTCTCCTGTCAGGTGAATGAGCGCGTCATCCTCGACAGCGAGGATGTCGAGCAAAAACTGCGCGACAGCGGCATTGCGCTCGTCCGCGCGGACTGGACCAATCAGGACCCAGAGATCACCCGCGCCCTCGCCGCCCTGGGGCGCAGCGGCGTCCCCACCTATGCCATCTACCCGGCTGATTCGAATGCCACGCCACAGGTTCTGCCCGAAGTTCTCACCAAGGGCATCGTCCTTTCCGCTCTCAATTCTTTACCCACCAGTCATCAACAATCCGCTCGTTTGGCGCGTCCAACAAACTAATCCGCTAGCAGGAGGGGCCTCCTCATGCGTCGTCTTCCGGTTTTCCTGGCTTTCCTCGTCCTCACCTTGACCGCCTCCGCCCAGCGCGTCGGCGATCCCGCGCCCGACTTCACCGGCAGCGATTCCCAGGGGCAAACCCACCAGCTTTCCGAATATCGCGGCAAATACGTCGTTCTCGAATGGACCAACAACGGCTGCCCGTTCACGCGCAAGCATTACGACAGCGGCAACATGCAGGCGCTGCAGAAGGAGTGGACCGCGAAGGGTGTTGTCTGGCTCACCATCCTCTCCTCGCACGCCGGCGCGCAGGGTTACATGACCGCTGCGGATGAGAACGCCTACATGGCGCGCGTGCATGCCGATCCCACAGCGGCCATTCTCGATCCGACCGGCGCCATCGGCCATGAATACAACGCGAAGACCACGCCCGATATGTACGTCATCGATCCCGGCGGCAAGCTGATCTACGCGGGCGCCATCGACGACCATCCCACGACGGAAACAAGCGACATTCCGCATTCGAAGAATTATGTTTCGGCTGCGCTGCATGCTGCGATGGATGGGCAGCCTGTCGCCGTCGCCTACACGCGTCCGTATGGCTGCAGCGTCAAGTACGCAGCAGGAGAGTAGTCGTCGGCCAATCCGGCACTGTCACGCCGAGGGCGGATTTGACCGGATGGCGGTGCCCCTGTGGCCTGCTTCCTCGCGCCTCTCCCCGAACACCGCGCAGACTCCCCGCATCGGCTACACTGCTTGTTGCGGCCCATGAACCCACTCTCGATGCATCCCGATAATCTCGCCGGCGTGAAGGACGATATGATCGCATTCATCGCCGGCCATGGTTTGCGCCGTGTGCCTGGTCACGCTGCCGACGATGTTCCTTCCATTACCTGGGATGACGAGGAAAACGCCGATCGCTGGAAAGATTTCGTGGAGACGGCGAAGGCCGCAGGGGCGGCGTTCATCACCATGAGCGAAGCGGTCCTGGAGAAAGAGGACGTCGAGATGCTGATCGAGGAAGTCCAGGATCAGGATTTCGAGATCGGCGGCGGTGCGACTCCCGATCTGGACGAAGCCCAGACGCTGGTGAAACATATCGGCAAAATCGGACATCTCCAGCTCGGATTCCCCTACCAGGGCATCATGTTCCTCTGCGAGACCTCGACGGAGTGGTACGAGCGCTACCAGCAATTGCTCGACACCATCGACAGCCTCGGCGATATCGTCTTTGAAGACGGGGACGAAGACGAAGAGCCGTGAGCGCCTCAGAAGCGGCCATTGGATTACTCGCGCGCAATCGCAAGAAGCCGGCCCGCTGGATGATGGGGGAAACCCACAACGCGGAAGCGGCCGCCCTTGCTCAGGCCGCCCACGTGCCGCTGCTCGTCGCGGAACTGCTCATCGCCCGCGGCATCCACGGAGCCGCTGACGCCGCCCAGTTTCTCGAGCCCACAATCGATCAGCTGCTCGATCCCTTCTCCATGCTTGGCATGGACCGCGCCGTGGAGCGCATCCAGCGCGCCGTTTCCGCGCACGAACCGATACTCATCTACGGCGACTACGATGTGGACGGCACCACCGCGACCGTATTGCTGAAGACCGCGATTGAGATGCTGGGCAGCAGCGTGCACTTCCATATCCCGCACCGGCTGCGCGAAGGCTACGGCATGCAGCGCGAGATCCTGGAGACTGCCGCGCAGGAAGGCGTGCGGCTCGTCATCAGCGTCGATACCGGCATCCGCGCGTTTGCTGCTGCCGAGGCAGCCGCCGAACTGGGCCTCGATCTCATCGTCACCGACCACCACCTGCCCGAGACGGAACTGGGTGTGCCGCGCGCTCTTGCCGTCCTCAATCCCAATCAGGCCGGGTGCACCTATCCCTGCCGCCATCTGTGCGGGGCCGGGGTTGCTTTCAAGCTGTCGCAGGCACTGCTCGAAACCTGGGACAGGGATCGCGCCCGCTCGAAAATCCTCCCGTCGTTTCTCAAACTGCTGGCCATCGCGACCATTGCCGACGCCGTTCCGCTGCTCGGTGAGAATCGCGTCTTCGTTGCGCTCGGTCTCGCCGAGCTGCGCCGCCCGGTGGGGCTGGGGCTGCGCGCGCTGATGAAGGAAGCACAGATCGACACCGCTGCACGTCCGCTCACGCCCATCGATGTCGCATTCCGCCTCGCGCCTCGCATCAATGCCGCCGGGCGCATGGACATCGCCTCAGAAGTGATTGAGCTGTTCACCACGCGCGACGGAGCCCGGGCGGCGGATTTGGCGGCGAAGCTGGGACGGCTCAACCAGGAACGCCGCGCGGCCGAAGCAGCGATGGTGGCGGAGATTGCCACGCGCCTGGCCGAGTCGTGCTTCGAAGAGGCTCGCTGCATCGTGATGGATGGCGACGGCTGGCACCGCGGCGTGATCGGCATTCTCGCTTCCCGCATCGTGGATCAAACCGGCAAGCCCGCCGTAGTCGTCACCCGTGAGAACGGCGAAGCTTACGGCTCCGGCCGCTCCATCGCCGGATTCCATCTGCTCGATGCCATCGAAAGCTGCCGCGAGTTGTTCACGCGCTTTGGCGGCCATGCCCATGCGGTTGGATTTTCGCTGCCGTCGGAGCGAGTCCCCGATCTTCGCCAGCGTCTTGACGCCTACGCGGCGGCGCATCTCCAGGACGCTGATCTTGGCGTCGCTCTCGCATGTCATGCGGAGTTGCCCCTCCACGAGGTCACGCCGGAGATGGATCGGTGGCTTCGCCGGCTGGAGCCCTTCGGCATGGGCAACGAGGAGCCGGTCTTCGTTGCGCGCCATGTGAGGGTGCTGGCGCCGCCGCGCATCATGAAGGAGCGCCATGTGCGGCTGCGCATCGGCCAGGGCACGTCTTTCTCCGCTGTGGGCTGGGGCCTCGCTGAGGTTGTCGCGTCCATGAACCTCGGCCTGGACTCCATCATCGATCTTGCCTATCGCGTGCGCACGAACGACCATCCGGAATTTGGCGGACTGGAACTGGAGATCGCGGGCATCCAGGCGGTATCCTGACGAGTTGCACCATTCATCAGCCTGCAACGCAAGCGACGGAATCTGTGAGTATGCGGCCCGATGCGCGCATCGCGGCATCGAACTCGGTATCCGAACGCTCTTTTCTCTCACCGAATCGAGGTCTTCATGACCGCTACTGTGTCGACTCCTGCGGAAATCCTCAGCGCTGAAGAACTGCGTACCATGGACGCCTATTGGCGCGCCTGCAATTACCTCTGCGCGGGGATGATTTATCTCCACGACAATCCCTTGCTGCGCGAAACGCTCAAAGCGGAGCAAATCAAGAAACGCCTGCTTGGTCACTGGGGCTCGGATCCCGGCCAGACCTTCCTTTGGGTGCACCTGAACCGGCTCATCCGCAAATACGACCTCGACATGATCTTCATTTCCGGTCCCGGCCATGGCGCTCCGGCCACGCTCGCGAACGCCTGGCTGGAAGGCACTTATTCGGAGATTTATCCCGATAAAAGTCAGGACCTGGAAGGGCTCGAAAAGTTCTTCCGGCAATTTTCGTTTCCCGGGGGCATCGGCAGTCATTGCACACCGGAAACGCCGGGCTCCATTCACGAGGGAGGCGAGCTCGGCTACAGCCTGTCGCATGCCTTTGGCGCGGCTTTCGACAATCCTGACCTCATCGTCAACTGCGTCATCGGCGACGGCGAAGCGGAGACCGGGCCGCTCGCGACGTCGTGGCACAGCAACAAGTTTTTGAACCCGGTGCGCGACGGCGCAGTGCTGCCGGTGTTGCACCTCAACGGTTACAAAATCGCGAACCCCACCATTCTGGCGCGGATTCCGCACCAGGAGCTGGAGTGGCTGCTGCGCGGGTACGGCTGGACACCCCATTTTGTCGAGGGCGACGATCCGCCGGCGATGCATCAGCTGATGGCCTCGACCCTCGAGCAATGCATCGAACAGATTCGCTCGATCCAGCACGAGGCTCGCGAGCGCGGCAGGAAGACCGGCGGCGCCGCGGGATGGCCGCGCTGGCCCATGATTGTGCTGCGCACGCCCAAGGGCTGGACCGGTCCGAAGGAAGTGGACGGGCACAAAGTCGAGGGCTTCTGGCGAGCCCACCAGGTGCCCATTCTGGACGTCGCCGAGAATGCAAAGCACCTGAGGCTTCTTGAGGAGTGGCTGCGCAGCTACAAGCCGGAGGAGTTATTCGACCAATCCGGCAGACCCATGCCGGAATTGCGCGCGTTGCCACCTCGTGGCGACCGGCGCATGAGCGCCAATCCTCACGCCAACGGCGGCAAGCTGCGCCAGCCCCTGCGCATGCCCGACTTTCGCGACTATGCCGTGAAGGTGAAGACCCCCGCGACCGATTACGTGGGCGGCACAGAGGTGCTGGCGAAATTTCTGCGCGACATTATGCGCGCGAATCCGACCAACTTCCGCGTCTTCGGACCCGATGAAACCGCATCGAATCGCCTCCAGGCCATTTACGAAGCCAGCCCGAAGACCTGGATGGAAGAGATCAAGCCAGAAGACGCGGACGGCACTGAGATCGCTCCCGATGGCCGCGTGATGGAAATGCTCAGTGAGCACACGCTGGAGGGGTGGTTCGAAGGGTACGTCCTCACCGGCCGCCATGGGTTCTTCTCCACGTACGAAGCCTTCGTTCACGTCATCGACTCGATGTTCAACCAGCATGCCAAGTGGCTGGAGAAATCCAAGACCGAGTTGCGGTGGCGTGCGGCCGTCTCCTCGATCAACCTGCTCATCACGTCCGTGGTGTGGCGGCAGGATCACAACGGCTTCTCCCACCAGGATCCAGGCTTTCTGGACGTAGTCGCCAACAAGAGCGCAAGCGTGACACGCATCTACCTGCCGCCCGACGCCAATTGCCTGCTCTCGGTAGCCGACCACTGCCTGCGCAGCCAGGAGTACGTCAACGTCATTGTCGCGGACAAGCAGCCGCACCTCCAGTTCCTCGACATGGGTTCTGCCATTCGCCACTGCACCAAAGGCATTGGCATCTGGGACTGGGCCAGCACGGATGACTGCGCGGAGCCGGATGTCGTGCTGGCCTGCGCAGGCGATATCGCCACTATGGAAACGCTGGCCGCAGCGGCCATCCTGCGCGAGCGCTTCCCTGAGATCAAGCTGCGCTTCGTCAACGTTGTCGATCTGTTCCGCCTGCAGCCGGCATCGGAGCATCCGCACGGCCTTTCCGACGCCGACTTCGATTCACTCTTTACGCGCGATAAACCCGTGATCTTCAATTTCCACGGCTATCCGCTGCTCATCCACCGCCTCACGTACCGGCGCGCGAATCACGACAACATCCACGTCCGCGGTTACAAGGAGCAGGGCAACATCAACACGCCTCTGGAGCTGGCGATCATCAACAACGTGAGCCGGTTTAACATTGCTATCGATGCGATCGATCGCGTGCCTCGCCTGCACGGCATCGGTTCGCACGCTCAGGAGTGGCTCCGCGACCAGATCACCAATCACGTAGCGTATGCGCACCAGTGGGGCATCGACCCGCCGGAGATTCGCGACTGGAAATGGCCGCTTTAGTGAGGTCCGCATCGATGCCCGCAAGCGAATCCGGCGACCAGACCGAACGCCAGCCCGCAAACTCCTCGGGCGGCCTCATTCTCGCCGTCAACAGCGGCTCATCGTCCTTGAAGTTCGGCCTCTACCGGACGCCGCAAGGGAAATGCGATCCATTGTTGCTGCTCGCCGGGGGCGCCAGCGGCATCGGACACACGAACGGGCGCCTGCGAATTCAGGATGCCGCCGGCGCCACGGTGCTCGATGAGGCCTATAGCCTGAAGTCGCAGGGCGAGGCGATGAACGAGATCCTCAACGATCTTGAGCAGCGCACCGGCCAGAAGCCCGACGCGCTGGGCCATCGCATGGTTCACGGGGGTCCGCACCTGCGCGATCATCAGCGCATCACGGAGGAGTTGATGGAGAAGCTGCAGGCCGCGGTTCAGTTTGCTCCTATCCATATTCCCGCCGCGGTCAAGCTGATTCGGGAAACTGAGAAGCTGCTTCCGGGCGTTCCGCAATACGCGTGCTTCGATACGGCTTTTCATCGAACGATGCCGGAGCGAGCGCGCCACTTCCCTCTGCCGCACCGCCTCTACGATCTGGGCATCGAGCGCTACGGATTCCACGGGCTCTCTTATGAATCCATCGTTGCGCGGCTCAAATCAGAATTGGGCGCTGTCCTGCCCAAGCGCATTGTGTGCGCTCACCTCGGATCGGGCGCCAGTCTGGTCGCGCTCCACAACGGCGTCTCCATCGACACCAGCATGGGCATGACGCCTGTGGGCGGCATTCCCATGGCCACGCGAAGCGGCGACTTCGATCCCGGCGTCGTCCTGTTCCTCATGCGCACCGAGAACCTCAGCGCGGATCAACTCGAAGTGCTGCTCAATAAGGATTCCGGCCTTGGCGCGCTGTCCGGCGGCGAATCGGACATGCGCCTCATCGAGGCCTGCGCCGCCAAGGGCGATCAAAAAGCGCAGCTTGCACTGGATGTTTTTGCGCATGCGGTCCGCAAGATGGTCGGCGCCTACGCTGCGGAGTTGGGCGGCCTCGACATGCTCATTTTTACCGGCGGCATCGGCGAGCACGATCTTTCGATGCGTAACCGCATCTGCCAGGGACTAGAATTTCTTGGCGTCACCAGCGGAGACCCGTCTCGCTGCACGAAAGTCCGTGCCATGACCGCCGAAGAGGAGTTGCAGATCGCGCGGATCACGTGCAAGCTGCACGGCTAATCGCGCCCCTCAGGCGGCGCATGCACTGTGCTCGCGACTTCGCCGGTTGACGCTCGATTTATCGCACCACGATAATAAAGAGTTGCCTTTCATCTTCAGACGCACATGAGGAATCCCCAACGTGATCCAAATCCACAGGGCTGGGCCAGCACGATGAGCACTGCCGTCGCCGGTCCGCGCGAGAATCGGGCGCCAGGTTTCTGGCGGTCCACGAATGGCAAAAAGACCGTGATGGCGGTAACCGGAGCGATCCTGTTCCTGTTCGTCATCGGCCATTTGCTGGGCAATCTGCAAATCTTCGACGGCCCTGCGCGCCTCAACGCCTACAGCCACTTCCTCAAGAACCTCGGCGAACTGCTGTGGATCGTGCGCGGCGTGCTGATCGTGTGCGTGGTGCTACACATCGTCACCACCGTGCAACTCTGGGCGCGCAATCGCAAAGCCCGGCCTGTCGGCTACAAGGTCAAGAAGTCCGTGGCGTCGAACTACGCCGACCGCACCATGTACTGGAGCGGCCCCATCATCCTCGCCTTCGTCATCTTCCACCTGCTGGAGTTCACGGCCGGCACGGTGCATCCGGGCGCGCCCGCCTTCAGCGAATACGACGTCTACTACAACGTCGTTGCCGGCTTCCGCGTGTGGTGGGTTTCGGCATGGTACATCATCTCGATGATCCTGCTCGGCTTCCATCTGCGACACGGCATCTGGAGCGCCTTCCAGTCGCTCGGCGCGAATCATCCGCGCCACACACCGGTGCTGAAGCAGGCTGCGCTGTGGATCGCGATCCTCATCACTCTCGGTTACATTTCAATTCCGGTCAGCGTGCTCGCGGGGTGGGTGAAATGAAACTCGATGCAAGAATTCCCGCGGGACCGATCGAGCAGGCATGGGATACGGCGCGCTTCGAAATGAAGCTGGTGAACCCGGCGAACAAGCGCCGCCACAACCTCATTGTGGTCGGCTCGGGACTCGCCGGCGCGTCGGCTTCGGCGACACTCGGTGAGCTTGGCTACAACGTCCAATGCTTTTGCTTTCAGGATTCGCCGCGCCGCGCCCACTCCATCGCCGCGCAGGGCGGCATCAACGCCGCAAAGAATTACCAGAATGACGGCGACAGCATTTATCGCCTCTTTTACGACACGGTGAAAGGCGGCGACTTCCGCGCTCGCGAAGCTAACGTGTACCGCCTCGCGCAGAACAGTGTGCACATTATCGACCAGTGCGTCGCGCAGGGCGTTCCTTTTGCCCGCGAATACGGCGGCTCGCTGGAGAACCGCTCCTTCGGCGGCGCTCAGGTATCGCGCACCTTCTACGCTCGCGGCCAGACCGGCCAGCAATTGCTCCTGGGCGCCTATCAGGCGCTGGAGCGGCAGGTGGACCTTGGCCAGGTCACGATGATCCCGCGCACCGAAATGCTCGACCTCATCGTGATCGGCGGTCAGGCGCGGGGCATTGTGGCCCGCAATCTCATCACCGGAACGCTGAGTGTGCACATCGCCGATGCCGTCATCCTTGCCACCGGCGGCTACGGCAACGTCTACTACCTTTCCACCAACGCCAAGGGATCGAACGCCACCGCGATCTGGCGCGCCTACAAGCGCGGCGCGCTCTTCGCCAATCCCTGTTTCACACAGATCCACCCCACGTGCATTCCCGTCTCCGGCGATTATCAGTCGAAGCTCACGCTCATGTCGGAGTCGCTGCGCAACGACGGACGCATCTGGGTACCGAAACACAAGGGAGACAAGCGCAAGCCAAACCAGATCCCTGAAGACGAGCGCGATTACTACCTCGAGCGCAAATACCCCGCCTTCGGCAATCTGGTGCCCCGCGACGTCGCTTCGCGCAACGCAAAGGCCGTCTGTGATGAAGACCGCGGCGTCGGCGAAACCGGCCTCGGCGTTTATCTCGACTTCTCCGAAGCCATCGGCCGCCTCGGCGTCGAAACCATTCGTGAGCGGTACGGCAACCTGTTCGATATGTATCAGCGCATCACCGACGAAGATCCTTACACAGTCCCGATGCGCATTTACCCGGCCATCCACTACACGATGGGCGGCCTGTGGGTCGATTACAACCTGCAGAGCACCATCCCCGGCCTCTTCGTGCTCGGAGAAGCCAACTTCTCCGACCATGGCGCGAACCGTCTGGGCGCCAGCGCGCTGATGCAGGGCTTGTCTGACGGCTACTTCATCATTCCCTACACCGTCGGCAACTATCTTGCGACAGCGAAGCCAGGGAAAGTCAGCGAGTCGCATCCTGAAGCGCAGGCGATTCTAAAATCAGTTCAGGATGGGACCGCCAGGCTGCTCGGCATCAAGGGCAACCGCACCGTCGATTCGTTCCACCGCGAGCTCGGCAAAATCGTCTGGGATGACTGCGGGATGTCGCGCAATGCGCAGGGTCTTCAGGAAGCGATTGGCAAGATCCGCGCGCTCCGCGAAGAATACTGGAAGAACGTAAACGTGCCCGGTTCCGGCGACGACCTCAACCAAAGCCTCGAGAAGGCCGGCCGCGTCGCAGATTTCTTCGAGCTGGGCGAGCTGATGTGCATCGACGCCTTGCAGCGTAACGAGTCCTGCGGCGGCCATTTCCGCGAGGAATACCAGACGCCCGACGGCGAAGCGCAGCGCGACGACGACCATTTCAGCTACGTGGCCGCGTGGGGCTACACCGGGCCGAACAGCCCGCCCGAGGTCACCAAAGAGCCGCTGGAGTTTGCCTACGTTCATCCCAGCCAGAGGAGCTACAAGTAATGAAACTCACGCTGACCATCTGGCGACAGGCCAATCCAGGCACGAAGGGAAAATTCGTCAGCTACCGCATGAACGACGTCAGTCCGGAGATGTCGATGCTCGAATGCCTCGACGTTCTCAACGAGACGCTCATCGAGCGCGGCGAAGAGCCCGTCGCCTTCGAGCACGACTGCCGCGAAGGCATCTGCGGCTCATGCGGATTCATGATCAGCGGCATCGCGCACGGCCCGCAGCCGGCCACCACCGTCTGCCAGCTCACCATGCGCCACTTCAAAGAAGGCGATGAGCTGGTCCTCGAGCCATGGCGTTCGCGCTCGTTTCCTTTTGTGAAGGACCTCGTCGTGGATCGCCGCGCCTTCGACCGCATCATTCAGGCCGGCGGCTACATCTCCGTCTCCACCGGCAACGCGCCCGACGGCAACGCCATCCCGGTCGGCAAGGAGGTCGCCGATCGCGCCATGGACGCGGCCGCCTGCATCGGATGCGGCGCCTGCGTCGCGGCTTGCCCCAACGGGTCCGCTGCGCTGTTTACGGGCGCCAAGATCGCTCATCTTGGTGTGCTGCCGCAGGGCCAGTCGGAGCGCGACCGCCGCGCCGTCCGCATGGTCGCACAGGGGAACGCCGAGGGTTTCGGGAGCTGCACGAACATCGGCGAATGCACCGGGGTTTGCCCCAAGGAAATCCCGCTCGAAGTCATCGCCGCGATGAATCGCGATTACCTGTTCGGCATCTGGAGAGAGCGTCAGGAAGTCGTGACGACCATCGCTCCGGTGACGGACTGGAACTTCGCGAAGAAGTAGATCCGGCGTGGCACCCATCTTCCTCCCTCAACCGATGTGGGATGTCCGAGACCGTCACTCCCGAAATAATTTTCCTCTGCGCCAGGTTGCTACAATCCCCTCACCGCACTTTGCCCGCATCCATGAAGACTCTGCGAATCTCGCTCTCGGTCCTCGCAGCTCTGCCGCTGGTCTTCGTCACCTGGTCTCAGACTTCCTCAAATCCCGTGACTCATAAGACTCCCGCCGAATCGCCCGCCGCCGTCCACGCCTCCGCCATCGTCATCGATACGCATGCCGATACGACCCAGCGCATGCTCGACGAGAACTACGACCTCACGCAGCCCCTCGATGGTGGTTCCCTGAACTTTGCCTCTGCGCGCCAGGGACATCTCGGCGCAGAGTTCTTCTCCATCTGGGTCGACCCCTCGCTCTACAAAGCCCAATATGCCCGCCGCACACTCGATCTGATCGACGCTGTCTATCAACAGGCTGGGCGCACTCCGGACCAGATGATGATGGCCTATTCGCCCGACGACATTCTCCGCGCCCATCGCGAGCACAATCTTGCCGCACTGCTGGGCATCGAGGGCGGCCACTCCATTCAAGACTCACTCGGACTGCTGCGCGACTACTACCGTCTCGGCATCCGCTACATGACGCTCACCTGGTCGAACTCCAACGACTGGGCCGACTCCTCCGGCGACGCCGATGACCTCAGCGTCCACCACACGCAGGACGGCCTCACCGACTTCGGCAAAGATGTCGTCTACGAGATGAACCGCCTCGGCATGATGGTCGACATCTCCCACGTCGCCGATAAAACCTTCTACCGCGCTGTCATCACCTCGCGCGCGCCGGTTTTCGCCTCCCACTCTTCCGCGCGCGCGCTCACCAACTCCCCGCGGAACATGACCGACGACCAGTTGCGTGCCGTCGCTCGCAGTGGAGGCCCCGGCAGCCACGGCGGCGTAGTCATGGTCAACTACTACTCCGGGTTCATCAGCGACGCGTGGCGCCAGGCGTGGGCCGCGCAGGCACCCGAGCGCCAAGCCGCCGAGAACGCACAGATCTCGCAATGGAAGGCCGCAGGCAGGCCCGTCACCTGGGGCATGATTAACAAAATGGACAAAGAATGGGCCGCGAAGATCCCGTCTCCTCCGCTGAGCATGCTGATTGATCACATCGACCACATCGCCAAGGTGGCCGGCATCGACCACGTCGGCCTCGGCTCCGATTTCGACGGCATCCCCGCCTCACCCGAAGGACTGGACTCCGCCGCCGACTTGCCTAAAATCACCGCCGCGCTCATGGATCGCGGCTACTCCGCCGAAGATTGCCGCAAGATTCTCGGCGAAAATTTCCTGCGCTTCTTCCGCGAGGTGCAGGCCACTGCCAAAACCCAGCAGGCTCAGTCGCCGGAACGCCCTGCGATCACGAATCAGCAGCCCTTCCGCAAGCCATAAGCCGCCTTAAGAACGAAAGTCTCCATGCCCACCTACGTGGCGCTTCTGCGTGGCATCAATGTCGTCGGAGCCAATCAGCTTGCGATGAAAGATCTTGCCGCGCTGTGCGCCGATTGCGGCTTCGCCAAAGCCCGCACCTGGATCAACAGCGGCAACGCGATCTTCGAGAGCAGACTCGGCAAAGCTGCCGTGCAGAAAAAGCTCGAGAAGGCCCTCGCGGCGAAGATGCCCAAACCCGTCGCTGTGATGATCCGCAGCCCTGCAGAAATGTGCGCTGCATTGGAACGCAATCCCTTCCCCGAGGAAGATCCCTCGAAGGTCCTGGTCGCATTCCTGGGTGGACGGATGCCGGCCAACCCCCTCGAAGGGATGACGGCGCCCGGCGGCGAACAGGCGCGCGTCGGAAAACGGGAGATCTATGTTTTCTATCCGGAAGGCATGGGACGGTCGAAATTCAGGCTGACGCTGCGCGGCGTTTCCGTCACCATGCGGAATATCAATACCGTCGCGAAGCTTGTGGAAATGACTGGCGGGTAGAGCTCAATTTCCGATTTTGGTCGGATCGCCGAGCGCGTCTGCGCTCGCCAGCTGCCCCATCGTCTCGCGCAGATAGCGGTGTGGATTCACCGGCGCGTTGTGGATGCGCACCTCGTAGTGCAAATGCGGCGCGGTAGCGCGTCCGCTCATGCCAACGTAACCGATCACCTGGCCCTCCCGGACCTGCTGGCCGGAAGTCACGGCGAATCCGGAGAGGTGCCCGTAGAGGGTCTCGATTCCGTTGCCGTGATCGAGAATCACTTCGCGGCCGTAACCGTTCTCCATCCCAGCCGACTGAACCACGCCGTCGGCGGCGGCATGCACCGGCGTGCCGAAGCCGGCGGAAATGTCGACGCCGGAGTGGAACGCTCCCTCACCGTTGAACGGGTCTTCTCGCTCGCCAAACGAACTGGTGATCGGACCGGTCACCGGCCACAGCATAGGCGCTCCCACGATGGTAGCCCAGTCGGTCACCGTTGCGCCCGAAGTCAGAATTGATCCGAATCCGCGGATCCGGCCCGTGAGCGCATCTGTGCGCAGCAGAGAGAATTGGTCCAGAGACCGGTTATAGGCCTGTTCGGAAAAAGTCCCGGCGGCGTCGGGCGCAGTCTCAGTCGCCTGCGCGGCTGCGGCCTTCGCCATGCGGCTCTGCCGCAATCCGTAGAGCGCGCTCACCTCGCTCGCCAGCGAACCCAGCGATGCCGCCTGAATGTCCTTCTCGTGCACCACCAGCTGGAGACGTTCGTAGTCTCGGCGCAGAGCCTCGCGCTGCGATCGCACCTGATTCACATTGGCTGTTTTCAGCAGCATTCGCGTGTAGGAACCGGCCATGCCGGTAATTACGAATGCTCCGACCACCGCGGCTACCAGAAACACACCGGCGTAGTGCAAAGGAATCGGGATCTTGCGGAGAGGCCCATCCTTCTCACGAGCGACAAAGATGATGTAGTAGCGTCTTCGCAAATCAGTGAAAGCCCGGGGCTTGCCCGGAACACTCCTCTTTAGTTTTCGGGAACAGGACCCCGGGAGCCCGCCGTCGTATGAACCGTACCAGTCGACCTGGGTGGCGTCAATGACGCTTTTCCGGCATCGGGTACCTCAGTAACCCACTCGGCAGCGGCCATTTCTGCCGCCCACCTCGGGCTTTGCATTACTAATGCTTACCCATAATGGTAACAGGCGCAGCCCAATTAAAAGGAAGCAGACGGCCCCCCTTCGGTTGCCAGTGCAGGAGCATGCCGCCCGCCCCGCGACGATGTACACGTCGGCCTCCGACATGCCGTGACGTGGAAGAACGGCCTCCTCGAGCAACCAAATCTCTTCCCGTAACATCGCACGACGTTGTTCAATGCGCAGACGCCCAGGCAGTCCCTGGCTCATCTTTTTTCCTCGGTTTGCGCATTCGTTTTCGGAGCGTTCTCGTGCCGCAAGTTGCCACCGTTCCCGACTGTCCGCGCATTTACATCGTCGATGATGAGTGGATCATCGCCGAGACCCTCGCGACCATCCTGAACAAAAGCGGTTTTCACGCGCATCCTTTCCACAATTCGAGCCAGGCCCTGGTGCGCGCTCTCAGCTGTCCGCCGGACGTTGTGATTACCGATGTGATGATGCCGGGCATGACCGGGATCGAGCTCGCCGTCGCCCTGCGCCGCTCCGGCCAGAATTGCCGCATCCTGCTCTTCTCCGGCCAATCGGGTGCGCTCGATCTGCTATGCGACGCGCGGCGCCGCGGGTACGATTTCGAACTGCTTCAGAAGCCCCTGCACCCCAGGCAGCTCCTGTTGCGCCTGACCAACATGAGCCGACTCGCGCCGCGCGACGACGCCCACTCTCCCAACGACGCCGGGCCCGGTCCAGGACACGATTCCCACACGCAGCCCGCCGCCTGAGCCCAGCCATCCTGCTCACTCATCCCTGTCGCCGCTGGTGGTATCCTTTCCATCTCTATGCGAATGAATGGTCCACTCATCCGCAGCACGCTGGTTGGCGCGCTCGGCGGACTCCTCTTCGGCTTCGACACCATTGTTATCTCCGGGACGAACCAACAGCTCACCCAGGTCTTTCATCTGGGTCCAGCTGCGCTTGGCTTCACGGTTGCTATCGCACTGGTCGGAACCGTCTTCGGCGCGATTGGCGCAGGCCCGCTCGGCCAGAAGATCGGCGGCCGTCAGGCCCTGCGGATCATGGCTGCCCTTTATTTGCTGTCTGCGCTCGGATGCGCGCTTGCGTGGAACTGGCCCGCCTTGCTCGTCTTTCGGCTGATCGGCGGACTTGGCATCGGAGGATCGTCGGTCCTTTGCCCCGTCTACCTCGCAGAGCTCGCTCCGGCGAGGCTGCGCGGCCGCCTTGTCGGTCTCTTCCAGATCAACATTGTCGGCGGGATCTTGCTTGCCTACGCGTCGAACTATGTAGTTGCGAGTCTCATTGGCGGTCCGGATGCCTGGCGGTGGCAGTTTGCCGTCGCGATCCTCCCCGCACTGCTGTTTACCGTCTTCCTGATCGGCGTACCTCAGAGTTCGCGCTGGCTCGTGACCCAGAACCGCATCGAAGAAGCACGCGCCGTATTGGAGTTAGTCGGAACGCCGAACTCAGAGGCCGAACTGAAGGAGATTGTCGACTCTATCCACGTTGAACAGCTCGGGCATGCTGAGCCGCTGTTCCGGCGCAAATATCGGCTGCCCATTTTTCTCGCTGTCACCATCGGTATGTTCAATCAGCTCGCCGGGATCAACGCCATTCTTTATTACGCGCCGCAGATCTTCCAGTACGGCGGCTTTACCAGCCTTTCCGGAGACAAACAGGCGGTGCTGCTGGGAGCGATGAACTTTTGCGCGACGATCCTGGCGATGTCGGTAATCGACAAGCTGGGCCGCAGGACCCTGCTGCTCATCGGCTCCGTAGGAACAGCCCTTGCGCTTGCGGGCGTGGCGGCCATTTTCAGCCTGCACAGCCATCAGGCCGATCTGATTTGGCTACTGGTCGGGTTCATCTTCTTCTTTTCCATTTCGCAAGGGGCGGTCATTTGGGTTTACATCAGCGAGATCTTCCCCACCCGGGTGCGGTCGAAAGGCCAGAGCCTGGGCAGCTCGTCGCACTGGATCATGAACGCCATCATTTCGGGCTTTTTTCCCTGGGTGGCCGCCCACTCCACGGCTGCTCCGTTTGCCTTCTTCTCCGCGATGATGGTGCTCCAGTTTTTCGTCGTGCTGTTCATCTATCCGGAGACGAAGGGCGTCAGTTTGGAGCAGCTCCAGCACCGGCTGGGCATTGACTGATTCACCAAGTCACGCTACCAAAAGCGGAGGCGGTTCGCTGAAAACAATTGGGTTAGCGGGTGGGAGTTCGGAAGTAGTTAATAACATGAGCAACTTAGGTATGCGATCAGAATCGTGAGACGCAGGCCCGAAATCGCAGCCCGCTGATCAGGAGCGATCGTGATCAAAATCGTCCCGTCGCCAGGCCTGCCAGGACAGCTGCGGCCAGGGTCGACAGCGCGTTCACCGCGTCATTGTTCAGCCATCCCCGGCGCTCCACGACGGCCCCCAGCAGGCTGTCAAAGAAGAGTCCGGCCACCGCAGCTCCGAGCGCGATGAGGGCCTCGGCGCGAGTCATGGCCAGAGCGAGCGCACCGACCGCAACGACGACCGCTGCTGCCAGGCACCCGGCCAGCGTCCCCGCCCAGCTGATCCCCCCATCGGTTCCTGGCGGAACGCGGCGCAACGTCGTGATCATGCGCGGCTCGCCGCCGAGCACCTGCCCCAGTTCCGAGGAAACGGTGTCCGCTGTGGCTTCGGCCATGGCTGCGAGCATCGCCGTCAGGATGCGCCGGGGAGCGGGGAACACGCCGATCCGCTCGAGAACGGGCGGCATTCCCGCGAGAACGGCGACGCCCAGATTGGCCGCCACCTGTGACGCCGTGCGCCCGCGCCTCCCTTCTGCCGTGCCCAGCGCCTCTTTGCGTAGCCGGCCAAAACGCGTGGCCGCAAACGTGAGGACGAACAGCGCCAGCAGGGGCCAGAGCGCGGTACGCCAGCCGGGCGTTTCCATGCAGAGCGCGGCCGTGAACACGCCGCCGGTGAGCGCCGCGCCCAGCGTAGCCGCGCGCATGGAAAAGACGAGAGCCGCAAACGCGACGCTGATGGCGACGGCCTGCAGCACGGACGCCCGGGCATCGGCCCACTCCTGGCCGGCAGTCAGCGTGAGCCACGTGCCGGCGACGGGAAGGAACACGAGCAGCACCGCCTGCGACTGCCAGTGCAGGGCCGAACGCCGCCGCTGATTGTTGACGTTTTCGCTTCCCATGTGTCGATACGGCAACGGGCGCAAAGCCAGTCACGTACAGTACAATCATCTTTCTACCAGCAACCAAAGTTTTGGCCGTGGCCGCAGGCGTGGCCCTGGTCGAGGAGTCAGGGTATTGCGAGTGCGTAGCATGGCAGGATTCGGACGCCTCGGCGGCGTCTGCAGCCTCGTTGCAGACCGGTTCGGCAGGCGGTCCGGCAGCGGTTCTCTCCCTCAACGGGCGTTTGTGGCCGCCGCTCTTTTGAGCGGAACTCTGCTGTTCGCCGGCGGCTGCGGCAATCAGTATCGTCCCGTCATCACGCCCATCCAACCCACCGGTCCGGCGAACGCGCCGACGGCGGATGTGATGGTCGCGTCACAGCCGGGTTTCAGCCCGCAAGCGCCGGGTTCCGCTGTAGCGTGCGCGGGGGGCACCTATGCGAACCCGAGCATATTCACCCTGGTCGACTTCTCCGGCGACTCGATCATGAATCAGGCCAACGGCGGCAACGGCCCGCTGAGCTTTTCCATGGAAGCGGGCGGCGCGAACGTGTACGCGCCGAATTGCGACGGCACGCTGACAACGGCGATCGGCACGACCACTTCGCTGCTGACCAAGAATGTTCAGAACAGCACCCTGTTGCCCGGTTCGATTCCGACCAACACGCTGTTTGCCAGCACGAACCTCTACGTGGTGGAGACGGGACTACACGGACCAACCTGTGTCACAACCAACTGCGTCGCGCAGCTGACGGGTTCTCCCGAAGGCCTGAAGCAGGAAATCCCGGTCGCGCCGTCGCTGATCAATCTGACAGGCTACAGCATCGGCGAGCGTGTCTACGCGATCAGCCAGGGCAATTCGTCCGGCGCGCCTGGCCAGCCGGCGTGGGGCGACTGCGATACTCCCTCCGCGGTTGCGGTGAAGGGCGAAGCGGATGCGATTGAGACAACCACGAACACTGTCTCGGCACGCCTGCCGCTGGGTGTCTGCCCGGTTTTCGGATTTCAGACACCGGATCTGCAGCGGGCGTTCATCATGAACCGGGGGAGCGGCACCGTAACGGTGATCAATACGCAGCTCAACGCCATCGACTCAGCGCACCCTTCCATTTCCGTTGGAGCCGGTCCGGTTTACTCTGACTACTATCGCAACGGCGAGGTGCTGGTCACTGCGAATTACGATTCCAATACGATCAGCATCATCGACGTCAGCCTCGATCAATTCCAGAACGACAGTGCGACCTTCGGTACCGTGCTGGCCACCGTCCCGGTGGGTCTGCATCCGGTGCAGGTTTCCGTTTTGCAGGATGGCAGCCGGGCTTACGTGGCCAATCAGGGAGTCATCGGCGCGGGCGGAGCGGTGGTAACGCCGGGGAGCATCTCGGTGGTGAATCTGACGAATTATTCAGTCGAGAAGACGATCGCGCTCACCGCCAATCCTCACTCAATCGGATCGATTTACAACTACCCGATCGGCAAGGTCTACGTTGCGTCGCAGAACAGTCCTTATCTGACGATCATCCGCACGGACACCGACGTGATCAGCGCCACGCCGGAAATGCAGGGCAACATTGTGGAGATGCGGGTGAACGCGCAGTATCCGGCCGCTTCTTCGCCCGGCGCCCGCAATTACCAGACGGAGAGCACCGCGGTCGGGTCCGGAGCGCCGTAGACGCAGTACGACCATGGGGCCAGCGGGCGCAATTCGATGCCGCCTGCGCCGCTAGCGTCTCCCGTTTGGGCAACGCGCCAGCGGTGGATCACCAGGTAGAAAACAAGGGAAGAGGGAACAAGCAAGAGGTCTGAATACTGGCCGTGTTGCTCAGCATAGGCCGGCCACCCACTGCCTCCTGCCTGTTCCCACTTTCCTCTTCCCTGCCCGTGAACCTAAGGCGCGACTCCCATTTCATAATTCAGCGTCGACAGCGACAGCCGGTATTGATACCGGGCTGCGGTGTCCTGTATCTGTGCGCTGGTCTGCTGCAACTGGGCCTGGCTGAGCTCGACGATTGAGCTGAGCCCAAGCTTGTAGCGAGTTTGTGCAAGAGAAAATGCCAGGTTCGCCTGCTTCACCAATTGCGCGGTGACGGCCATGCGCTGCCAGTTGTTGCTGGCCTGCAACCAGGAGGTGCGCACGTCGCGCACAATGCGGTCGCGCAGGTCCCGGCTGTTCTCGGCGGCCGCCTGTGCTCGGTATTTCGCTTCGCGCGCCTGAGAGCTGTAGAGGAATCCGTTGAAGATGGGAATGTTGACGTTGCCTCCAACGGCGCCCCACCAGTTCGTGATGTAGTAACTGCCGGAGCGCACTGGGATGGTGCCGACGGTTCCGGCCGCGGAGATAGAAGGCAGCATCTGATCCCACTCGGCGCGGGCGAATTTCTGCTGCGATTGGGTGTCGAGGTTGAGCGCCTGCAAGTCGGGCCGCTGCGCAAGGGCCGTCCGAATCATTGCGTCCACATCCTGAGGCGGAGGGGCGGGTTCGGCTGCGTCTTCCACCAGCCGAAACGTCGCCGGATGATCGATCCCCAGCACTTCATCGAGCACGGCCAAGCTGGACTCGGCATTGTTCTTTGCGTCGAGCTCCATCAGTTGCGCCTGCGACAGGTCGACATCGGCGAAGCTCTGATCGAGCGTGGATTTGAGCTTGTTGCGCGTCATCTCGCCGACCTGGGTATCGGTAGTCTGGCGTGCATTCACCGTTTGGCGCGCCACGTCCAGTTCCGCCTGCGCGGTGAGCGCGTCGTAGAACGCCTGATCGGTGGCGAGGACGATCTCTTCTGCCGTCGCCTGAGCATTGGCATCCTGCGCCTGCGCGCTTAGCTTCCGCGACAGCACGAGATTGTGGGTATGGCCGAAATCGTAAATGAGCTGGGTGACGTTCGCGCCGGCTCCGGCATGCACCAACAGGCGCGAGGAGGTGAGAGATCCGGCAGAGATGCGGCTGCCTTCGTTGGCATCCATGGCGGTGACGGCGCCGGTGGCGGTGGGCAATTCAGCGGAGCGCGCCTCGCGCTCCATCTGGTGCTGGGCCAGGGCGAGCAACTTCCCGACGGTGACCCGCGGGTTGTTGCGAATCGCCATCTGCTCGGCCTGCGCCAGGGAGAGCAACTGCTGCGCATTGGCGTCCTGGGCCGATGCGGCCGCGGGCGCGGAGTTTGGCATGGGGTTTTGCCCCGAGGGCGCTGCCTGGCCAGGGAGAGCGGGGCCGCTGGCGAGGACCGCGGTCTGCACCGGGGTGGCCATTCCGAGTCCGGGCGCCGGTGGTAAATCGGACTGAGCGGCCAAGGCCTGCGGCAAAATCAGCGCGACGGAGAGGAGTGTGATCGGTCCTTTCATGCTTCGGCACTCCTCGGCTCGTTCGCCGGGTTTTCCTCCCTGACGCGAATGGCCAGGTAGACTGCGGGAACGAGGAACATGGTCACCACCACCGAGACGGCGAGCCCGCCGATGATGGCGCGAGCCAGCGGAGCATACTGTTCGCTGCCCGCCTCGGCGCCGATGGCCATGGGGATCATGCCCAGCAGCGTGGCCAGCGACGTCATCAGGATGGGACGCAAACGCATCTTGCAGGCTTCCACCGTCGCATCGAGCAGCGGCAGACCCTGACCGCGCAGGATGTTGGAGAAGTCCACGATCAGGATGCTGTTCGACACCACGATGCCGGTCATCATGATGGTGCCCATCAGCGACATGATGTTCAGCGTGCTGCCCGTGAGCACCAGGGTGAGGACGACGCCTGCGATTCCCGGCGGAATCGCCATCAGGATGATGAAGGGATCGACGAACGAGGTGAACTGAGCCATGAGGACCAGGTAGACGAGCGCCACGGCGACGATTAGCCCGAAGCCGAAGCTCTCGAACGCCTGGTTCATATTCACCACGGCACCGTGCACATCGATCACGGTGTTGGGATCATGTTTCGTGTGGGCAACCAGATTGTTGATGCGCTTGCCGATCGCGCCCAGCGCCTCTGTCTTCGTCGCGACGTACACGTCGATCACGGGGCGAATCTGATAGTGATCCACTTCGGTCGGACTGTTGATGAGGCGGATGCTGGCGACCGAGCTGAGGGGGGTGTAGCCGCTGCGATGGTCGCCGAACCAGAGGTTGGCGGGCAAATCGCCGGCCGTATGGGCTTCGTCGACAGGACTGTACCCGGGCGGATGCACGCCGCGCAGGGGAATGTTTTCGAAGTCCTGCATCGACATGTGATTGATCCAGCGGTTGGCGTACTGGACTGTCACCATATAGTTGTTGCCGGTCCTGGGATCGATCCAGTAGCTGGGGGCGATCATGCCGTCGGAGGTCATCGCGGTGATCACGTTGTCGATGACATCTTTGGCCGAGAGGCCGATGAGGCTGGCCTTCTCGCGATCGATATTGAGCTGGATGCCGGGGTAGTTGATATCCTGCGGGATGTAGGTAGAGCTGACATTCGGCAGGGTGCGGATCTTCGCGGCCAGCTGCTGCGCGAGGTCGTAGGCTCCGGTGATGTTGCTGGAAGCGACCTGCACATCGATGGGCGCGGGCATGCCCTGGTTGATGACGCTGTCGATCAGGCCGCCCGCCTGGAAGTAGGTCGTCAGCTCGGGCATCTGCTGGGAGAGCTTCTGGCGCACGCGCTGCATGTATTCATAGCTGCCGATGCTGTGGCCCTCCTTCAGGCTGGTCTGCACGAAGGCCGTGTCCATGGAGGCGTTGGTGGTGAAGATGGCCGAGAGATCGGGGTAAACGCCGATATTGGAGACGATCATGCCCAGGTCGGAGGGTTTCACCGTCTGGCGGATGACCTGCTCGACTCTGGCGATGTACTGATCGCTGACTTCGAGACGCGTGCCCGAGGGCATGCGCACATTGATGACGAATTGGCCGGGATCGGTGCGCGGGAAGTACGCGCGTCCCATGAAGGGAAAGAAGACGACCAGGACGACGGCCACGCCGACGAGGATGGCGCCGGTGGTAAGCCAGGGCCGGACCAGGGTGCGGCGCACCAGGCGCTCGTACCAGTTGACCATCCGGTGGAAGTAGCGATTGAATCCTTCGACGATGGGGGTCAAGCCGAATCGCCGCTTCGGCCTGGGCTCATGGTCGTCGGCATGTTCCCGGTGCCCCCCGTGAGACTTGATAAACAGCGAGCAAAAGAGCGGCACCACCGTCATGGCGAACGCGTAGGAAGCAAACATCGACAGCACCACGCCCAGCGCCAGCGGCGTGAAGATATATTTGCTGACGCCCGAGAGTGCTGCCACGGGCAGGAAGACGATGGACGTGGTCACCGTGGCCGCGAGCACGGCCAGCGAGACTTCCGTTCCGCCTTTTTCCGCGGAGATGCTGGGAGGCTCGCCCATTTCCATGTAGCGGAAGATGTTTTCGAGTACCACGACGCCGTTGTCGATGAGCCGGGAGAAAGCGAGGGCGAGTCCGCCGAGGATCATCGTGTTGATGGAACCGCCCATCATGTTGGCCATCAGCAGGCAGGCCAACACGGAGAGCGGAACGGCGAGCAGCACCGCGAGAGTGGCGCGCGGGCTGCCGAGGAAGAGGAGAATCATCAGGCCGGTGAGGACGAGGCCGATCAGGCCTTCTTTGCCGACGTTGCGCAGCGCCTGCTTGACGAAGAGCGACTGATCGAACACCACGGCGGTCTTCAGGGATGCGGGAATATCCACCAGCTTTTTGGTGGCTGCCTTGATCCCATTCACAATGTCGATGGTGTTGCTCTTGCCGGCCTGCTTAAAGATGGGGACATAGACCGAGCGCTGGCCGTTGATGCGGACGATGTTGTACTGCAGCGCGCCGGAATCGACGGCATGGCCGATGTCCGCCACCAGCACCGAGCCGTTCCCCACCGACTTGAGGGGCATCTGGTTCATCGACTTCGCCGTCGGGAACTGGCTGTTGGCGTAGATATTGAAGTCCTTGTCGCCGATGCGGACATCGCCGGCCGGCAGGATGAGGTTCGAGCTGTCCACCGACTGCACCACGTCGTTGAGGCTCAGGTTGCGGGCCTCCATCTTGAGCGGATCGACGTAGACCTGGATCTGGCGGTAGGTGCCACCGTAGGGCTGAGGAACGGATGCGCCCTGGACATTCGAGATTTGGTTGCGGACCTGAAACTGCGCCAGGTCTTTGAGCTGCGTTTCGTTCAGCCCCTTGCCCTCGAGGGTCACCAGGCACACGGGTTGCGAAGAGGCGGTGAGCCCCAGCACCACCGGCGGCAGCGTGCCAGGGGGGAGACGGCGCAGATCGGCCATCGCCAGATTCGCGACGTTGCTCAGCGCAGCGTTCGGATCCGTTCCCGGCTTGAAGTAGATCTTGATGAGGCTGACGCCAGTCAGCGAGCGCGATTCGCTGTGATCCACGTTGGCCGCCAGCGTGAAGAAGCGCTCGAACGTGTCGGTGATGTCTGCCTCAATCTGGCGGGGCGGCATGCCGTTGTAGAAGGTCGCGACGACCACCACTGGCATATCGATGTCCGGAAACAGATCGACCGGCATCGAGAAAATGTTCACGCCGCCCACCAGGGTGATGGTGAGACAGAGCATGAGGATGAAATAGGGGTAGCGAAGGGCAAACTTCGGCATGCTTTACTGGCCTCCGTCAGTGGAGGAGGGTTGGCCATTCATGTCGATGACCCCGCCGGTCTGAGGCGCCGTTTCGGAAGCCGGCGTGGTCGCCACCTCCGGGGACACCTGCTCCCTGTCGGCGTATTTCGCCTGGGCCGCCATCACTACGCGATCACCGGGGTCGACTCCGCTCTTGATTTCGGCCAGCTGGTTGCCGCGCAGCCCCAGCTGCACCGTCCGCACGTGCAAGCGGTTATCGCCGTCGAGCACATAGAGCTGCTGCTGATTGTCGTGCAGCACGAGGGCGCTCACGGGAACGGTCATCACGCCATCGACGTGATTCAGCCGCCACATCACGTTCGCGTACATTCCCGAATCGATGGCGAGGTCTTTGTTGGGGACGTCTACCTCGATCTCCATGGTGCGCGTCTCGAAATTTAGTTCCCGCGTAAAGCGGGCGACCTCTCCCTGGAACGAACGGCCGAGGGCGTCGACGCGGACGTCGACGTTGTCGCCGAGATGCACATAGCGCACGTAGTTCTCGGGAACAGGGAGCCGCAGGCGCATCAGTCCGCTCTGCGCGAGCCTGACGATGGGCAAATCCTGGCTGTTGGAGCTGACCCCGGACTGGATCAGCGCGCCGGTATCGGCATAGCGCCATACGATGACGCCATCGAGCGGAGCCACTACGTTGGTGTAGTTCTCCAGCGCGCTCACGCGCTGGTTGTCGGCCTGGGCCGCCTGCAGGCCCTTCTGAGCGGCCGCCAGAGACGCTTTTGCAGCGTCGACATCCGCCGCCGAAGACAAGTCCTTGGCCTGCGCGTCGTCCAGTTCCTGCTGCGCCACCAGACCGGGTTGCGCTTTGGCCGTTTCCTGCAGGCGCTGATCGTCAAGATGCAGCGCGTTGCTGGTCGACTCGGCGCTGGCGACCTGGTGCTGCGCGCGCGTGATCTCATCTTTCGCTCGCTGCACCTCGTAAACCGTCTGCTGCAACTGCGCCTGCAGTTCCGGAATCTCGAGCACGGCCAGCGTCTCGCCCTGGTGCACGCGATCGCCGATGTCCACATAGATATGGCGGATGAAACCCGTCACTTTGGGATGGACATCGACTACCTGATAGGGCTGGAATTGCCCGGCCAGCGTCAGCACCTGAGCGATGTTGCCGCGCTGCACGACGGCGACCTGCGCGGCCGGCGGTCCGGGCGCGGCCTCCACGGCGGAGGGCCGATGATGAGCGAGACCAATGACGACGACCGCCGCAATCACAACGGCCACGGCAGAAATGAGAACCCACAAACGCCTGCGCATATCCAGATTCACCTGTCGCAATCGAATTGTTTGTGGAGGGCCCTGGGTCCGGCGAGGATTCAGCTGATCAGCAGGGCAAGCGGTTGCTTCGCAATGGGGGCGCAGGCAACGAGCCAGGCAGCCGAATCATGCGAATACAACCTTGGATCAGAACCAGCGGAGGCAAGGAGGAGGTCGCGGGCAATGCACTTGCAGCGACGCGCGCGCGGGCGTAATCACGGAAGCGTGCAGTGGCAGCATCCGGGCCGAAAAGCCGGGGAACAGCTTTGCGCCCGTCAGTACAAAGGAGACCAGCGTCAGGCCGGTGAGCGCCAGCGACCGATCGGGGCTGGACGCGCGGCGCAGGTCGATAACCGGGACCGCGCTGCGCTCTTTGCCCGTCAACAGCTTCGCCTCGGGCATGTGGCGACCGATAGCGTGGGGCGCATCGTAGAGCGACAGCTTGTAGCGGAGGCCCCACGCAAAGACACATATTCCCAGCAGCACCAGTGCAAAGGCCAACACGTGCAGGCCCCGGCGATGACGTGGGATCGGAAGCATATTCGCTTGCGCTGGAATGGAATGAACGGAGGTCAACGTTGCGCTATTACTGATGATGCCATAGGCTTGGACGTTTGCAAAACCCTGCGCGTGAGCAGGACCGGTTCAACCCCTTTGGATCGGCGATTTACAATCATCCCATGCGATCAGCCGAATTAGCCCGCGTGCTGCAGGCGGAACTGCGCGGCGACCCCAATTTGGAAATCACAGGGGTGGCGGGCATCGAAGAGGCCGGTCCCGGCCAGGTTACTTTTGTCGCCAATCCAAAGTATGCGGCGCTGGCGCGCACCACGAGCGCTTCGGCCATTTTGGTCGCGCCGGATTTCCCGGATGTTTCCGCGGCCACCCTGCGGCTGAAAAACCCTTACCTGGGCTTCGCACGGGCGGTCGAAATTTTTTATCAGGCGCCTGTCTGGCCGCCGGGCATTCATCCCACGGCAGCGATTCATACGACGGCAAAGGTCGGCGCCCGCGCCCATGTCGGACCCTATGCCGTGATCGGCGAAAACGCGATCATAGGCGAGGACGCCGTGATCCTGGCGCATGTAGTGATTTACCCCGGCGCGCGCATTGGCGATCGCTTCTTTGCGCACGCCCATGCCGTTGTGCGCGAGCATTGCCGGCTCGGCCACGACGTCCTGCTGCAGAATGGCGCGGTCGTCGGAACGGACGGCTTCGGTTTTGCGAAGGACGAGGACGGACGCTGGCACAAAATTCCTCAATCCGGACCGGCCGTTCTGGGCGATCGCGTCGAAGTGCAGGCCAATTCCAGCATCGACCGCGCCAGCGTCGGCGCTACGGTCATCGGCGACGGCGTCAAGATCGACAATCTGGTGCAGGTCGGCCACGGCTCGTCTGTCGACGACAACACGCTGCTTTGCGCGCAGGTTGGGCTCGCCGGGTCCACGCACGTGGGGAAAAACGTCATTCTCGCCGGACAGGTGGGGGTTGCCGGCCACTGCAGGATCGGCGATGGCGTCGTGGCTATCGCGCAGGCGGGCCTGCATGGCGACATTCCTGACGGTTCGATGCTGGCCGGATCGCCAGCCTTCGATCACAAGCAGTGGCTGCGAGCAACGGCGCTGTTCAGCCGGTTCCCTGAGCTGGTGAAGCAGTTGCAGCGCAGAGGGAAACGCGAAGAGTTAAAGTAGGGACATCGCCGCATCTGCCGTCCGCGGCAGCAATCGGCCCGGAATTCGCATCCAATCAAGGTCTCATGGCAACGAACGATCAGGAATCCTCCCTCACCCTCGTTCCACCCGCTCCGGTCGAGCCGATTCGTGTGCTCCTGCTCGACGATCACCCGGATAACCTGTTGCTGCGCTCGACGATTCTGCGCAAGTATGGTTACGTGACAGAGACGGCCAGCACGATTGAAGAAGCCGAGCGGCTGCTCGACGACATCGATATCGCCGTGCTCGACTACCATCTGGGTGCGGGCAAATTCGGCACCGACGTCGCCGCCGATCTCCGCGCGCGCCGTCCCCAGGTGCCGATCATCATCCTGTCCGCGACGCTGGAGCGCCGCTTCGGCGGGGTGGAAGACATGCATCTGCTGAAGGGCTACAGCTCGATCGACGACCTGGTGACGGCGCTGCGCTCGTTTGAAGCCAAGCGCCGGGGCAAGCCGGTCGTAGTGGATGCCCGTGACTTCTTCTACTCGCGCATCAACATGGCCATGGGCGACGATGTCGTGCTCGAGATCCTGGATGGCGAGGGCACCTGGCATTACGTGAACGAGACCTGCGCGCGGGTGCTGGAGAAGCCGCGGGACTGGTTCCCCGGCCGGAACATGTTCGAGGAAATGCCCGAACTGGTGTCCGATTGGGCCGACATTCTGCGCACCGTTGCCGATACTCGCGAGACTTACATCGACCGTACCTATCGCGGCGTGCTCAACCTGCCCAGCAAGGGCGACCGCTGGGTGTGGAACGTGCTGGCCTTCCCCATCACGCTGCACACTCGGGAAACGGGCGTGGTGCTGACGGCTCGCGCACTGGAGCGGAAGCCACTGCTCTAGGTTTTGAGGCGGGGAGCCGGGGAAACCGAGACAGCGACTACCGCGATCCCAGCACATACATATTGCCGTCTGGATCTTTAAAGATCGCCGATGTCCCCCACTGCTCTTTCTTTGGATCCTGGGCGAAGACCACGCCCTTCTTCTTCATCCCATCCGCCGTGGCGAAGACGTCGTCGCACCAGAACGAAATGGACTGGAACTGGCCGATCCGATTCTCCTGGCCCGGCGGAGTGAAGAGGGCGAGTCCGGTGTCCGCGCCGGGCAGCTTCACTTCGATCCATCGCTGCGTGTCATCGAATGGCTGATCGGTCATGACCTTCATGCCGATGGCTTCGGTCCAGAACCTGAGAGCGGCGTCCTGATCGCTCACCGGTACGCCGACAAACTTGATGCCTCGAATCATCGTGGGGCTCCTCGATTCAGGGAGCATACGCATTCGTTTTTTTCGGCGCAATCGTCTATTCCCTGCTATAGCATTGGTTGGTATAGATGCCCTGGATCGACGACTACGTTACCGACACGCTGATGCGCGACATGGCAGGCCACGACCGCCGTCCTGTCAGTTTTCTGGTCTATCTGTGGCTGGCGGCGGAACAGGCGCGCCGCGGAGAGGCGGTGCGCGTGAGTTTCCACGAGCTCGCGGAGTCGGTGGGCGTCTCGAAAAGCGCGGCCCAGGCAGCCGTGCGGTGGCTGGTGCGGCGCCGCCTGCTCGCCGCTGCGAAATCCAATGCCACGGCTGTTCCCAGCTATACGGTGATGATGCCGTGGAGAGAGGCGGCGAAGCGCGCAGGCGGGCGCGTCCGGCGCTGATGGTAGTCTGACCTTTGCAATCGATGAAGCGAGTCTGGATGCTTTTGGGTGGTCTCTGCGCGGCTGCAGCGCTTCCCTTCCTGCAGGGCTGCCAGTCGCCCTGGGTGCAGGCGACGATCGTCAACGATGAAGACACTCCGGTCAATCTGGTCGAGGTGAATTACCCCGGCGGGAGCTTCGGGATACAAAGTATCGCGCCACACTCGACCTTTCACTACCGTTTCCACATTCTGAGCGACGACAAAGTCGAAGTGGATTTCACCGACGCAGCCGGGCACAGCGCGGCGGTCAAAGGCCCGGAGCTGAATCAAGGCGAACAAGGCACGATGTTCATCGATATTCAGGCCGGCGACAAGGTGGTCTGGTCCACTTCGCTGAAGCAGCACAAATAGCCCATCACCCCGTCTCTGCCAGGATGATTGGGGGGCGCTAGCCGGGCAGTTCTCTTTCTGGCAAACTAGTTCAACTGTCCCCATCCGTAATCGTTCCCGGAGGATCCCGTGATCCAGGTGGAAAACCTGACCAAAACCTTCGACCAGTTCACGGCCGTCAAGGACATCTCCTTCCAGGTGGACGCGGGGGAGATTTTTGCCTTTCTCGGACCCAACGGCGCAGGCAAGACGACCACCATCAAGATGCTGACCACGCTGCTGCGTCCCACCGCCGGACGCATCCATCTGGACGGCTTTGACCCATGGGTGAAGCAGCGGGAGGCGCGGCAGCGCTTCGGGATTGTCTTTCAGGATCCCAGCCTCGACAGCGAGCAGACCGCGTACGAGAACATGGAGCTGCACGGCATCCTGTATCACGTGCCGCATAAGGTGCGCGCCGAGCGGATCGAACGGCTGCTCAAGCTCTTCGAGCTGTGGGAGCGGCGGAATGACATGGTGAAGACGTTCTCCGGCGGCATGAAGCGACGGCTGGAGATTGCGCGCGGCTTCCTGCACACGCCGAAGATCCTGTTTCTCGACGAGCCGACGCTGGGGCTCGATCCGCAGAGCCGCAACCAGCTCTGGACGCACGTGAAGAACCTGAACACGCAGGAGAAGACGACGGTCTTCCTGACGACGCAGTACATGGACGAGGCCGACCGCGTGGCGCACCGGATCGCCGTCATGGACCATGGCGCCATCGTCGCGATCGGCACTTCGGCCGAACTGAAGGCCCGCACGAACACCGATTCGCTGGAAGGCGCGTTTCTCGCGCTCACCGGGACCGAGTTGCGCGACGAAGGGGCCAATTCGGCCGACAATCTGCGCCGCTTCGCACAGATGTGGCAGCGGCGGTGAGGACAGGCCGCAGGACCCAGAGCTCAGGGCGCAGCAAAAACGCGGCCGATCACGGCTGAGACCGGAACGGGAAACGATTGAGGGATTCGCCGCTGAGGAGGCAGGATGGGCGCGATTTACATCATGTGGCTGCGCGAACTGAAGCGGTACTTCCGCTCGAAAGCGCAAATCATCGTCTCGCTCGGCCAGCCGACGCTCTATTTGCTGGCGCTGGGTTTTGGCTTCGGTCCGGTCTTCGCCAAAGCCGGTGCGGGCAATTACATTCAGTTCATGGCGCCGGGCGTCATCGGCATGACGGTGCTGTTTAGCTCCATCTTTTCAGGCATGGCGATGCTTTGGGACCGGCAGTTTGGCTTCCTGAAGGAAACCCTGGTCGCTCCTGTGCCGCGCATTCAGATCATCCTGGGCCGCACGCTGGGGGGAGCCACGGTTGCGATGATCCAGGGCTTCCTGATGCTGGCGGTCTGCCTGATCGCCGGCTTTCGCCCTGTATTCGCGCATGCGGCGGGAACGCCGGCCGTGCACAACTGGCTGGGCCTGTGTGTAGCTCCGCTTTTCGTCGCCATGATCGCCCTGGTGTTCGCGGCTTTGGGCGCGTCGCTGGGCTCGACCGTCAAGGATATGCAGGGTTTCCAGATGATCATGAACTTCCTGGTCCTGCCCATCTTCTTTCTGTCGGGCGCTCTCTACCCGCTCAGGGATCTGGGCCGCGTAATGACCGTGCTCACCCACGCCGACCCGCTCACCTACGGCATCGATGGCCTGCGCGGCGTGATGATCGGCAACTGGCAATTCCCTTTCGCCTGGCAGTTCAATTTCGCCCTGGATGTGGGAATCCTGGGCGTGCTGGCCTGCATCTTTCTCGGAACCAGCGCCTGGCTCTTCTCGCGCATCCAGATTTGAAGCGGGCGGGGCGGGCGCGTTCCGGCGCGCCTTTTTGCCTGCCCCTCCCGAGTCATGCAACCCTGCGCCGGGTTCCTGCTTCTGGTAACGTGATAATCAGGCGATGATACATTTCATTCTCGTCACAGCTTTTCTCTTCTTCCAGGACGTAGACGCGTCCGCCCCACCGACAGCAAACAATGGCAGTGACCTTCTGGTCATGCTCCGCAACAGCGGACCCGTTGCCCTCGCGGTGCTGGCGGCGTTGCTGCTCGGCAGCCTTTTCTCCTGGGCCATCATTTTGGGCAAATGGGGCGCGTTTCGGCGTGCGCGCGCGCAAAGCCGCCGCTTTCTGCGGGCCTTTCGCAAAGCCAGCCGCCTGCAGGAAATTGCCACGGTGAGCGAGCAGTTCAAGCCCAGCCCGCTGGTCAATGTCTTCGATGAGGTCTATGAGACTTACCGGCGGCAGACCGGCGGCTACGGGCCCCCAAAGAACATTACGGCGCTGGAGCGAGCCGCGCAAACGGCAGCCAGCGAATCGCTGACTGCGATGGAGCAGCGCCTGACGTGGCTGGCCTCGATCGGATCCATTTCGCCCTTCGTAGGCCTCTTTGGCACCGTGATGGGCATTGTGAAGGCCTTTGTCGGACTGGGTACCGAGGGAACCGCGACCCTGCGCGCTGTGGGTCCTGGCGTGGCAGAAGCGCTGATCACGACCGCGGCCGGCCTGCTGGTCGCCATCCCCGCCGTCATCGCGTACAACCAGTTCACCGCCAGCTGCCGCGATTTTGCCGCCCGTATGGACGACTTTGCGCGCGAACTGCTCAACAGCATGGAAGAAGCCGCTCTCGGACCGAATCAGGACCCAGGAGACATGCGTGGCGTTCACAAGTAGGGGCGGCCACACCCAAACCGCGCTGGCGGAGATCAACATCACGCCGCTGGTGGACGTGGTCCTGGTGCTGCTCGTGATCTTCATGCTGACCGCCCCAGTTCTGCAGTCCGGCATTCAGGTCAACGTGCCGAAGACGAAGACCGTGCGCGAAATCACCCAGCAGCGCACGGTGCTCACCATCGACAAAGATCAGCAAGTTTTTCTGAACGACAAGCCAGTCAACCTGAACGAGCTGCCCACCCTCCTGCAGCAGATGAGCAGCAGCAATACGGATCAGGTGATCTATTTGCGCGCCGACCAGAGCGTGTCCTTCGGCGTGTTTGCGACCCTGATGGACGCCGTCACCTCCGCCGGCATCACCCACGTAAGCATCGTGACGCAACCCATCGAGGCGTCGCACTCTCACTGAGCCGCTGACGGCTCAGGGCTGCGTCTGCGATCCGCCGCCCGTGAGCATGCGCAGATACTGCGGCCAGAACTGCACACCCTTCCAGAACGACTCCACCGGCAGGCGCTCATCGACGCCGTGCGCCCGAATGTCGCTTGGTTCCAGCTCCACCGCCGACCAGTTGTAGGTGGGAATGCCCGCGGCGTTCGTGTAGATGCTGTCGGATGCGCCGTCAGCCATGTCAGCAATGATGGGCGTGTTCGGCCAATAGAGGGCGACCAGCTTTTCCAACGGGTCCATCACCTCCGGTTGGAGCGCAACCGGCGGCAGAGCCTTCGCGTCGGGAGCGGTGGGGTGGATTCCGCCGGCATCGTCGACGTAGTTCACGGTGATCTTCGGATCGGCGACCACGCGGATCAGCACCTGGCGGACCTCTTCGCGCGAATGCCCGGGGAGAATGCGGCAATTTACGTTGGCTTGTGCCATCGCGGGCAGCGCATTGTTCGCGTGCCCGGCGAGCAGGCGCGTTGCCACGCAAGTGGTCCGGATCGACGCGTTCCATTCCGGCTCGGCCGCGATGCGCGCAATCGCCGCCTCGTCCGGAGGCGTCGCCAGCATCGCTTTCATGTCCGCAGCCGTTTGTCCGCGCTCCAGCGTGCTGAGCTTCTCGAAGTACGCATGCGTGACGGCATTCAGCTCGAACGGAAAGGTGTAGTGCTGCAGGCGCTCGAGCGCGTCGGCCAAGTGGTAAATCGCGTTGTCGGGTACCGGCAGCGAGCTGTGGCCGCCGGGATTCGTCGTGATGAGCTGAAAGTCCGCATAGAGCTTCTCGGTGGCGTCCACTTCGGCGATCACCGGTTTGCCGTGATTCAATTCCACGCCCCCGCCATCGGGATTGAACGCATACGCGGCTTTCATCAGCTCAGGGTGGTTCTTCAGCAGCCACTCGACCCCGTTCGATTTCCCTCCCTCCTCGTCGGCGGTGAGAGCGAGAATCAGGTCGCGGTCTGGCTGGAAGCCCTCCTTGCGCAGACGCAGGAAGGTCGTCACCAGCATCGCGTCGCCGTCCTTCATATCCTGCGTGCCGCGTCCATAGTAGTAGCCGTCTTTCTGGAGGAACTGGAAGGGATCGGTGCTCCAGTCTTCGCGCCGCGCCTCCACCACATCGAGGTGCCCGATAAAGAGAATCGGACGATGCGCAGCCGCCTTACCTGAGTCCGTGCCGCGGTACCGCACCACCAGGTTCTCTTTGCGGTCGTTAGGACCGCCGAGAAAGATATCCGCGGCTGGCCATCCCGCCGCGAGAAATCGCTCCTGCATGGCCTTCGATGCTGCCGTGACGCTGCCCACGGAGTCGGTCGTGTTGATGTCGATGAGCTGGCGATAAATGCCGAGCGCCAGATCTTTGGTTGCCTGATCGGGCTGCGGCCACGCCGCGGCGGTCTGCGCCAGTACAGGCGAGGTAGCGAGGGCTCCCGCAACGATGAATAAACCGAGAGGAATTCTCATGTAAATCCTTCTCCTGTTACGAAAAATCAAAATAGCAGATCGCGCCTTCCCGCCGTTCAAACGGCAGGCTTAGCCCCTCAGCCGCTGGCGTCATGCCGTCCCTTTGCGTAATCTGGTTCGCGGACCACGAAGAGAGGCAGAGGACACGTGAACGGATCAGCAAAGGCAGTGGGATTCGTGATGATGGCGGCAACCATGGTCAGCGGCGCGACAGCATCGCAGACAGCTCCGCCGGCGGAAACGGGATTTGTGAATACGCTGATGCCGCAGCCGGCGCAGCTCAGCGTCAGAGCGGGGCGGCTCGCGATCACGCCCGGCTTTTCCGTCAGAGCGGACAAATTTCACGACGACCGTCTCGACAACGCCATCGCGTGGGCGATGCACCGGCTCACCTTCCAAACCGCCGTCATGATTCAGAATGCGCCAGCGGGCGGCACGGGGGCGCTGATCATTTCTGTCGAGGGCGCGGGCGAAGCGATCCAGAGTGTCGATGAGGACGAATCGTACTCGTTAGAAATCACGCCGCAGGGCGCGCACCTCCACGCCGCCACCGACGTCGGCGCCATGCGCGGGCTGGAAACGCTGCTGCAGCTTGTGCAGTCGGACCAGCAGGGCTTTTGGCTGCCCGCTGTCTCCATCCAGGATTCGCCGCGCTTCCGCTGGCGCGGGCTCATGATCGACTGCTCCCGCCACTTTGAGCCGGTGGGCGCCATTGAGCGCACGCTCGACGCCATGGCCGCCGTCAAGATGAACGTCTTTCACTGGCATCTGAGCGACGACCAGGGTTTTCGCATGGAGAGCAAGGTTTTCCCGAAGCTCACAGGCGAAGGCTCGGATGGCCTCTACTACACGCAGGACCAGGCTCGCGAAATCGTCGCCTACGCGCGCGGCCTCGGCATCCGCGTGGTTCCCGAATTCGATATGCCGGCGCACAGCACTTCCTGGATGGCTGGCTATCCGGAACTCGCCAGCGCTCCCGGGCCGTTCACGGTGGGTCACGCGTTTGCGGATTACAACGCGACGATGGACCCAACAAAGAAGAGCACGTACAAATTCCTCGACAAATTTATCGGGGAGATGGCCACGATTTTCCCCGATCCCTATCTGCACATCGGCGGCGATGAGAACAACGGCAGGGAGTGGAAGCAGAACGCCGCGATTCAGAAGTTCATGCAGGCGCATAACCTGAAGGACACCGCGGCGCTGCAGGCGTATTTCAACCAGCAACTGCTGCCGATTCTCAAAAAGCACGACAAGAAGATGATCGGCTGGGACGAGATTCTCACACCCGAACTGCCCAAGGACATCGTCGTGCAGTCGTGGCGCGGATTCGACTCGCTGGCTGCGGGCGCGAAGCAGGGTTACCAGGGCATTTTGTCAGCCGGTTACTACCTCGATCACATGGATTCGGCGGCCGATCACTACCGCGTGGATCCTGTGCCCGCGAACAGCGATCTGACTCCGGAACAAGCGTCGCTCATCCTGGGCGGCGAAGCCTGCATGTGGAGCGAGTACATCGATCCGCAGGTGATCGATGCGCGCATCTGGCCGCGCACCGCCGCCATTGCTGAGCGGTTGTGGTCGCCACGCTCGGTTGACAATGTTGACGATATGTACCGCCGGCTGTGGGTCGAGTCGCTGCGAATCGAACAGCTCGGCCTCACGCAGATTTCGCAGGAGTACGCCAGCCTGCGGGCGCTCGCCGGAACGCCGCAGATCGATTCGCTGCGCGAGCTCGCCGCCGTTCTGCAGCCAGTTAACTTCGACACCCGCGCGAGTTGGTCGGAGCACAACGGCGTGACCACGCTTTCGCCGCACGATCGCCTCGTCGATGCGCTTCCTCCGGATCCGCCGTCGCGCCACAATTTTGAAGAGCTGGTGAGCACTTATCTGCAAGATCCCGGTGGCCGGCCCGACCAGGAGGCTGCCCTCACCGGCATGTTCCGCTCGTGGATCGAGGCGCAGGCGGAACTGATGCAGCTGCTGACCGGCTCTCCGCTGCTCGCGGAGAACCTTCCGCGCGCGGAGCAACTCGCCGAGATGGGCGCGATTGGGGCGCAGGCGGTCGCGTATCTCAGCTCGGGCGTGCCGGCTCCGGCGGGATGGAAGGAGCAGAAGCTGGCGATTCTGGACGACGCGGCGCAACCGGTTGCGCTCACGCGCTTCACGGTGCTCCAGCCGCTGCAAGCTCTGGTGAACGAGTTGAAGTGAACGAGAGGGTGCAGCGGATAGGGTGTAGGGTGTAGAACTCGAACTGAATCGACGAGGAGTGCACTGCGCCAACGTCGATTTCCTGCGTTACACGATCCAGCCACCGCCTGCGACTTCGTCGCCGTCGTAGAAGACAGCGGCCTGGCCGGGAGTGACCGCGCGCTGCGGCTCATCGAAGATGGCCTCCACTGTGGCGGGTTCGGCGTTGCGGATCGTCGCCCAGGCGGGCTCGTGACGATGGCGGATCTTCACGCGGAGGCGCATCTCGAAGCGCAGGTCGGGGATGGAAATCCAGTTCAGGTCGCGCGCACGCAGGGTGCGCGTGGTCGCTTCGGCGTCGGAGCCAACCGTGACGCGGTGCGAGGCCTGGTCGATCTGGATCACGTAGAGGGGATCGGGTGACGCGAGCCCGAGGCCCTTGCGCTGGCCAATGGTGAAGTTGTGAATGCCGGCGTGCTGCCCGATCGCCTCGCCCGCGCTCGAAACGAGTTCGCCAGCGGTGTCCGGGATCTCCACGCCCTGTTCCGCCAGGTACGCGCCGATGAACTTCTTGTAGTCGCCGCCTGGGATGAAGCAGATCTCCTGCGAATCGGGCTTCACGGCGATGGCCAGTCCGTACTGCGCGGCAAGCGCGCGCACCTCCGGCTTCAAGTAGCCGCCCAGCGGAAACAGCGTGCGCGACAACTGCTCCTGGGTGAGGCCGAAGAGGAAGTAGGTCTGGTCCTTCGCCTGATCCACAGGACGGCTGAGAATCCAACGGCCTCGCGCCGGATCGTACTCGTTGCGCGCGTAGTGCCCCGTGGCGATGCGGTCGGCGCCAATCTGGCGCGCCCGCACCAGCAGCTGATCGAACTTGAGATGGTTGTTGCACAGCGAGCACGGAATCGGCGTCCGCCCATTGAGATACTCGCGCACAAACGGCCGCACCACGTCCTGCTCGAACCGCTCCTCTTCGTTCACCACGTAGTAGGGGATGTCGAGCGCCTCGGCGACGCGCCTCGCGTCGTAGACGTCGTCGAGCGAGCAGCAGCGGCCGATCACCTGCTCCGGCATGCCCTCTTTGCCTGCAAGGCGGCGCTGGTTCCACAGCTGCAGGGTCAGCCCCACCAGCTCATAGCCCTCGGCGCGCAACATGGCCGCGACGGTCGACGAGTCGACGCCTCCGGACATGGCTACGGCAATGGTGTTGTTGAGGGGCATGGGATAGTATTCAGGGAGCGCATGAGAAGGCGGCCCTGTTATCAGTATGACAAAGACAAGCGGATAGGGGATAGGGGATCGATCATGAAGCCTCTTCGATGGCCGCTTGCTCCCGACCTCAGATATCTCTATTCCCTAAACCCTGTACCCTATCCCCTGCTTTTATTGATTCACGCCGCTCGCCAGGAATCCGCCGTCGACCACCAGCACCTGTCCGGTGACGAATGAGGCCGCGTCCGAGGCGAGATACACCGCCGCGCCGACCACCTCTTCGGTCTTGCCGAACCGGCCCATGGGGGTGCGCATCAACAGCTCCTTACCGCGCGGCGTGTTGTCGAGCAGATCGGTATTGAGCGCGGTGCGGAAGACACCAGGCGCGATGGCATTCACCACCACACCTTGCTTCGACCACTCCACCGCCAGCGAGCGCGTGAGCGATGCCACGGCCGCTTTACTGGCGGCGTAGGCCGCCACTTCGCTGAGCGCGACAAAGCTATTGAGCGAAGCGATGTTGATAATGCGTCCGTAGCCACGCTCGAGCATGTGCGCGCCGAAGACCTGGCAGGCACGGAGCGTCCCGGTCAGATTGGTGTCGAGAATATCGCGCCATTCCTCTTCCGGAAACGTCAGCGTTGGCGCACGCTTGATCTTGCCCGCGCAGTTCACGAGGATTTCCGCTTTGCCGAAGCGCTCCACGGTCGATGCCAGCAGCCGCTCCAGCGAACTGCGATCCTGCATGTCACATGCCTGCCGCAGCGTGTGCCGCCCGCGTGCCTCGATCTCTGCCGCCGTCTCCTCTACCTGCTGCTGTCGACGCGCCGAGGCCACAACATCTGCGCCGGCATCGGCCAGTCCAAGACTGATGGCGCGCCCAATCCCAGACGTGCCGCCGATGACGACCGCCGTCTTCCCTGTTAGTTCCAGCGCCGCCAGTGTCATTGCGCCCCCGCAGGTTCGGCCATGGCCGCCGGCGCTGGTTTGCCCAGAAACACTGGGGCGATATGCCGCTCAAAAAGGTTTTCCGTCACATTTTTCGCAATCACGGTTTCATATTCCTCGAGTAACTCCAGATAGCGCCGCCCCATCTTCGCTGCGATCTTGAATCCCACATGCAGCAACTGGCGGAAGCTGCTGTTGTACGCGGACGACTGCGGATGGTGGCGCAGTGCGGATGTGTACTGCTCCGAGCTCCACGCAGCCAAAGGCTCCGGCGCGGGCAGCCGCGCGGGGTCGATGTCAATGACCGTGGCGTAGGGCGCGCAGAGTTCTTCGCGATGCGCGTACGCCTCGGCATACATCTCTTTCGCGAGCGCCAGTCCATCGCTGCCGGCCTCGGCCAGGCCGATCACTTCCTCAAGCCACGTAGTGCCCGCCGTCTTCAAATGCACTCCTGCATGCTGCGTCGTCTCGTGAATGGCCGCGTAAATCGAGAACTTGTCGCTGCCGGAGTGAACGCTGAGCTTCAGGTTCTTCGGCAGCCCGAAATTCTGCACTGCGCGGGCAATCGCGGCCACATCCAGCTGCATCACGCGCCGGAACTGCGCCCGGTCGCCCACGTAATCGACGCCCTTGTTGAAGCGCCCGGTGAACTTCGGAGCGATGGTCTGCACCGGCACGCCTTCATCCGCGAGTGCGGCGAGGATGATGAGCAACTCCGCCGGAGTCTGTGCGGCGTCGGTCTCGTCCATGGAAACTTCGGTGATGAAGTTGCCCGCGCCCTTCGCCGCTTCGATCTTTCGGTACACCTCGCCGGCCTGCTCGACGGCAAAGAGGAATTTCGACGCCGTGGCGCGCAGCATTTCCTGGCTGATCGCCAGCTCGCCCTCGACGCCTTCGAGTCGAATGCAGCCGATCAGTGCGGATCTGCGCCGCACGAAGGCGTCAATCGAAGCGTCGGCCGCCCGCTTGCCGATGGCGTCCGCGACGTCGATGGTGTAGAAATCGCACGGCGCGAGGAATCGCTCGACGGTCGTCAGATTGATGTGGTCGGCGTCGCAGTAATATGGCTTCGTCCAGCCCAGGGCGCGCACCGCTGCATCGGCCGCGGTTCGCGCGGACGACGGTTCTGAGCCGATGATGTTGTGTTCCCGATTCGATTTGTTCCACACCGGAATGACCTCGACTCCGGCTTCCGCGGCCAGGACGCATGCCCGGAGCTGCGCCTTTGCCTGGTGCGCGAAACGGTCGCCCACGCCGATGGAATACTTGCCGAGCTCGAGTCCGGTGCTCATCGACCTCTCCTTCAGATTGCAAAGCGTTCGCGGAATGCCCAGAGCCCGAGCCCAGGATTCGCGATAAAGAAAATCTCTTCCCCATCGACCGTGTTGAACCCGCTCGCCAACTTCGCTGGATCGTACCGGCGCAGCATCTGGTTCAGATCGCCGTACGTGAAGCCGACGTTCTCGATCTCCTCGCGCGTTAAATGCCCCGGGCACCAGGTGATGCGGAACCGCCCCTCTGACGATCCGTGAATGAGATGCGCGGCGGCGCCCAGTTCCGCTGCGAGACCGGCGTTCTGCGCGACGGCGACTACGATCGCGTCCGCCCCGCGATAGCCGTACTTGCGGATCATCGCATCGATTCCGCGATCCTCGCCAAATTCCTTCACCGCCGGAGCCAGGATGATCAGATCGGCGCCGTCGGCCATCGCCATGCGCGTGCGATAGACCGCCTTGTTCCCGAGCCAGGTGCTGTGAAATTCATGCGGATCGAGATACACCACGACCTTGCGCAGAGGCTGGTCTAACATCTCGAAATTGACCTGCAGGCTCAGGGCGGCTGCGCGCTCGAAGCACTCCGCGTCATCGCCGATGAACAGCCCGCGCAGCGCCAGTTCCCCGCTCGTCGCGCGCCCCACCACCGTCTGGACGTAGACAATCGGCAGGTTGGCCAGGAACCGCTCCGCCGCATGGTTCAGCACGCGGCGGACGGGATTGTCCGCCCGCCCCATGATGCGTTCCAGGCCGTAGACCGCACCGAGATAGTGGCTGCGATTGATGCTCTCGCGCCCGCCCGTCCCGATCAGGATGTTCTTGTTGTAATTCGCCATCCCGATGACTTCGTGCGGGACCACCTGGCCGACGGAGAGGATCAGATCGAAGTCCCCGCGCACGATCATCCGGTTCACCTGCGCCGGCCACGGGAAGTGCAGTTTGCCTTCCGACTGCTCCTCAATGAAAGCCGCGGGCACTTCGCCCAGCGTCTCCACGTCGGTGCGCCAGTTGTGAATCTGTACCAGTGACTGCGGCAAATCCCCAAACATGCGGGTGAGCTGCTGCGCCGACATGGGCGCATGGGTCCCGAGCGCCGGCAGCACGGCTTGCAGCGCATCGCCGTAGTACTCCCATGCCAGCCGCGTGATGTCGCCGGCCTGCGAGTGCAGCCGCGTAATATCCGGGGGAACGACCAGCACCCGTTTGCGCGGGCCGAGCCGGTCGAGAGTTTCGAACAGCAGCGTCCGCAGCTCCGACGGCGCGATCTCAGTCTGCGCGTAGGCTTTGGCCAGCAGCAGGCTCATGCGGCGAACTCCGTTTTGCGCAGCCCCGGAGCCAGCGTCACGATGATCAGCAGCGCCAGCAGATACACGCTCGAGGCCAGAATGAAGAGGCTCACATAGCTGTGCGTGATTTGCAAAATCCAGCCCGCGCTTGCGGCCAGCAACATGCCGCCCAGCGAACCGGCGCAAGTACCCACACCCACCACCGAGCCCACTGCGGTCCTGGGAAACATATCGGAGACGGTGGTAAAGATGTTCGCCGACCATCCCTGATGCGCCGCGGTCGCCAGGCTCAGCAGGCCGATGGCCACCCACTCCGAATGCAGATAGCCAGCGGTAAAGATGGGCACCACGGCGCACGCGCACACCAGCATGGCTGCCAGACGCGCACCCTCCGGCGAAAGGCCGGCGCGGCGAAACGGCGCGGGCAGCCAGCCTCCGCCGATGCTGCCTAAAGACGACGCCGTATAAATCACGATGAGAGGCAAGCCCAGGTGGGCAAGGTTGAGATGGAAGCGGCTGCTGAAGTACGAGGGCAGCCAGAACAGGAAGAACCACCAGATCGGATCCGTCAGGAACTTCCCCACCGCGAAGGCCCACGTCTGCCGGTAGCCCAGCAGGCGCAGCCATTTCACCTTCGGTCCCATCTGCGCCGCGGCTTCCTCATAGATGTGCCGCAGTTCCTCGCCGGTGAGCGTGGGATGGTCCGCCGGCTTGCGGTAGTTCCGGTACCACCACGCGATCCACAGCATGCTGAAGAAGCCGGTAATGAGAAACGCTGCGCGCCAGCTATAGTGCAGCGCTACCCACGGCACAATCAGGGGAGCCAGGACTGCGCCCACATTCGCGCCGGAATTGAAGATCCCTGTCGCCAGCGAGCGTTCCCGCTGCGGAAACCACTCCGCTATCGTCTTGATGGCGGCGGGAAAATTCCCGGACTCGCCCAGCCCCAGGCAGAACCGCGCAATGCCAAATTCAAAGGCGCTATTCGCCAGCGCATGTCCCATCGCCGACAGGCTCCATGCGCCCATGAACAGGCAGTACCCCAGCCGCGTGCCGAGACGATCGATCAGCCAACCCGCAAAGATCACGCCGATTGCGTAGGCCAGCTGAAAGGCAAACACGATGTAGCCGTAGTTCACCTCCGTCATGCCGATGGAGTGCTGCAGCGTGGGTTTCAGGATCGCAATCACCTGGCGATCCATGTAGTTGATCGAGGTGGCGAAAAACAACATCGCGCAGATCGTCCAGCGCACGTGTCCGAGGCGGACGCGACCGGTCTCTTCCACCGGCACATCCGTCGTGTTGGCCACGTTTTTCATGCCGCTCGCGGAATCCGAAGCCATCTACAGGCGATACGCGCTGCGCACCAGGTTGTAGGCCAAGTCGCGCGCCAGTTCCGCCGCTTCATCCTCGTCCAGACGATGCTCCGCAACCAGCCGCGCGAGCCACACGCAGTCCATGCGGCGGGCTACGTCGTGCCGCGCTGGAATCGAAAGAAAGGCCCGCGTGTCATCGTTAAACCCCACCGTGTTGTAGAAGCCGGCCGTTTCGGTGACCAGCTCGCGAAAGCGCAGCATGCCTTCCGGGCTGTCGTAAAACCACCATGGCGGCCCCAGCCGCAGACAGGGATAATGGCCTGCCAGCGGCGCCAGCTCGCGGCTGTACGCCGTTTCATCCAGGGTGAAAAGAATGATCGTCAAGTTCTTCTCATTCCCAAACGCATCCAGCAGCGGCCGCAGCGCGTGCACGTAATCCGTCGGCGTCGGAATATCCGCGCCCACGTCGCGCCCGTATCGCTCATAGACCTGGAGGTTGTGGTTGCGGAACGCGCCGGGATGAATCTGCATCACCAACCCATCGTCAATGCTCATCCGCGCCATTTCCGTCAGCATCTGGGCGCGAAACAGCTCCCGCCGCGATGCGTCTGCGTGGCCGCTCAGCACTTCCTCGAACAGGTGCGAAGCGGCCGTGCGGTCCAGGTGCGCCGTTTGCGTGGTGGGATGCCCATGATCGGTCGCGGTGCAGCCCAGCACTTTAAAGCGCTGGCGGGTCCACCGCAGGGCCTCGAGGTACCCGCCCCAGTGGTGCGTGTCCTCGCCGGTCATCTCGCCCAGCTTCGCCACGTTGTCGTGAAAGCCCAGAAAGTCGGGATCGACTACGGCATCCGGCCGCAGCGTCGGAATTACTTGCGCGTCCGCACCATGTGGCTTCCAGCCTGATTTCCGAATCGCCAAATGATCGTCCAGCGAATCGAGCGCCGAGTCCGTGGTCGCGAGCACTTCCAGGTTGAAACGCTCGTAGAGCGCGCGCGGCCGGAATTCCGGTGTCTCGAGCCGCTCGGCAATCTTGTCGTAATAGCGATCGGCGGTCGCACACGAGAGCCGCTCCTCCAGACCGAAGAGCTCCTGGAACGCATAATCGAGCCACATGCGCGTGGGCGTACCGCGAAACAGGTAGTAGTGCTCCGCGAAGATGCGCCACACTTTGCGCGGATCTTTCAGCGTTTCGACGCCGATCTCCAAATCTTCGAGGGAGACACCCTGGCTGTAAAGCAACCTGAAGACGTAGTGGTCGGGCTGCACAAACAGCTTCGCCGGATCGGGAAACGGCTCGTTTCGCGCGAACCATTGGGCCTGGGTGTGACCATGCGGGCTCAGCAGGGGAAGACTGCGAATCTCGCCATAGAGCCGCCGCGCAATCGCGCGCTGTGTCGGTTCAGCCGGGAACAAGCGGTCGTCAGAGAGCAGCGTCATCGCATCGCTAACCATTTGCGGCCGGGCTACCTGCCGCACGTACAAATGGTAAACGACGGCGCTGCTCTCGATGGCTTGTGTGCGCGCGGCACGTGAGTTTGGTGCGTGCCAGCGTCGGTGTGGAAAGACGGCCGATGCGGCTGATCCGCGGGGCGGAGGTCAGCTCGCGATTAGTGCGGTGACGTGCCCTTGCGGAGATTGAGCGCGACCGCAGCGCGCACCAGATCTTTCAGCGCCGACTCATTGATCGTCTCGCTTTTGTGGAGGTCGATGGCACGCCGCACGTTCCCCTCGAGGCTGGAGCTGAACAGGCCTTTGGGGTCCGGCAGGGACGCGCCGCGAGCAAACGTCATCTTCACGTGAGTCTTATGAGTCTCTCCGGTGCAGATGATGCCAGCGTGCGACCACACCGGCGTCCCCGGCGAGCTCGCCTTCGCCCACTTCAACTCTTCGACAAGGTCAGGATCAGCCGCGAGAATGATTCTGCGGACTTTCGCGAGCGTTTGGCCGCGCCAGTCACCCAGTTCCTCGATCTTGCGGTCGATCGACGCGGAAGCGGACCGAGACGGTGTGCCAGTTTTCATCAGCCTCACCCCTGCCACATGAGCTGCGTGATCTGCAGCAAATTGCCGCAGGTGTCGTTGACCTTGGCGATCTTCGAGGCCGTCACGTCAGTCGGCGGGATGGCGAAATCGGCGCCTTTGGCTTTCATGCGCTCGTAGTCCGCCTGGAGATCGTCGGTGAAGAACATCGCCGCAGGCTGCCCCTGCTGAAATTGCGCTTGCTGGTAGGCCTGCGCCGCGGGATTGTTGTTGAGGGCCAGTTGCAACTCGGTGCCGTTGGGATCCTCGGGCGAAGCGACCGTCAGCCAGCGATACGGTCCCTGGCTGAAGTCGGATTTCTTCACGAACCCCAGCACATCGGTATAGAAGCGCAGGGCTTTTTCCTGGTCGTCGACATACACGCTGGTCAGTTTGATTTTCATTGCATAGCTCCTTGATGTGCGAGTTGGTTCCATTGAATGGAACTACCGAGGATTTGTGATCCATTGGGCGATGGTTTTGGCGTTCATGGCTGTTCCCCCTCCGCGACGACGCGCTCGAGTCCGTTGAAAAAGAGGTTCCAGCCGTATTTCGCTCCGTTGTAGTTGCCCTTCTGCTCGGGACTGAAACCGGACTGTTCCATGCGAACGTGCGTGCCGCCCGCGTTCGGCGTGAGCGTCCATTCGACGACCCACTGCATTCCGGATTTTGCTCCACCCGTACCCCAGGTGTAGGACAGGCGATCGATCGGCTCGACCACGAGCACTTCGCCGTCGACCACGCCGTCCCAATTCGGCTTGGGGTCGGTGCGGAACTGGAACTTGTGTCCGACGACCGGCGCGAAGTTGTTGGGCATCATCCACTGCTCGAGCAGCGAGCCGTTGGTGAGCGCGCGCCACAGCTTTTCCTGCGGATGCGGGAATACGCGCTCGACCACGAGGCTGCGCGGGCATTCGGCGGCTGCGCTCATGGTTCCATCCTTTCGAGAACCTTTTCGAGACGGTCGAAACGCTCACGCCAGAAGGCGCCGTATTGATCGAGCCAGTCCAGCATCGGCGCCAGTGCGGCTGGCTCGGCACGATAATGAGTCTGGCGTCCATCGCGCCGGTGCCGCACCAGGTGCGCACGCTTCAGGACTGTGAGGTGCTTCGACACCGCCGGCTGCGAGACGCCCGCGTAGCGCGTGAGCGCGTGCACGGTCTGCTCTCCCTGACGAGTCAACTCCTCAAACAGGGCTCGCCGCGTCGGATCCGCAAGAGCCCGAAATACGAAGTTGGGATTCGCCTGCGCCACACTCGAACCATAACCGAATGGTTATGGTTTGTCAATTAACAAGTCTACCGGTTCGCCCGGTACGTGCATTTCATCACGGCTGCAGCTTCGCCTGGTTTTGAAGAGGATTATGACCCGGTGCGTGAGCCCCGGCTCAGCACGCGCGTAGAGCGCACCGGCTTCTTGGGGGAGCGCACGAGTTTCGGCGTCTCTTCGAGAGCGGCTTCCTCGGCCGGCTCAAGTCCCGAGCGGCGATCCATCCACTCATCCAGCCGCGACTTGCGGAATCGCCAACGGTTTCCAAGCCGAAAGGCGGGGATAAATCCCGTGGATGCATAGCGATACAGGCTGTCGGCGCTGATCCCGAGATAATGGGAAGCCTGCCGGATGTCCATCACTTCGCGGGTTTCTGTCTGGCTCGGCGACGCTTTCACAGGCTCCTCCGTCAGTGGGGCAACCCTTTGTACCACAGGTCGAACCCCGAAAGGAACAGCCATTTGCCAGGGAAACCGGAAAGCAAACCCTACCCGCCGGAGCCGGTGCGGCTCCACGGGCGGGTTCGCCTGGGTCGCTACAGTTTCGGCTCCAGTCCGCTGATGATCGACAGGAAGCTGTCGTCCACTGTGCGATTCCTGGAGATCGCCTCAGCCAGCGGAATGTCCTCGATCTTCGTGCCGCGCAGCACGACCAGCCGGCCGAATTTGCCCTGGTGGACGAGATCGATCGCCGCCAGCCCGTACCGTGTCGCCAGCATGCGATCATAGGCCGTCGGTGTGCCACCGCGCTGCGTATGGCCGAGGTTCACGGACCTCGTCTCGTAGCCGGTCTTCTTCTCGATCTCCTCGGCCAGGTGCTCGGCGATGCCGCTGAGCCGCGCATGCCCGAACGAGTCGACCTTCGCCCCCTTCGTCGCCTGCGCGCCGGAATCCGGCAGCTTGGCGCCTTCGGCGACAACCACGATGCCGTAGTTTTTGCCGCTCTCGTAGTTGTGCTTCAGGATGGCGCACGTGTGCTCAAGATCGATGGGCTTCTCCGGCACCAGCACTACATGCGCTCCGCCGGCCACGCCAGCCGTCAGCGCGATCCAGCCGGCGTCGCGCCCCATCACCTCGCAGACGATGACGCGTTCGTGCGACTCGGCCGTGGTGTGCAGCCGGTCGATCGCCTCAGTGGCGATCATGACGGCGGTATCGAAGCCGAAGCAGACGTCCGTGCCGTTTAGATCGTTGTCGATCGTCTTGGGAACGCCCACGCCGGGTACGCCGGCCTGAATCAGCGCGTTCGTCACCGATTGCGTGTCGTCGCCGCCGATGGCGATCAGGGCATCCAGCTTGTTGGCTTTCAGCACCTGTACGCACTTCTCAATGCCGCCTTCGATCTTGCGCACGTTGGTGCGCGAGGTGCGCAGGATCGTCCCACCCTCAATCAGAATGCCGTCTACCTTCTCCAGCGTGAGCGGAACGGTTTTGTTCTCGAGAACGCCGCGCCAGCCTTCCAGAAATCCGATGAATTCGTCTCCGTAATGAATGATGCCTTTCCGCACAGCCGCATGAATCACGGCATTCAGACCTGGGCAGTCTCCGCCGCCCGTCAATACACCGATTCGCATCGCTTTCTCCCTGTTTTGGAATTCTGAAACCAGCCGGAGAACTGCATGGGTCCTCCGGCACCGCTGCGCTCGTCGGCGCTGCTGCTCATGTGAAACTGTGACCTGTGGCCATGATACGAGCCGCTCGGCAGGGCTACAAATGACCAAAATACCCGGCTGCTTCCCATGCGTGAGTACGGCAGCCAGTAGCTCTCGTGGTTCGCGCCCAGCATGCATCGAGTCGCTAACCCCTCGCTCGCCTCTTCCCGTTAGAATGCGGGAATATGTTTCTTCTTCAGGTGATTTTGCTGGCCATCATTCAGGGCATGGCCGAGCTTCTGCCGGTTTCCAGTTCCGCTCACGTTGTGGTCGCGGAAAAGCTGATGGGGCTCGATCCCTCAGCGCCGGCCATGACGCTACTGCTGGTGATGCTCCACACCGGAACGATGTTCGCCGTCATCGTCTACTTCTGGAAACAATGGGCTTCCACTTACTTTTCTGAGAGCGAAGAGTTCAAGCGCTTTGCGTGGCTCGCCATCATCGCGACGATTCCCACCCTGGTCGTGGGATGGATCCTCATGAAGATCATCGAGCACACCCTCTTCAAAGGTGCGCCGCACGCGCAAATCGAAGACCTCTTCAGCCGGCTCGACATCGTCGCCCCGGCCCTGCTGGCTGCGGGCATTCTGATCCTCGTTGCCGGGCTCGCGGAAGGGCGCCGACCCGACAGCCAGGAATCGCCGCAGATCGGCTTCGGCCACGCCGCCGTGATTGGCGTGGTGCAGGGGCTGTGCCTGCCGTTTCGCGGATTCTCCCGCTCCGGAGCGACCATCTCCGTCGGCATCCTGCAGGGCATTAAAAAAGTTCGCGTGGAGTCGTTCAGCTTTGCCCTCGCCGTCATCATTACGCCTCTGGCTATCGGGCGCGAGGCGCTCCGTCTGCATCACGCCGACACCAGCGGCTTCGCGCACGCAGCGTTTCCCAGCGTGCTCGGCGCGGTGTTTGCGTTTCTCGCCGGCCTGCTGGCCCTCAAATGGCTGAGCGCGTGGCTCGAGCGTGGCCGCTGGTACTACTTCGGCATTTATTGTGTTGCTGGGTCCATCATGGTCTTCGTGCTGCACCACCGCGGCTACTGATCGATGTTCCTTCGCCGGCTGAGCATCGACCGCGTCACGCCAAACGGCGAAACGATCCCCTGCCCCATCGCCTGGATTGACAACTTTGCTATGCGCAACTTCACCAACGACGCGATCTTCGACGACACCTTGCCCATCGCCGACGGGCTGCTGGAGGCGGGCTTTCGCGTGCCAATCGAGCGGCTCCGTCCGGCCATGGAGGACTGGTTCCGGCGCAAGGGGTACCTGGCGCCCGCCGACCATCTGCACATTGAAGAACAGCGTCGCTGAAGCGGATCGCAGCCCACCGCCGCACCAGCAGTGGCATCTCACCCAATAGAACCGGTCACGACCCAGAGAGGATTCGCGCCTGCGGAACAGGGTCCGACCGGCATTCGCCCGAAATTCACCTGAAATTCCAAATCCGAGCCATGGGAGTGTCACATATGAAGGTCGAGAACCTGAGAGAACTGCTGGTGGAAGAGTTGCAAGACCTGTATTCGGCTGAGAATCAGCTGACGAAAGCGCTGCCGAAAGTCGCCAAAGCCGCGTCGGATCCCATGCTGAAGAAGGCCATCGAGAGTCATTTAAAGGAAACCGAGGGCCACGTGGAGCGGCTGGAGAAGGTCTTCAAAAAGCTGGATGAAAGCCCAAAGGGCAAAACCTGTGCGGGCATGAAGGGCCTGATTTCCGAAACCGATGAGCGCATCAAAGAAGGCGCCGAAGACGAATCGGTGCTCGATGCCGGCCTGATCGCCGACGCGCAGCGCGTTGAGCACTACGAGATTTCCGCGTATGGCTCGGCCCGCACCTTTGCCGGCCTGCTCGGCGAGAAAGAAATCGTTCACCTGCTGGAAGAAACTCTGAAGGAAGAGAAAGCCGCCGACGCCAAGCTGAATCAGATTGCCGAAGGCATCAACGTAGACGCGAAGGCAGCCTGATCGGCGAATCAGATTGCCGAACACCCCCCCCGGAACGTGAGCCGCTCAAAAGCGCCCACTCCGGGGGGTTTGCATTTTGGGGATCTGCGGCGAACCGGAGCTTCAGCGGGCAACCTCTTAGAGATGCGGCTCGTGTGGCTCCAGATCACGGTCGCGGACGCCGATGAGGTAAAGCAGTCCGTCGAGTCCCAGCGATGAGATCGAATGATCGGCCTTCTCGCGGACCAGTGGTTTGGCGCGATACGCGATGCCCATCCCGGCCAGGTTGAGCATGGGAATATCGTTGGCGCCATCGCCGACGGCGACAACCTGCTCCACGGAAATACGCTCGCGCTCCGCAATTTCTACCAGCAATTCAGCCTTGCGCGCCGCATTCACAATGGGCGGAATGACTCGCCCTGAAACCACGCCGTCCACAATTTCCAGCTCGTTGGCGTGAACGGAATCGATGCCCAGCCGCTGCTGCAGATGGCGCGCGAAGAAGATGAAGCCGCCGGAGAGAATCGCGGTCTTGTATCCGAGCAGGCGCAGCGTGCGAATGAGCCGCTCAGCGCCTTCGGCAAGCGGCACGGTGTCGAGCAGAGTGTTGAGCCGCTCGGCAGGCAGGCCCTTCAGCAGCGCGACCCGGCGCGTGAAGCTCTCGTCGAAGTGCAGCTCGCCGCGCATGGCGGCTTCCGTGATGCTGGCCACGCGATCACCCGTCCCAGCCAGCTTCGCCAGTTCATCGATGATCTCGGCCTGGATCAGCGTCGAATCCATATCGAAGACGAACAGCCGCCGATTGCGGCGAAAGATGCTCTCGCGCTGGAAAGCAATGTCGATGGAAAGCTCCTGGGCCGCGGCGAGGAAGTCGGCGCGCATCGCCAGTTCGCGCGAGAGATCGCCGCTCACGGCGAGTTCGACGCAGGCATTGGAGGGGACGTCGCCGGGCGTGAGCTGGCCCGAGAGGCGCTCAATGCGATCGACATTCATGCCATGGCCGGCAATGATCGCGCTCACCCGCGCCAGCTCAAGGGCGGCAATCGATCGCCCCAGAATCGTAATGATGAAGTGGTTGTGGTGCAGGCCGCCGATCCAGTGCCGCAGCGCGATGCGCGGAATCGTCCGGAACCGTGTTTGCAGCCCAAGCTCGTGCGCTCGGCTGTGCAGCGCCGCTTTGAGCGCAGTGAGAATGGCGTGATCGGAGACTTCGATGAGGATCCCCAGCGAAAGCGTCTCGTGGACGACGGCCTGCCCGATATCGAGAACGCTGATCTCATATTCGGCAAGGATGCCGGTCAGCGCCGCGGTGAGACCGGGCGCATCATGCCCCGAGAAATGAACGAGGACGGCTTCGCTGGGTATTCCTGAGGGCATCTTCATGGGGTGCGGCGCTGTACAAGGAGGCGAATCCGTGGCGGCGTGCGTCACGAAGGATCGTAGTTAAGATTGGGTCCGAGCCAGCGCTCCGTTTCCGCGAGCGTCATGCCTTTGCGCGACGCGTAATCGGCCACCTGATCGCGATCGATTTTGCCGACGGCGAAATAGCGCGAATCCGGATGCGCGAAATAGAGGCCGCTCACGCTGGAGCCGGGCCACATGGCGAAGGACTCCGTAATTTTGATCCCCGTGTTCGCCTCCACGTCGAGCAGGCGCCAGATCGTTCCCTTCTCCGTGTGGTCGGGGCAGGCCGGGTAGCCGGGAGCGGGTCGGATGCCGCGATACTTTTCGTGGACGAGCTCTTCCGGCGTCAGGTGCTCCGCGCAACCATAGCCCCATTCGTCGCGTACGCGCTTGTGGAGGCATTCGGCGAAAGCCTCCGCCAGGCGGTCGGCGAGGGCCTCGGCCATGATCGCGTTGTAGTCGTCGTGCTCGGCGCGGAAACGCTGGCAGAGCGCCTGCAGCCCGACACCGCTGGTGACGGCGAAGGCTCCCACCTGGTCGGCCAGGCCGGTCTCGCGCGGCGCGATGAAGTCGGCGAGCGAGCGGCAGGGCTCGCTGCCTTCGCGATTCGCCTGCTGCCGGAGAAAGTACAGCCGGTCGAGAACCGTCCCGCGCGTGCCGTCGGTGTACAGCTCGACATCGTCGCCAACCGCGCTTGCCGGGAAGAAACCATAGACGGCCCGCGCGCAGAGCAGATTCTCGTCGATGATGCGATCGAGCAGAGCATTCGCCTCGGCGAAGAGCAGGCGCGCCTGCGCTCCCTGCCGCTCATCGTCGAGAATGCGCGGGTAGACGCCCTTCAGCTCCCAGGTGTGGAAGAACGGCGTCCAGTCGATGTAGCCGCGAAGGGTCGCCAGCGGAAAGTTTTCGAGCACGCGCACGCCGGTGAACGATGGCGTGGGCACGTCTTCTTTGCGCCACTCGATGGCCGTGCGCCGCTCGCGCGCGACGTCAATCGAGACAGTCTGCTGGCGCGGCGCGGCGTGGGTGCGGCGCAGCGATTCATATGCAGCGCGATGCTCCGCGATAAAGGCCTCTCGCCCGTCTTCGCTGAGCAGGCTGGTGGTGACGGGAACGGCGCGGCTCGCGTCGAGGACATGAATCACCGGCTGGCTGTAGTGCGGCGCGATTTTAATCGCGGTATGCGCCCTGCTCGTCGTCGCCCCGCCGATGAGCAACGGCAACGTGAATGCCTGCCGCTCCATCTCGCGAGCGACGTGAACCATCTCGTCGAGTGATGGCGTGATGAGGCCGCTCAGGCCGATCAGGTCGACCCCCTCGGTGCGGGCGCGCTCGAGAATCTTCTCGGATGGCACCATCACGCCCATATCGATCACGTCGTAGTTGTTGCAGGCGAGCACCACCCCCACGATGTTCTTGCCGATGTCGTGGACGTCGCCTTTCACCGTGGCGAGCAGGATCTTGCCGTGCGCACGGACCACCTCGCCCGCTGCGGCCTTCTCAGCCTTTTCGGCTTCCATAAAAGGGGTGAGATAGGCGACCGCCTTCTTCATCACGCGCGCCGATTTCACCACCTGGGGCAAAAACATTTTGCCGGCGCCGAAGAGATCGCCGACCACGCCCATGCCCGCCATCAGCGGACCTTCGATCACGGCGAGTGGGCGGCCGAGCTTCTGGCGTGCCTCCTCCGTGTCCGGTTCGATCCACGCGTCGATGCCCTTGACCATCGCGTGCGACAGGCGCTCTTCCACCGTGCCATTGCGCCATTCTTCGGCCTTCTTTTCAGAAGCCGCAGCGCCAGCGCCCGACGCTTTCAATGTCTCGCCGAAATCGACGAGCCGCTCGGTCGCGTCGGCACGGCGGTTGAGCAGCACGTCTTCCACCAGCGTCTTCAGCTCGGGCTCAATCTCCTCGTACACCTCGAGCATGCCGGCGTTGACGATGCCCATGTCGAGGCCGGCGGCGATGGCGTGATAGAGAAACGCGGAATGCATCGCCTCCCGGACTTTGTTATTGCCGCGAAAGCTGAAGGAGATGTTGGAAATGCCGCCGCTCACCTTGGCGTGCGGCAGATTGGCTTTGATCCAGCGCGTAGCGCGCAGGAAGTCGACCGCGTAATTGTTATGCTCCTCCATGCCGGTGGCGACGGTGAGGACGTTGGGGTCGAAGATGATGTCTTCGGGGAGAAATCCAACCTCGTCGACCAGCAGACGGTAGGCGCGCTCGCAGACGCGGATTCTGTCGGCGAAGGTCGCGGCCTGGCCCTGCTCGTCAAAGGCCATGACGACAGCAGCCGCGCCATATTTGAGCACGGCAGCGGCATGTGCGCGAAATATCTCTTCCCCTTCCTTCAGCGAAATAGAGTTGACGATGCCTTTGCCCTGCATGCATTTCAGGCCGGCCTCGAGCACCTCCCACTTCGAGGAGTCGACCATGAAGGGGACTTTGGCGACTTCGGGCTCGCTGGCGAGAAGCTGCAGGAAACGCGACATGGCGGCGACGCCGTCAATCATGCCCTCGTCCATGCAGATGTCGAGTACATTGGCGCCGTTCTCCACCTGCTGGCGCGCAACGCTCACGGCCTCTTCGAATTTGCCTTCCTTCACCAGCTTGGCGAACTTCGGCGAGCCGGCGACGTTGGTCCGCTCGCCAATCATGATGAAGACGCCGGCTTGCTGCGTAAACGGTTGAGAGCCGGAGAGACGGAGGGGTTTGGGATTCACGCGGCGGCCTCGGCGGCTTCAAGCGTGGGGAGCGGGCGTGGCGGCTTGCCTTCCAGAGCCTTCGCGATCGCCGCAATGTGCTCGGGCGTGTTGCCGCAGCAGCCTCCGGCAATGTTGATGAGGCCCGCCTCAGCAAAGCTGCCGAGAGAGAGCGCCATGTCTGCGGGAGTGAAATCGAACCCCGTAGGCGAGAGCGGATTGGGCAAACCGGCGTTCGGGTAACACGAAATGGCGACGTCAGCCTTCTCCGACAGCTCAGAGAGAAACGGATACATCAGATCCGGCCCAAGGGAGCAGTTCAGTCCCACCGAAAGGGGCCGCGCACGGGCCACCGCGTTCCAGAGCGCCTCGATGGTCTGCGCGGAGATCATCGTCTCCCCGCCACGCCCGACCGCGGCTGAAATCATGATGGGCAGTTCTCTGCCATTCGCCGTCAGGCCGTCCTCGTCGAACACCTCGCGGATCGCCACCAGCGCGGCCTTGGCATTGAGTGAGTCGAAGATCGTTTCCACCAGCAGCGTGTCCACGCCCCCGGCGATGAGGGCGCGCACCTGATGCGCGTAGGCGGCCTTCACCTGGTCGAAAGTGACGACGCGGAAGCCGGGATCGTCGGCATCGGGCGAGTTCGAAAGCGAGACGGTCAGCGGTCCGATGGCTCCGGCAACAAACCGGCGACGTCCAGTTTCACGGGTAAAGCGGTCCGCCCACTCACGGCACTGCCGTGCCGACTGCTCGTTGACTTCCCACGCCAGAGTGTTGAGGTATGGATCGTCGATGACCTTTTGGTAAAACGCCGGATCTTTGCGGCCGCCGTGCTCTCGCGGATCCTCGACGAAGAATTCGCTCTGGGCGATGCTGGTTCCGCCGAATGTGTTCGTCTCAATGATGTCGGCTCCGGCCTCGAGGAAGCGCCGGTGGATGTCGCCGATCATGGCCGGCTGCGTGAGCGAAAAGAGGTCGCCGTTGTTCAGCAGGTCCTTCTTCGCGTCGCGGAATCGATCGCCGCGAATGTCGGCTTCCTTCATGCCGTAGGTCCGGATGGTGGTGCCCATCGCGCCGTCGATGATGGCGATGCGATTCTCGAGCACCTTGTAAAGCGGATGCTGGCGGGTATCTGTCCTGGCGGTCAAGGTCATGGGGCTCTTTAGATCGTAACGAATGACGGGAAGATTCCGAAATCGACATGCGGGAATGGCGCGGAATCCGGCCTGGATTGAGCGATTTGCAGGCGGAACGGGCGCGTTTGCTATTGGGCGTTGGGTTCGATGAGGGTCAGGCCCTTTTGCGGGTCGCGCTTTTTGACCAGCTTGACGGGGTCAGCGGTCACGAAGACTTCCAGCAGCGGCGAGACATGCGCGCTGAGAATGTGGCCGCCGCGCGTGGTTCCGTCGGGATACGCGACAACGCAGTGCATGTGGACCTGCGGTTTGCCGTCGAGCAGCGCAATGTCGCCGGTGAGCGAAACCACCTCGACCTGGCTGTTGACCGGAATCACCCGGAACATCTTTTTGTCGAGATCGAACCACGCCAGGCGCGCATCGCTGAATCCGCCGATGGCGGTGAAGTGGCCGGAATGGACGTGGTATTTCTCGGCAAATTGCGTGAGGCCGGCGAACGGCTCGTCACCGGGCCGGAAGATGACGGCGTAGTCATTCGAGCCGGAGGTCGTCGCAGTCAGGAGCTGCACCTGCATGCCTGGGGCGGAGCCGTGCGGCCCGGCGTCGCTGGGCGCAACGTACTCAGGCGACTGGGCGGGTGCGGCAAGCGGCAATAGCGGCAGGATGCAAAAACCAATGGCGCGGAAAAGCCTCAAAGTGATCTCCTGCGTCACCCATACGTGCAGAGGATTCGGGTTCGCGATCGATCCGCCTCTTCAGTGCGCGCCCACCGGTTTGGGCGACCGCGACTCCAGCTCGGTCAGCCTCTTGGCGAGCAGCTGCTCCAGCTGCACCAGAGCCTTGCTGAAACCATCGATCCCCTCGCTCAGTTTGTCGTGCGCCATGCGGTCGGCGGCATGCATCTTTTCGAAGGTCGCCTCGTCGATCGTCATCTTCTCGATCTGCATTGACTTGGCTTTCGCCGGGTCCAGCTTGCGCTCCAGCGTGCCTTCGGTGGAATCCAGCTCCTCCAGCAGCTTGGGCGAAATCGTCAGCAGATCGCAGCCGGCCAGTTCGATGATCTCGCCGGTATTGCGGAAGCTGGCGCCCATCACTTGCGTCTTGTATCCGAACTTCTTGAAATAGTTGTAAATCTTCGTCACGGATTGCACGCCAGGATCGTCGGCGCCTTGATAATCCTTGCCCGTGTCCTTCTTGTACCAGTCGAGGATGCGGCCCACAAAGGGCGAGATGAGCGTGACACCGGCCTCGGCACAGGCAATGGCCTGATGAACGCCGAAGAGCAGCGTCAGGTTGCAGTGGATGCCCTCTTTTTCCAGCCGCTCGGCGGCGCGAATGCCGGGCCAGGTGGAGGCAATCTTGATGAGGACGCGTTCGCGGGAAACACCGGCCGTCTCGTACTTCTGAATAATGGATCGCGCCTGGGCAATCGTTGCCTCGGTGTCGAATGAGAGCCGCGCGTCGACCTCGGTGGAGACGCGGCCGGGGATAATTTGCAGGATCTTCTTGCCGAAGGCCACGGCGAGATTCTCGAAGGCCAGCTTCGCCACTTTCGCGTCGTCGGCATCGTCTCCCAGTTCCTGCTTTGCTGCCAGCAGCGTGTCATCGACGATCTGACTGTAGTGCGGCATCTGCGCCGCCGCGGCCAGCAGCGACGGATTGGTCGTCGCGTCCTGAGGGCGAACCTTTTCGATGGCTTCGATGTCGCCGGTATCAGCGACCACGGTGGTCATGGTGCGGAGCTGTGCAAGCAGTGTATTCGCCATCTGTATCTCCTCCTGCGCGTGGCAGTGTCATCCTTATTATCGGATATTCCGCATTTCGCCGGAAACGCGGATTCGGGTGCGATGAACAAAATCGGGTTAAGAGTCCATTTCTTTAGATGCCCGGGCGGCGTCCCCGGCTACACGATCACGGGATTGGCCAGCGTGCCGATGCCATCGACGGTCACCTCGACCACATCGCCGGGTCGCATGGGCCCGACGCCCGCCGGTGTCCCGGTGGGAATCACATCGCCCGGCAGCAAAGTCATGGCTGCCGTGATGTGGCGCAGGAGCGCAGCGATGTCGAAGATGAGATCGCTGGTCGTGCCGTGCTGCTTCACTTCGCCGTTGAGGCGCGTCTCGACCGTGAGGCCGGCGCCGGGGTCGATCTCGTCGGTCACCAGCGGGCCCATCGGGCAGAAGGTGTCAAAGCCCTTGGCACGAGACCATTGACCGTCCGATTTCTGGAGATCGCGGGCGGTGACGTCGTTCACGACGGTGTAGCCGCGAATGTAGGGCCTTGCGTCCTCGTCGGCGCCAATGCGCGATGCATGCCTCCCGATGACGATGGCCAACTCGCCTTCAAAGTCAACGCGCTGCGACTGGGGCGGAATCCGGATCGGCTCACCCGGGGCAATGACCGCAGACGGCGCTTTCAGAAAAACCAGCGGTTCTTTGGGAACTTCGTTGCCCAGCTCCGCAGCGTGTTCGCGATAGTTGCGCCCGATGCAGACAATCTTCGACGGCACAACGGGCGCGAGCAGTTCAACGGACGACATCGGAACCGGCTCGAATTTCCCTGTGAAGGGGGTGGTCCAGGGATCTTCAGGGAATGGCGGCAGAATGCGCTCGATCCACAGCGCACCGTCGCGCTCCCCGATCTCGCCGTATTGCGAGCCGGCGCTTGACTGAAAACGGCAATATCTCATGGGGTGACCTCGTTCATTGCGGCAATTCTGTCTCCAGCTCAGCTGACCTCGCGCTCTCGTTGCCGTCCTGGTCCACGGCGCTCACGGAATAACCGTAGCGGTGTTCCGGCGTGACATCCTTGTCTTCAAACGCGGGCGGCACGACCAGCGCTTTGCCGGAGATGCGCGCGGCAGGATTCCCAGCCGTGGCGTCGCGGCGGTAAATAACGTAGCCAGCTAGATCGGGATCGGCATCGGGCGTCCAGAAAAGATCGAGCGCATGTTCCTGCTCATCCGCCACAATGGCAAGCCCGGCAGGAACGGCGGGAGGAAAGACATCCTTCGCGTCCACGGTCACCGGCTGCGACGGCAGTCCAGCGATTTCCAGCCCGTGGTGGTCGAGGTCAAGGCGCGCAACACGTTCAACCGTATAGCGCCAGGTGTGATCGAGCGCCGCGTCGCGATCGAGCGCCTGGCCTGGATCGGTCTTGTCCAGATCGACTTCGAGCGTCTGCTGTTCGAGCGGCGGAATGCCGTTCGCCTCGCTGGGTTTGGGCGTACCGGGCCTCTTCACCAAAGTTCGCTGGATGCGCAGCACCGTTCCCGGCTGGGTCGCGGCCCGCTGCCAGTGCAGAACGACTCCCGCCGCCTGGGTCTCGAGACGCAAATCGGTGACCGGCGGGGGACCCGAACCCGCCGCCACCCAGGCAGGATTCGACGGGCCCGCCGTCTTTCCAGCGGGATTCCGCAGGTCGACAAAGTACGTGACGACGCGCGGTTCGCCTGAGGCGAGCGCAGCCGGAAACTGCGCCGTGTATCTGGCTGGCTTCCCGGGCGGGTAATGCTGATCGCCGACGCTTTGACAGCCCGGCAGACCGGAACTGGGCACGGGTTTCGGGGGCGCTTTGGGATTGGGTGCCGCGCCGTTCAGCCAGCAGATATGTGCAGCCTGGCCGCCCTTGAGCGCCACCTTGTCCGTTGTCTCTTTTGGCATGGTCCACCGCAGGTGGATTTCGTTCCCGGCGCGAACCGCGGTCAGGTCTTTCGGAGGCTCCGGCAGCCAGAGCGTGGGCGGCTGTGGATTCGCGGCCAGTCCGCAGCCGGCCAGCAAAACAAGCCATCCCGAAGCGGCAGCGGCCCATGGTGCGATCCTCATGCAAATTCAGCGTAGCAGAGCCTTCAGGGCGGTCTGGATCTCGGGATGTTCAAGCTCGAAGCCCGCATCGATCAGCCGCTTGGGAACCATGCGCTGCGACGCCAGCAGGGCCTCGTCCGCAAACTCCGCGAACCCGAGGCGCAAAACAAAGCGCGGCATGGGGAACAGCGCAGGCCGACGAAGCGCATGCGCCAGAGCGCGCGCGAAACCGCGATTTCGGACCGGTTGTGGAGACCCCACGTTGAACGGACCGGCGAGATCGTCGCGCGCAGCCAGGAAAAGAATCGCTCGCACGGCATCGTCGAGCACGATCCACGGCATCCACTGGCAGCCGGATCCCAGCCATCCGCCCACGCCAAATCGAAACGGCGGCAGCATCGCCGCCAACGCGCCGCTCGCGGGATCCAGCACAATCCCACAGCGCAGAAGCACCACGCGGAGCCCGGCATCGGACGCCGGGCGCGTGGCTTCTTCCCAGGTCCGGCACAGGTCCGCCAGGAAGCCTGCACCCGGAGCACTCTCCTCGGTCAGAATTTCATCGCCGCGGTTCCCGTAAATGCCGCTGCCGGAGGCGCAAAGCAGGACCCGCGGTCGATTCCGCACCCTGGCGAGGGCGCTGCACAGAGACTGCGTGCTGTCGACCCGGCTCGATACGATTTCCCTCTTGAATTCCGGCGTCCAGCGATGGGCTACGTTTGCTCCGCTGAGGTGCACCACGATGTCGAAACCCTCAATGCGCGCAGGATCCACGGCACTGGAGACGTCAGCTGGGTTCCACAAAATAGCATCCGGTCCGTCGGCGGCCGGGGTCCGGACCAGGCGAACCACTTCCCAGGATTCAGCATAGACAGCGCGTGCCAGGGCCGAACCGATCATCCCGGAAGCTCCGCTGATGAGGATGCGCATTGATGGTTTTGGGCCAGGAAATGGCATTTTCGTTCACCCTATCGAAAGTTCTTGTGATTTGGGAAACATTTTGTTAGTTTCAACCATCGCTGAAATTCAGCCGCGGCGTCTCGGCAAATCCAATGGACAGTAAGCTTGAACCTGCCGCGCCTCACTTTGACGCGACCCTTGGCGACTCTTCTTCAGCCGAAGCGTTCATCGCGGAGAAGCGCATTGGCGAACGCATTCGACGCCTGCGCCTAAAGCGGTCCATGGGACTGGTCGAGCTGGGGCGGCACGCGGGACTGTCGGCGAGTTTCCTTTCCCAGCTGGAGACGGGCCGCGTGGTGCCGACGCTGCGCAATCTCGCGCGCATCGCGATGGTCTTTGGCCGGGATCTTTCCTATTTCTTCGAGCCCGAACCGCACCCGCTTTTCCGCATTCACCGCCGCAGCGAGCGCATCCGTCTGCCGCAGTCCGGCGTCGAGGATCCCACCTATTACTTCGAGAGCCTGGCTTACATGGTGCCCGACCGCCAGCTCGACCCCTACTATGCGGAGTTTGTGCCGGCCAAATCGGCAGACGTCCGGCCGCACCTCCATCCCGGCTACGAATTTCTCTATTTGCTGCAAGGCGAGCTGGAGATTCGCCATGGCGATCATCCGCACCTGCTCAGCGCCGGCGACAGCGCCTATTTCGATGCGGGAACGGCGCATTCCTATCGCTGCGTCAGCCCCGCACCAGCCATTGCGCTGATCGTCAGCATGCACCAGGCGGCGCCGCACGGAACGGCAGCGGCGAAAGCTCCGCCTGGGGCGACGCTCCGACCTGTCGCGCCGCGGCCTGCGGAGCCGAATTCCTGATTGCCAGCTGCATCGGTGCGGCGGTCCTGGCGCGCGGCTAAGTGATGTCGTCGGTATCGAAGGGCGCTTTGACCGCTACGCCGTGAACCTGGCTCACCAGATCGCGCACCACGTCTTCCAGCTGGCGCTGGCTCTCCATCACCGCGCTCATCGTCTGCAGTTCGCTGGGCTCCTCCACGCGTTCCAGCAGGACCACCGCATGCGCCTGCGCCACGTGGTCCACGTTCAGCCCTTCCGGGGTTTTCGCCTTGATCCCCACATTGTTGGGGACCACCCCCAGCAATTCGGCCACGCGCTCCCGCATCTCCCCTGAAATTGGCCCGATGCGGGGGGCGTTCAGGATCAGCGTGGTATCGACGTTGACGATGCGAAAGCCCGCGTTCTGAATCTCCTCCATGGCGAGGTTGAGAAAGATCGACGAATCGGCGTCCTTCCAGCGTGGATCGCCCGGGGGAAAGAAGCTGCCGATGTCGCCGGCCGAAATCGCTCCCAGCAGCGCGTCGGTGATCGCGTGCAGCAGAACATCCCCATCCGAGTGGCCTGCCAGGCCTTCGTGATGATCGATGCTCAACCCGCCGATTTTCAGCGGCACGCCGGGCTTGAACGCGTGAGAATCGAAACCGTAGCCGATGCGAATGTCCATGACCGTTCCGCGGATGAATTTCGCGCAAAATCAGGTATATCAGATCGCCGCTGATTCGAATTGCGTCAGTGACTGGCGCCCGATCCGCCCGCGTGGCGATGCGCCAGGTAGAACTCGGCCAGCTCCAGATCGCCAGGCTGGGTGATTTTGATGTTCGAGGAAGATCCTGGGACGACGAAGACCTGCGATCCCGCTCGCTCCACGATGCTGGCCTCATCCGTGCCCACAAAGCCGTCGGCCTCCGCCTCGGCGAAGGCCTTCCGCAGCAGCCCGCAGCGAAAGCCCTGAGGCGTTTGGGCCTGCACGATGTATTCACGCGGAATCGTGGCCGTAACGATGGCGCCATCCGCCGTGCGCTCCACCTGCTTAATGGTATCGAGTGCGGGCAGCCCCACAATGGCCGCACTGTGCTTTTCCGCCGCTTCAATCACCCGGCTGATCACGGCAGGCTCGATGAGCGGCCGCACGGTGTCGTGCACCAGCACGATGTCGTCATCCGCGCATTCCAGCACCCGCAGCGCGTTATAGACGCTCTCCTGGCGCGTGTCGCCGCCCTCCACCACACGCACCTTATCGGCGTAGCCATGCTCGGTCACATGCGCGATGAGCCGCTCGCGTTCCGAGGCGCGCACTGCCACGATGATGGACGCGATCTCCGGCACGGCCGCAAACGCGCGCAGCGTGTGAATCAGGATCGGAACTCCGCCGATTTCCAGGAACTGCTTGGGCGCGGCCTGCGTCGCGTGTCCCGGCGCCTCCGGCTCTCCGGCTGTTTTGGGGCGCTGCGTTGAGGCCATGCGCGTCCCCAGCCCCGCCGCCGGCAAGATTACGAATACCCGCATAGAAAGTGGAGTATACCCCAGAAGAACAGGGCTCAGGGTGTTCCGGGTGTAGGGTATAGGGGATAGAAAATCGGTTTCACGTTGAACCGTCTTAACAGGAACGGAACGGATGCGAAGCGGAGCGGCAAAGGTTTTCGTGCCGGTGGTTGCGGCGATTCTCGCCATCGCCGTCAGTTCAGGATCCTCGCGCGAAGACCTGAGCCAGATGGCCCAGACACCGCCCATGGGCTGGAATAGCTGGGACTCCTGGGGCCTGACCATCAACGAGCAGCAGTTCCGCGATACGACCACCTGGTTCCAGCATCACCTGCAGCGCTACGGGTGGCAGTATGTCGTTATCGACGAGGGCTGGTTTGCGCAGCATCCCGAAGCGCCCACCGGGCAGCAGGACTACACAATCTCGCCTGACGGCCGCACACTGCCGGCGGTTAACCGCTTCCCTTCCGCCGCCAACGGCAAGGGCTTCGCGCCGCTCGCGGCCTGGGTGCATTCGCTCGGGCTGAAGTTCGGCATCCACATCGTGCGCGGCATTCCGCGTTCCGCCGTCGAACAGGACCTGCCCATTGCGCGCTCGCATTTCCGAGCGAAGGAAGCAGCCGACACGAGCGACATCTGCCGCTGGAACACCGATAACTACGGCGTGCGCGACAACAGAGCGGGCCAGGCATACTACAACTCGCTCGCCAACCTCTACGCGAGCTGGGGCGTCGACTTCCTCAAGATCGACTGCATCTCCAGCCCGTATCTCGCGTCGGAGATCCACATGGTCCGCCGCGCGCTCGATCAGACCGGCCGCCCCATCATCCTGAGCCTTTCGCCGGGCCCCACACCTCTTCAGGATGGCGATGATGCCGGCCATTCCGCCCAGATGTGGCGCATCTCGGACGACATGTGGGACCTGTGGGACACACCGCCCAATGCGCCTTCCTTCCCGCAGTCGCTGAAGAAGCATTTCCCGCTGATGTCCTCGTGGGAATCCTATGCTGGGCCGGGTCACTGGCCCGATGCCGACATGCTGCCCATCGGGTATCTGGGACCGCATCCCGGCTGGGGCGATCCTCGGCAGACGCGACTCACGCACGATGAGGTGCGGACGCTGGTCACGCTGTGGTGCATTGCGCGTTCGCCGCTGTTCATTGGCACTAACCTGCTCCGCATGGATGCTTTCACCGAGTCGGTCGTCACCAACCCGGAGGTGCTGGCCGTCGATCAGACTGGAGAGAACAACCGGCCGTTGATCCAGCAGGGCGATGCGGTGGTGTGGATGGCTTCGGCCGCCGAGCATCATGGCGACTACATCGCCATCTTCAATTTGTCTGACGAGACCAGGACGCTCACCTACACGTGGCAAGACCTTGGAATCGTCTATGGCAAGTGCCCGGTGCGCGATCTTTGGACGCGAGAGGAGCTGGGCATGAACAACCAGATCTCCGTGACTCTGGCGCCCCATGCGTCAGCGCTTTACCAGGCAGAGCACCGCTGATGGACGCGGCAGCCCCTGTGGAAAACGCCTGAAATCAAAAAAGGAAAAGTCTAGCAAGTAACTGATTCGGGAGTTTTTACGGCATCGGAAAATAATCTAGCGATTTCAGGCAACGCCAGCCAACTCCTGCGCTCCGTCTGCATCTATATCAGCATTACCAGAGGCAACTTCAGGCGTTACCAAACCTTCCTGTTTGTATCGAGTCACCCACTTCCTGTACCTCTCCTGCGACTCGGCGTTGCAGGACCCTCAAAATCACCCCTGGTTTCTCCTCCCCACGGCCTCTGAAGCGGGCCCGCTGGAAAGCGGGCCTTTTGCTTGCCCGCAACGTGCCGCGGACCTCGTAACCCGCACAAGCCGCCCGGCTCTGCACCTATACTGGCCCTTCTTCATTCCAACGGGCGGGAGGGTCGTTCACCGCATGTTTACTCGTCATCGCCGCATGATCGCGAAAATCATCTGCATTTTGGCCGCCGGTACGCTCCTTTCCGCCGCCGCACATTCCCAGCAGACTTCTGCGCCACAGAACAAGCCGTGGCTCAATCCCGATCTGCCTCTCAACCAGCGCGTCGACGATCTGCTCTCGCAGATGACCCTCGAAGAGAAGGTCTCGCAGATGCGCGACCACGCGCCGGCCATTCCGCGTCTCGGCATCCCGAAATACGACTGGTGGAATGAGGGCCTGCACGGCGTCGCGTTTGCTGGAACCGCAACGAATTTCCCCCAGGTCATCGGTATGGCCGCGACCTTCGACGCGCCGCTGGTGCACAGCATGGCCGAGGTCATTTCGACCGAGGCGCGCGCCAAGTTCAACGAGGCCATCCGCACCGATCAGCATGAGCAGTTCTTCGGGCTCACCTTCTGGGCGCCCAACGTGAATATCTTTCGCGATCCCCGCTGGGGCCGCGGCCAGGAAACCTACGGAGAAGACCCATTCCTCACCGGACGCATGGCCGTCGCCTTTGTGAGCGGGATGCAGGGCAGCGATCCGCGCTACTTCCGGGTCATCTCGACTCCCAAGCACTACGCCGTGCACAGCGGACCCGAGCCGCTGCGCCACCAGTTCAATGTCGACGCCTCGCCGCACGACCTGGAAGACACCTACCTCCCCGCCTTTCGTGCCGCCGTCGCCGAAGCGCATGCGCAATCCGTGATGTGCGCCTACAACGCCATCGACGGCGTCCCTGCATGCGCCAACACCATGCTGCTGCGCGACCACCTGCGTGACGCGTGGCACTTTGACGGATACGTGGTCAGCGACTGCGCCGCCGCGGCGAATATCGCCAATGGCCACCACTACGCGCCGGACATGCCGCACGCCGCAGCCGATGCGGTGAAAGCCGGCGACGATCTGGAATGCGGCTACATGCAGGACCAGGCGTTCGCCTCTCTGCCCGACGCCGTCCACCAGGGCCTCGTGAGCGAGACCGACATCGACACCGCGGTGCGCCGCCTGCTCACCGCGCGCTTTGAGCTGGGCATGTTCGATCCGCCGTCGAGCTTCGCCTATGGGCAAATTCCCTTCAGCGAAGTCAACTCGCCCGAGCATCGCCGGCTTTCGCTCCAGGCCGCGCGCGAATCGATGGTCCTGCTCAAGAACGAGAACCACACCCTGCCGCTGAAATCCGACATCGGCAGCATCGCCGTCATCGGACCCACCGCGGCGCTGGTGCAGTCGCTGCAGGGCAACTACAACGGACCGCCGCCGAACCCGGTCTATCCTCTCGATGGCATCGGCAGACGCTTTGCCACGGCGCAGATTCACTACGCCCAGGGATCGCCGCTCGTCGACGGCTTTCCTATTCCCATCGAGCAGACTGCGTTTCGTCCGGCCTTCCCGGGCGGCCCGGGACATGACTTCGGCCTCACAGCCGAGTACTTCGCCAGCAAGGACCTGAGCGGCCAGCCCGTCGTGACGCGCACCGACCGCAACGTGAATTTCAACTGGGATAAGGTGGTGCCCGTCCCTGGCCTCGAGCGCAACAACTTCTCTGTCCGCTGGACCGGCAGCTTCGTTCCTCCGGCGCCCGGCGATTACCAGCTCGGCGTTCGTATCAACTACTGTTACGCATGCGAGAATGCCGAGGGCTTCCGCCTCTACCTCGACGACAAACTGATCGTGGCCAGCGCCGGCCTGGCCAAAACCGGAGAACGCGGCGGCGGCTCCGACGCCAAAGTTCACTTCGACAACACGCAGCCCCACACCATTCGCCTCGAATACCTGCACGGAACGGGAACCGCAGGCATCGACCTCACCTGGCAGCCGCCGGACGGCGTGCTGCGCAACGAAGCGGTCGAGGCGGCGAAGCAATCCGACGTGGTCATCGCGTGTGTCGGCCTGTCGCCGAACCTCGAAGGCGAAGAAATGCCGGTGCAGCTCGCCGGCTTCAGCGGAGGCGACCGCACCTCGATCGATCTGCCTGACGCGCAGGAGGATCTGCTCAAAGCCGTCGCCGCCACGGGCAAGCCGCTCATCGTCGTGCTGCAGAATGGCAGCGCGCTCGCGGTGAACTGGGCGGAACAGCATGCGGCCGCCATTCTCGAAGCCTGGTACCCGGGCGAGGAAGGCGGAACGGCCATCGCCGATACCCTGGCCGGTGACAACGATCCCGGCGGACGGCTGCCCCTCACGTTCTATTCGTCGCTCAACCAGGTGCCCGCGTTCACCGACTACTCGATGAAGAACCGGACCTATCGCTACTTCACCGGCCAGCCCCTCTACGCGTTCGGCTATGGCCTCAGCTATACGACCTTTACCTACAGCGATCTGAAAGGTCCGGCGCTGGTGACTGCGGGCCAGCCGGCAAAAGTCGAGGTTACGGTGACAAATTCCGGCTCCGTCGCAGGCGATGAGGTCGCCGAGCTGTACCTGCAACAACCTCCCGGCTTCGAGACGCCGCTCCACGCGCTGGCCGGCTTCCAGCGCGTCCATCTTGCGCCCGGCGAATCGGCGCAGATCGACTTCACCCTCAGCCCGCGCTCGCTCGGCCAGGTCGATGAGCAGGGCAACCGCGTCATCCTGCCAGGCCAGTACAACGTGAGCATCGGCGGCAGGCAGCCAGGCGACGGCTTCTCCGGCGTCACCGGCCATTTCACCATCGCGGGGCGGGAGGAACTGCCGAAATAGCCCATCTCAACAGGGAAACGGGGTACGAATGAGCCCCTCCGGATTTCCGGTCAGCTGGCAAAGAAAAGCATTCCACTCAAACGTTTCAGTTGATACTCTGAATGCGGATCGCCGGGCGGCCCGGATCTGCGCGGGCTTCTCGATATGTGGAATTCCTTCGAACCTTCACCACCGAACACGCTGTACATGAACGCTGAGAACTGACACCGGATCACTGACAACTGTTTTTCCGAGGCTCTGCCATGGAACGCCGCTCCTTCCTGAAATCTGCCGCCGCCTTCGCCGCCACGCCCGCGCTCGCCACCCTCGGTAAGCCGCTCGCCGGGGAAACACAGTCCGCCCTCGCGCCCACGCCGCACCGCTTTCCGCAGGGCTTCATCTGGGGCACCGCGACGGCCAGCTATCAGGTGGAAGGCGCGGTGCACGAAGACGGCCGCGGCCCCTCGATCTGGGATACCTTCTCGCACACCCCCGGCAAGATCACGAACGGCGACACCGGCGACGTGGCGGACGATTTCTACCACCGTTACCCGCAGGACATCGCCCTGATGCAGCGCCTCGGCTGCAAAGGCTTCCGTTTTTCCATCGCGTGGCCGCGCATTTTCCCCCAGGGCACCGGCACACCGAATCAAAAGGGTGTCGATTTCTACAAGCGCCTCGTCGACGCGCTGCACGCCGCCGGCATCGAGCCATATTGCACGCTCTTCCACTGGGATCTGCCGCAGGCGCTCGAAGATAAAGGCGGCTGGGCCAGCCGCGACACTGCGACCGCCTTCGCCGATTACGTTCACTACACCGTGGGCCAGCTTTCCGACCGCATCTCGCAGTGGATGACGATCAACGAGTTCGGTTCGTATATCGATGGCGGATACAGCACGCCGTGGGGCGCGCCCGGCCGGCAACTCTCGCGCAAAGATCTGGCCCAGACGAAACATTACGCGGTGCTCGCCCACGGTCTCGCCGTGCAGGCCGTGCGCTCCGCTGCCAAAGGCCCCGTGCAGGTTGGCCTCGCTGAAGATGTCGCCGGCTTCATGCCGGCCGTCGAAGATGCCGCGCATATCCACGCCGCCCAAGTCGCCCTGCGCGAACAGAACGCCGCCTACACCACGGTCGTCCTCGAAGGACGCTATACGGAAAGGTACCTGCGCAACCTCGGCGCCGACGCGCCGCACTTCACGCCCGAAGAGCTGAAGATCATCTCCTCGCCGCTCGATTTTTGGGGCCTCAACTGCTACACCACACAGGAAGTCGTCCCCGCCGATTCGACCGACGGGTATCTTGTGGTTCCGCGCCAGGCCACCTATCCGCACATGGCTTCGGACTGGCTCTTCGTCGCCCCGCCCGCGCTCTACTGGACGCCCAAGCTGATGACCAGCCTCTGGGACATCAAAAAGTTTTACGTGACCGAAAACGGCTGCTCCTCCGCCGACGTACTGCGCAAGGATGGCCCGAACGGCGAAAGCCGCGTGCTCGATAGCGACCGCGTGCAGTACCTGCGCAGCTATCTTGAGAATCTGCAGCGCGCCGTCGCCGATGGAATTCCCGTCGCCGGCTACTTCCTCTGGAGCCTGCTCGACAACTTCGAGTGGAGCTCCGGCTACAGCCTGCGTTTCGGCATCACCTACGTCGACTATAAAACGCAACAGCGCACGCCCAAGCTCTCTTCGGACTATTACCGCCAAGTGATCGCGAACAACGCCGTGGTCTGAACTCGAGTGCACAGGGCAACGCCCCACAGGCCGCAGAGGAGGCGCGGCCGAGTGCGCACGAGCCACAGCCTGCTGGTCACACGAGGCCATGTGTTTGACCGTGTTCTGGTACTGTTGTCGTCACCAGTCAGGAGGAACCCCGATGCCGCTTCCCCAGGACGAACGCATCGTCGCCCTCGCCAACGATCTTCTGCAGATGTTCGATGAGCTCTTCGGTCTCCATCCCGGCTTTCGCGCCGCTCACGCCAAGGGCCTCATGCTCACGGGCCGCTTCACGCCGTCTCCCGCGGCGCAGTCGCTCACCCGTGCACCGCATATTGTTCGCCCATCCACGCCGGTCACAGCCCGCTTCTCCAATTCCACCGGAATTCCGCAAATCCCGGACAATGTGCCCGACGCGAATCCGCGCGGCTTCGCCCTCCGCTTCAATCTCGCCGAGCATATGCACACCGACATCGTGAGCCATTCCACAGACGGCTTCCCCACGCGCGACGGCTATCAGTTCCTCGAACTGTTGCGCGCTATTGCCGCGAGCGGCCCTGACGTCGCCTCACCGAAGCCCGTCGAGCAGTTCCTCGGCTCGCACCCGGCTGCGCGGGCCTTCGTGCAGGCCCCGAAGCCATTTCCTTCGAGCCTCGCTCGCGAGACGTACTTCGCCGTCACCGCCTTTGCCTTCACCAATGCCGCCAATCAGAAGAAGTTCGGGCGCTATCGCATCGTTCCTGCCCTTGGCAATGACTTCCTCAGCGAAGAACAGGTGCCCGGACTGTCGCCGAACTACCATTACGACGAGATCGCGGAACGCGTGGCGAAGGAGCCGATCCGCTTCCGCATCCAGGTGCAGCTGGCCGACGCCACCGATACCGTCGACGACTCGACGGTGCACTGGCCGGGAAACCGCGAGCAGGTGCCCTTCGGCACAGTCGAACTGACCGACGCGATGCCGGACTCGACCGCACAGCGGAAACAGATCATCTTCGACCCCATTCCGCGTGTGGACGGCATCGAACCCTCCGCCGATCCTCTGCTCGAACTGCGAGCCGCAATCTATCTGCTGAGCGGCCGGCGACGGCGCGCGGCGACTGCCTGACCGAATCTCTCCGCCCCATCGGCCCAGCTGCAGCGTCCGATCCTTGTGTCATGTTCGCTGGACCCTGATCCCTGTACCCTGTCTTCATGGGTTTCCGCGATTTTCTGGGCAACGAAGCAACGGTTCGCCACCTGCGCGAATCGATCGCCGCCGCCCGTCTGCCGCACTCGCTCATCGTGGCTGGCCCGCGGGGAGCCGGCAAGTACAGCCTCGCCATCATGCTGGCCCAGGCCGCCAACTGCCTCACGCCGCCCGCGAGCTCCGATGGCCTACCCGACTTCTGCGGCGTTTGCTCCAACTGCGAGCGGATCGGCCAGGCGGCTGACCTCGACGCGCGCGTGGCTGAAGCGGTAGCCGCCCGCGAGGAACTGCGCGAGACCGACAAGAAAGAAACGCGCATCCTCGTCCAGACCCACCCCGACCTGCTCGTCATCCCGCCTGATCCGCCGCAGCTGCTCATCAAGGTCGGCCAGGTGCGCATGCTCATTCGCGAGATTTACCGCATTCCGGCCGAGGCGCGCCGCGCATTTTACGTCTTCACCTGCTCGGCCTTCATGAAAGAAGCGGCCAACTCGCTGCTCAAGGTCCTCGAGGAGCCGCCCGCGCACGCGACGATCGTCCTGCTCGCGGAGAACCCCGGAGATCTGCTGCCCACCATTCGCTCCCGCGCCGGCACCTTCCGCCTCGGCGCCATTCCCGTGGAGCAAATCGAGCGCCTGCTCGCCGAGCGCCGTCCGCAAACCAAGCCTGCCGAGCGCGCCCTGATCGCCCGCCTCGCGGAAGGCGCCATCGGCCGCGCTCTCGGCTTCGACCTGCCCGCCTGGCTCGCCAGCCGCGCCGATGCGCTGGTGCTGCTGCGCTCCGCCGCCCAGGATCCTGACTACTCCTCGCTCTTCCGCGTCACTGAGTCGTATCGCGCCGGCGCTGAAGGCCAGGAGAAGACCGAAAGCCTGCTCCGCGCCGCCGCTTCCCTGCTCGAAGATCTGCTGCTGCTGAAAGCCGGCACGCCCCAATTCGTCCGCAACATCGATTTACATAAAGAGCTCGCCGCTCTGGCCGACGCCGTTTCCCTCGACTGGATCGAGACCGCCTCGCGTGGCCTGCGCCAGGTCGAATCCGGCATGCGTCGCAATCTCCTCCGCTCCCTCGCGCTCGACAGCTTCACGGCGCAGCTGACCGGCGCGTAGCCCTCTCTGGATTATCATCCGGTCGTGGCAGACCTCCTCGGCACTGCGCTGGGCTTGCTCGGGTTCTACGTCTTCGGACTGCTGTTGATCGCAGTCCACGAAGCGGGACACCTGGCGGCCGGAACTCTTTGCCGGTTTCGCTTCAGCAGCCTTCGGGTCGGTCCGATTCTCATCAAACGCGCCGAAAACACCCACCGGACACGCCAACCGGTTCGCGGCTGGAGGAAGCTTTTTGGGGGAGCGGTGCTCATGTTCCCGTCTGCCAGCGACCTCTCCCATATTTCACTCCGATATACGCTGTTTGTTCTGGGCGGCCCGCTCGCCAATGCACTCTGTGCTGCCGTGGCGTTTCCGTTCGCGCTCCAATCGAGTGCGTTCGGCGGCGCCTGCAGGATATTCGTCCTTGCCTCGGCCGGACTAGTGTTCGTCAGCTTGATTCCTGGCGACACAAGGGCCGGGCGATCGGACGGCGGCAAGCTATACGACCTCGCCGTCCATCCCCTTCGACGGAAAGGCCTCCTCGGCGCGCTTTGCTTGCCCGCCCGAATACGCCAAATTCAGCAGTTGGCCGCAACTCATCGGCACGCCGAGGCGCTTGCCCTGCTCGACGAACAGATCGAGCTGGCCAATCAGCTCCTCAGGGATGGCGATGACGCCGCTGCCCTCCGACTGCTGCTCTCGGATCTTCGGTCGAAGCTGGCATTGGCCCAAGGCACCTGTCAGCACGATCCGGTGGATGAAAACGCCTCCGCCATTGCCGGAGACCACGACGATCACTTCGCTGGACCAGGCTCTATCCCCTAAACGGGGCGCAGACGCCAGATCGCGCTATCTTTCGGCCACGCACTTCTCCGACATTCCACAGCCGGTTTCCAGGCTACGATGGTTCTCACGAATTCCTAATTTTTCTGCCGAGCGACGCGGCCCCGATTTCCCGCATCAGATTACGGCAGCTTTGTCCGAAAAGGATTATGGGTAATATGTCCCAATTGCCTGCCTCCGCGGTGCGTACGCTTCGTACGCTAAAGTCTCCGCTTGCCCGGGCATCGGCCGCGCTCGGCCCGGTTCCCTCTGCCCCCGCGGTGGTTGCCCCACCAGCCCCAGTCAAGCCCGCTGAAGAACCCCGGGAACTGAACGTCCTTGGGCCGCGCAAGCTCATTCGCCCTACGCTCGCGGGGCGCGGTTTGCGCGACCGCCGTTTCTCGCGGCGCGAGGAGCCCATGCTGCCTTGGAATTCCGGGGCGTCTGCTTCGAGCACTTCGGGCGAAGGTTCGCATGCCGAGGCTTTCTATTTCCAGAAGCAGATGCAGGCGCAGACGCCCATGGTCTTCGTCCTCGAAGATGGTGAGAAGATCGAGGGCTGCATCGAATGGTACGACCGCAACGCCATCAAGGTACGCTGTTCGTCAAGCCGGCCCATGGGCTCACGGCCAGGTGATATGGCGACGCGCGCCCTGATCTACAAATCCAGCATCAAGTATCTCTATAAAGCGGGCGAAAACCAGACCCAGTTTTAAACCGGCTGGCCCTTTCCTCTGAGTTGGGGCGAAGATTGTTCTTGACAACATACCATGTATTCCATAGTATGTTGCTGTGAACGGTACCCCAAACTCGCCCGACATTGACGCAGCCGAGAAGTGGGAAGTCCAGCTCCGCAAGGGCACCCTCGAGCTGGCTATCCTGGCATCGCTGTGGAACGAGCCCCTCTATGGCCTCGAAATCCTCCGCAATCTCGAGTCCGGGTCTCGCCTGGTGGTGGTGGAAGGAACGGTGTACCCGCTGCTGACACGGCTACGCTCTCTCGGGCTGCTTGCGTCGGAATGGGTCGAGTCCGACTCCGGGCATCCCCGCAAGTACTACTGCCTCACCGACGCGGGCCGCAGCCGCGCCCTCGCACTCTCTCGCGTCTGGTTGCGCTTCGCCGGCAGCATGGCCAGTGTGCTCACGCCTCTCGGCGACGTCGCGCGCCCTGAACCAATCCTGACAAAGGAACCAGCATGAACGCCGATCCACAAAAATCGATGGAAGCTTACCTGGCCGCACTGCGCCGCCAGTTGCGCGATCTCATGGACGAGGACGTACGCGAAATCGTCGAGGAGATTCACGCCCACATTCTCGACCGCACCTCGGGGGATTCTTCGCCGGAGATGTTAGCCGACACGCTGGCCGCGCTGGGCTCGCCCCAGCAACTCGCCCTGCGCTACCACACCGACGAGTTGGTGCAGCGCGCGCAGCTCACCCGGTCCCCCGCGCTCCTGTTCCGAACGCTGTTGCGCTGGGCCGCGCTCAGCGTGGGCGGCATGGCCGTGTTCATGCTGTCCGGGATCGGCTACTGCATCGGTGGCATGCTCTTCGGCATGGCATTCCTCAAGGCCTTTTTCCCGCGGCAAGCTGGATTGAGCATCGAGTACACGCAGGGGCATCTCTCGTCCGCCGGCTTCGGCGCTGGATCCGGCCCGCACACCGGCCACGATCCCATCGGTTTGTGGCTCATACCCATCTGCCTGGTTCTCGGCAGCGCCATCCTGTTCCTCACTTTCCGGCTGGGCATGTGGAGTTTGCGCTGGTTCGCGCACCCGCGCCGGCAGCCCGCACTCGTGGCTGTGGAGGAATAACACTAGCACTTCCTGGAGGCCTGTGGAGTGAAACCTGACCTCGGGCCGCTTCAGCGCGAGTTGGTTTTTTCGCGAAACGTTTCCAGCTCACTGCTGCTTGGCTGAACGCCGTTCTCTGCTCTACCGCCTGGCCGCCTTCCGCAGCCGATCCCGGATCGCCACCCCGATCCCGTTTCCCAGCGGTAGCGGACACACGATGGCCGTCACCCCCCCGCCATCCAGCCAGCGCAGGCCGGCAAAGAGCCGCTGCGCCAGTTCCTCCTCATCGTTCCAGCTGCCCCAGCGATAAACCCGCGCCTTGCGCCCGATCACCGCATTCTGAAACGCATCGGGCAGCATGAGTCCCAGCGCTTCGCCAGCCTCATCGCACGCGCGCGCCGCCGCTCCGAACGCGGATTTCTGCTCCTCGCCCTCCCCACCGATGAGCACCAGCCTGGCCCGAGGGGCGTAGTGACGAAGCGCGAGTCCGGGCGACTCCGCGCCGGCCACGGGATCACTTCCCTCGGCGTCTCCAGCTTCCGCGCCGCTCATCTGAACCTCGCCTGCGCACACGGCACGCATCTGTTCCAGCGTGATTACGCCAGGCCGCAGGATCGTGCAGCCCCGCTCCGTGACATCGGCCACGGTCGATTCCACGCCATGCGTCGTCTCGCCGCCATCGAGAATTGCGTCAATGCGTCCGTCCAAATCTTCAGCCACGTGATCGGCTCGCGTGGGGCTCACATGGCCGAAGGTATTCGCGCTCGGCGCGGCCACGGGCACATTCGCGGCGCGCAGCAGCGCCTGCGCCACCGGATGCGCCGGCATGCGCACGCCCACGCGCGGCAATCCCGCCGTGACGATGTCGGGAACTTCGGGGACCTTCGGGAGCAGCAGGGTTAAAGGGCCAGGCCAGAAGACATCGATGAGGCGCTGCGCGTTGTCGGGAACCTCATGCGCCAGAGCGCGAAGCAACTGCGCGTCGCCAATATGCACGATCAGCGGATCCCAGTACGGCCGCCCTTTCGCCGCAAAGATCTTCGCGACCGCCTCGGCGCTCAATGCGTTCGCGCCCAGGCCGTAAACCGTCTCGGTGGGAAAAGCAACGGTTCCCCCGGCGCGCAGAATCGCGGCAGCTTCCGCGATAGCCTCGCGGGAGCCGCGGCTCTCCGGATCGTTCCCATCCGCCAGAAATCGAAGCGTCCTCATTACCGACCAGCCTACAGCCTACAAGGTCGGCGTCCGCGCGCCAGAGCCCCGTGATTCGTGGTCTCCGGCCGGATGGCCGTGATCCTGAAAAGGCCTTGCCTGGGTCTGTCCTCCACCCCCGCGGCGCTCGATCGAATCCGCGCTTAATAGCGCAGCCCGAGGCTGAGAGGGAAATCCTCTTCATCCTCGTCGGCGTCGATTTGCTGCAGCTGATCCGCGATGCGCGCGCGATGCCGCCAGAGCAGGCAGAGGTGCAGGGCTCCGGCGATGCATGCGGTGACGGCCAGATGCGCCCAGGTGGCTTCGATCACCGGCTCGAGCGCGATGGTGAACATCACGACCGCTGGGAAAAACCCCAGATACGGGATGAGCAGCAGCGCAAAATTGGCGGCGGAATTGGGCTTCGCCCCGGTGAACGGGATCGTCTTCACGTCGAGGAAGAAGGCCTCCGTGAGAAGCACGCTAATGGCAACGGCGATGAGCACCTGGCCGGCCGCGAAGCGCAAGGTGTGGAGGTAAAGCGGCTCCGCGATGCAGGCCCACGCGGCCGCGCCCAGGGTAAGCAGTAGTGTCCAGATCAGGACCCAACGCCGCGCCGCCTGCACGTGCGGCAGGCCGGGTTTTCCTGACGCGACGCGGAAGACCCATCGCCCACGCTGGTCGGCGGGCGAGAGAAAGGTGCTGCGCAGGCCGGAAACGGTCCAGAACGCGACAATGGGGATGGTCGCGCGCAGGCCATCCGGGGAAAAGACGAGGCCAACGTGTCCGTGACCCATGCGCATCCGCATCACCGCCGCGAAGACCAGCGCCGCGCCTGCGCCTCCGTACATGACCAGCACCATGCGGTAGCGCGGAACGCGCAGCAGATTCTGCCCGATGAAGTGCCACACCGCGCGCCCCTCCGGACGGGGAACCAGAGTATGGTGCAGCACCCCGTGGGCTGAAACGGCGGCCAGGTTCTGCTTGTCGCGGCGCGCTGCGCCTTCCACCAAATCCTTCGTTCGGCGCCACCACGCGAGCGGATAGGTGGCGCACGCGAGCGCGATGGCTATGGCGGTCGCCGCAAGGCCTGTGCGGGCGAGAGCCGCAAGCACCGGGGGCGTGGCAGGACCATCCAGAATGCGCTGGTAGATGCCGAGGAACCACAGCGGCGGAAACCAGAACAGCCGCGGATTGCCGGATTGCAACAGTCCGTGGAGCGCGCCGGAGACGGCTCCGTAAGCAAACAACGCGGTCAACAGGGCCATGACGGCGGTGCCCTGGAGAGCAAGAGAGATCTTGCGAAACAAGCGGTCGCCGAGCAGCGCCAGCAGCATTCCTTCCAGAGCCAGAAGGCCCGCCGCGGCAAAGAGCCCACTGAGGCCGACGGCCGCGATGTGCGCTCCCAGGAAGCGGAACAGATGCGGCGGATCGGTTGCCGCGGGCAGGACTATGACGGCGAGGACGTTCGCGTCGAAGATGGCGGCCGCGATCAGGATGAAGATCGCCGTGACGCGGGCGCAAAAGAGCCGGCTGCTGCGCACCGGCTGCGACGAGAGCACGAAGACGTCGAGCAAGTCGGGAAAGAAGAGATCCCACTCGAAGATCGTCACCAGTCCCATGGCAGTGAGCGAATAGAGGACGTAGAAGGAGTGGTCGCCGGCTTGCTCCCAGTACGAGCGGACGATGTGCGGCAAATGGTAAGGCGTGTAGAGATAGAGCGCGAGCACCAGCCCCGGCACGCCGATCGCGCACGCCGCCTGCACCAGCCGCGTCCTGGCGTCACCTTCCTGCGAGACCATTTCGCTGGTGAAGAACCGCTCGAAGAAGTGGCGCACGAGTGTGGCAAACTGCGTCGGCTGTTTCGCCTGCGCCGGCTCGGCCCGCGCCAGCACTTCGAGCGAGAGCACGGCCGCCCGCTCGCGCTTTTCGGTTTGCTCGGCAGCCGGCATCAGGCCATCCTCATCACGTCCACCAGCTCACGCGCCGCGCTGCGCGTGTCCTGCTGGCGAACCAACTGGGAGAACACCCTTTCAAGGGTTGGCAGTTGCATCAGTGTGGTCAGCTGGGACGGCGGCGCGTCGGCGAGGATCTTGCCCTCGGCGATCACGATCACGCGATTACACAGTTGCTCCACGATTTCCAGTACGTGGGAGATGTAGAGGACAGCCTTCCCGGCCGCAGCCAGTTCGTGGAGCAGGTCACGAAACAGCCTAGCCGAGAGAACATCGAGCCCGGAAAGTGGCTCGTCGAAGACCAGCATGCGCGGATCGTGCATGAGCGCGGCGGCCATGAGCACGCGCTGGCGCATGCCCTTCGAGTACACCGTCATCGGCGAGAAGCGCCACGACTCGAGGCCCAGCAACCGCAGCAGACCTTCGGCTTTCTCCAGAATGAGGCGCTCGCGCATGCCGCGCAACCGTCCAACCAGCTGCAGGTACTCGATCGCAGACATCCAGGTATACAGGTGAGCTTCTTCGGGGATGTAGCCGAACGTCGCGCGCCACGCGATCAGGTCGTCGTGGATATCGCGGCCCTCGAAGAGCACGCGCCCGTCGTTGGGGCGCAGAAGGCCGGTGATGATTTTGACGGTCGTCGATTTACCCGCGCCATTCGGGCCCAGAAATCCAACGATTTCGCCCGGACCGACTGTGAAGCTGACGTCGCGGATGGCGGGAAGGCCGCGATAGCTCCGGGAAAGGTGCTGTAGCTCCAGCATGAGGGACTCCGGCCCGCATGGGGCTCAGGCTGCCCCCTATGTAGCATACTGCTTTTGATATGTCAACAGAATGCTACATAGGGTACAATGCCAGTATGCCGGTCGAGGCTAAGCTTTCCCATACCGCCGCGATGATCCTGCAGGCCATCCACGCCGGGCACATTTACGGTTTCAGCGTGATGTCGATGACCGGCCTCCCAAGCGGGACGGTCTACCCAGCCATGCGGCGGCTCGAACGCGACGGCCTCATCCTTTCCAAATGGGAGCAGCAATCGATCGCCGATGCCGAGCAGCGGCCGCCGCGCAAGTATTACCGGCTCACGCGAACGGGAAGGGTGACGCTGGAGGCCGTCTACAAGCGGTATCCGCTGCTGGCAAAGATGATCCCGACGCCGGAGGAGGAGCGGGTATGAAGCGCCTTGCCGCCGCTGATCTGCCGATGCTCGTGGTGCGGATTGCGGCCTTCCTCATCCCGCGCAGGGAGCGCGACGACTGGGTGGCAGAATGGGCCGGCGAGCTGTGGGCGGTCCAGGACAGCGGCACGGACCAGGGAGCGCTGGAATTCAGCCTGGGCGCATTTCGCGATGCGCAGCTTTTACGAAGGGATCATGTCAGCCGGCGCGTGACAGCCGCGTGTGCCGCCGGATCGATGGCTCGCTGCATCCTGGGGCTTGGAGTGCTCGCTTTCGCGGGGATAGCAGGCTGCTTGTGGCTTCCCGGCGCACGCGCTACGGTGTCACCCCTTCCCTATCGCAATGCCGGTGACCTTGTGCTCATCACCCGATACGGGGATGCAGGCGGACAACAGCCAAGCATCCGACTCAGCGACTATCGAGAGTGGACGACGAATACCGCCGGGCTCTATTCGCGGCTGGCTTATTTCGCACCGGAAACCGCCCAGGTCCATTTGGCGCATCATTTATCGCCGCATCTGCGCCTGGCCGTTGCCAGCGGCGATCTGCTCGATACGCTGCAGCCTGCGGATGGGATGTCCGCGGCCGGATTGCGGCCGGCTTCCGGCGCGAGGCTGGTTCTCAGCCGGTCAGCGTGGTCGCGCTGGTACCGCAGCGATCCCGGAATCTTTGGCCGCGAGGTCACCGTTCGCGGACAGACGGCGGTCGTTGCGGGTGTCATGCCCAAGAGCGACTGGCGGCTGCCGGTTTCAGTGGACGCTGTCCTGCTTGAGGATCCACTCGGTATGAACCAACTGGCGCCCACGCTGCGAGGCTTCGTGGTTGCGCGTATTCGCGACTCGGCCTTTCCGCCGCCACGCGCCGGATGGCGCTCCATGGTGGAGACGCGGGAAGACGTGGTGTACCGCTACGGGTGCCTTTCGCTGGACAGCATTTTCACTGAACCGTTGTTCACCTTCGGCTGCTGCGTCTTACTGGCGTTGCTGGTGCTTCCTGCGATTACCGCGCTGTCGCTGGGGGATTATCCGCTCTCGCGTGAGCCGCTGCGACGCCTGCTGGTGGTCCGGCGGTGGCTTTTTCTTGCGCTCAAATTTGCTCTGGTGCTGGCAATTGTGAACTCGTGGTCGACAGCGATTGCCTTTGGGCTGGCAACACACGATCTTTCAGCGGCAGCGGGACTACAGGCGCTCCTGTCTTTTGTGCCCCTGCTGTTTGGTTTCCGGTGGATTCTGCAGGATCAGCGCCGCCGCTGTCCGGTCTGCCTGCGGCGCCTGTCGAACCCGGCACGCGTGGGTCAGGCCTCGTGCAATTTCCTCAGCTGGTGCGGCATTGAGCTGATCTGCGCCAGCGGCCACGGCCTTCTGCATATTCCGGAGATGCCGACGAGCTGGTTCGGTACGCAACGCTGGCTCTGTCTCGACTCGTCATGGCTGTGCCTCTTCGCGGAGCCGCCCGCGCCGGCAGAAACGATCTAGGGTTAGCCTGGCAGGCGCCGAGCTGCGGTCAGGCGGCTTTCTTTGCCTTCCGGTCTTTCTCGATCTGCTCGTGGAGCAATTCTTTCGCGCGCTCGAGTTCTTTCCGCCGCGTGGCGCTCAGTCCTTTGCCGGCGCGATTGATGAAGTAGATGAGCATGCGCATACCCGAGGCCGGCCCTTTGGGCGAAACTCTTTTTGACGCGAGCGATCGCGCAATGACCGGCGCGCTTTTGGTAAAGAGGTCTTTCGGCGGATGGGTCGAGTCGGTTGTCACGGTGCGGACCCACCTTTTGCGGACGCCCGCCTTTTTCGCGACACCGGAAGTTGCGCCGTGAGAGCGCTTCGCCGATGACTCCCCGGTTGTCCTCATTTGTCCGGTTTTGTGCCCTGCCCTTTTCTTTGTCGCCATAGAGCTTGTTCTCCTGCCGCCTGACTGTCAGTGGCGCTTGAAGTACTGGACGGCGCGCTCGTGCTCCTTCGCTTTCTCCATGGAAGAAAATGTGCCCAGATTGCGGCGTTTGCCAGTGGACGGATTCTTCTTGCGCGAATACAGGCGGAACTCACCGGATTTGAGTTTGCGGATCATACAAAAATGGATGCGCTAACTCCGCGCAAACGTCGCCTGACTGGGCGATTGGGCCTATACCTCCCGGGGCTGCGCCAGAGGCGACCTGGTTCAATGTTTGTGCTTGTGTTCCGCCAGATCCGCCACCTGTTCGCCGGCCAGCAGAAATCCGCCGACCCCATAGTTGTAGCTGGAGCCGGGCAGATAATGCGCGGGGCCAACGCCGGTCTGCTGAATGTTACCGAGGCGACCGTCCGCGTAGATCTGCTCCACCAGTCCGCGCCATGCGTTCGCAATCACCGGCAGGTACGTGGTGCGGTCGAGCAGCCCCTGATTCACGCCCCAGGCCAGCGCGAACGTAATTAGAGAGGAACCGGAGACCTCCGGCTGCGGATAATCCGCTGCATCGAGCAGATCAGAGTGCCACAGGCCACTCTTCATATCCTGCGCGGCCGCCAGGGCGGCAGCCATCTCGCGCAATTGATTCTCATAGAAAGCACGATTGGGCTCGTCTTTGGGCATGTATCCGAGCGTGCGCGCAAGCCCGCCCATCACCCAGCCGTTGCCGCGCGACCAGAAGACGGGAGTCCCGCGTGCATTGGTCGCATGCAGGAAGGTGATGTCGCGGTAATAGAGGTGGCGCTGCGGATCATAGAACAGGTCCGACGTTTCTCGCCAGTGCTTATCGAGATAAGCCAGATAGCGGTCGTCGTGGGTCACCGCATTCATGCGCGTCCACACTGGCGGCGCCATAAACAATGCGTCGCACCACCACCAGGCAATCTGCGCCTGGTTCTTCGGGATGGCGGCATTAGCGCCGGCCGCCAGTTCGTCGAGGGCAGCGCGCGTGGGCGCCACCTTCTCGGGAGCGGGAGCCAGAAGGTCAAGCTCCAGATACGTTTGGGCCACGCTCTGGTCGTCGGCATTGGGATGCTCGGAGCGGAGTTGCCACTGGAACTTCTGCGCCATCGCGATCATCGCGTCGCGGTAAGAGGCATCATCGAGCGTGCGCGAAGCGGCCATGGTCCCCGCGTAGAGCGCGCTCCAGGTCCAGGTGCGATCAAAATAGGGCTGCGACCGCTGAAGCTCCCAGGCTGCCACTTTGCGCATGGCGGCGCGCACAGCCTCGGGCTTCAGTGACGGCGACAGCTTTGCCATTGGCCCGGGATCCGCCGGAGCATCGCCGAAATGCTCGGCGATGTCGCGGTCGATTCCCTGCTGCTCCTGCGGTGTGATGGTTTGGGCCGCAAGCTGCATAGTGTTTCCGGCCAGAGCGGCGAGCAGGAGGGACAGGCCAACAGCGCGGAGAGGCGACAGGGGACTCGGACGCGGCGTCATCGACCTCCATGCTAACCCGCCGTAATCGTAACCGTGTAGGTTGCGAAGTTTTCTGTTGACAAATGACCGGCGGCTCGAATACCTTCGCGCGTTGCACAAAACTGGCCTTCCCTTCACGCCTGTCTCAGGAACCCTGGGCAGGCGCGGAGGGTCGAACAGGAGCCTCCCTGTTGTCTCCGAGTGCCGCCGCAAGCGGCACTCTCTTTGTTCCGCGATCGGCCGAGGTGAGACTCTCGTTACGGCACCAAAGTCACCCACATTCCTGCCCGGATGTTTCGAAACGGTACAGTTCGGCGTCCCACGAGAGCACGACCGTCCTACAATCGAAAACATGAAGTCCGCAGATGTGGCTATTGCGGGAGGCGGCATCATCGGTTTGGCGACCGCGCTGGAACTGGCAGCCGCGGGACAAAAGGTCACAGTTTTCGACCGGGGCGAGTCGATGTCGGAAGCCTCCCGGGCCGCGGCGGGCATGCTAGCCGGAACCGACCCGGAGAATCCTGCCGAACTCCGCGAACTGGCCCGTCTCAGCCTTTCGCTCTATCCCGATTTCCTCGCTCGCGTGGAGCATCTTTCCGGCAAAAAAGTCCCCATTCACACGAAAACCGCGCTCCAGGGCTCCAAAGTCCTACCCGCCGGCGTGACCGGACTCACTGATTCTGAAGTGCAGGAACTGGCTCCCGGTGCGGATACCAGCGGCTGGAGGTTTTGCCTTCTCAAAGAACTCAGCTTCGATGCCTGGGACCTGGCCGAGGCGTTGCCCGCAGCCGCACGCGCCGCGGGGATCGAAGTGCGCGAGCACACGCCGGTTGCCGTGGTCACCGCGAGGACGGGCGGCGTCGAGCTGAACACAACCTCCGGTCCGTTTGTAGCCGGCAGCTTTCTGAACGCAGCCGGAGCGTGGGCTTCCACCCTCCACAGCACCGTCCTCGTTCAGCCACGCAAAGGCCACATGCTCACGGTGGAGCTGCCTGGCCGACGGCAGATGCACTGCGTGCTGCGCACGCCGAAGGTCTATATCGTTCCGCGCAGCGAGGGACGCTACACCATCGGCCCCACGCTTGAGAATGCGGGTTTTGACAAGGAAGTTTATGCCGATCGGATCGCAGGCCTCTACCATAAGGCCTGCGACCTGTGGCCTCTGCTGCGCGACGCTCGCATCTCCGAAACGTGGGTGGGATTGCGACCTGCGTCGCAGGATGGCCTGCCAATTATCGACCGGACCGACGAAGGGATCTGGGTTGCGACCGGTCACTTCAAAAACGGCATCATGCTGGCTCCAGGGACGGCGCGCGCGCTCAGCGCGTGGATGACGGGACGTCCGTCCTCGGTCGATCTCTCGCTGTTCCGGGCTGGGCGCTTCTGCGCACAAACCCCCTCGCCGCTGAAACGTGCCGCTCACCCCAGACCGGCTCTGTCGGTCTCACTTTCGTAACGGGAATTTTCAGCCCCCGGCCGCCCCATCCGGTGACAGCCGCTTTTCGCGTAAGCTATAAGGTTGGAAATTGAGCACGGACGTGTGCTGTGACGGTCTGCGGGGTGCGAAAAATCCCCTTAGCTGCATCGCGTGACACACGGGCGGCATCCCGGTAATCGGAATCATTTCCCCGTATTTTTGGGGCGAAGGACGAAAAGGATATGGCAACAGCGACGGTGGTCAAGGGACTGGAAGGCATAGTAGCCGCCAATTCGGGCATCTGCTGGATCGACGGCTATGCCGGAGTGCTGGCGTATCGCGGCATCGATATTCACGAACTGGCGGAAAACTCCACCTTCGAGGAGATCACCTATCTGCTGTGGCACGGCCATCTGCCGAACCGCGCAGAGCTCGAGGATTTCACGGGCAAGCTGACAGAATCGCGCCGCCTGCCCGCAGCGATTTACGGCCTGCTGCGATCCTTTCCGAAGACCGCAACACCGATGGAGGTATTGCGCACTGCCGTCTCTGCTCTCAGCTTCTATGATCCCGCGGAAAGCGCAGTCGATCATGACTCCAATGTGCGCAAAGCGTTCGCGCTGACTGCGCAGCTGCCGATGCTGGTGGCAGGCTTCGATCGCATCCGCAAGGGCAAGGAGCCGATCGAGCCGGACCCTGCGCTCGCCCATGCTGCCAATTTTCTGTGGATGCTCCACGGCACGAAGCCCATTCCGGCCGCTTCCAAGACATTCGACATCGCCCTTATACTTCATGCGGATCACGAGCTGAACGCTTCGACATTTGCCGCGCGCGTGATTGCCGGCACCATGGCGGATATGCATTCGGCCATTACCGGGGCGATCGGTGCACTGAAAGGACCGCTGCACGGCGGCGCGAACGAAGAAGTGATGAAGATGCTCTTCCAGATCGCGCGGGAAGGCGGCGATCCTGTTGATTACGTGCGCAGCCTGCTCGCGCAGAAGAAGAAGGTCTTCGGGTTCGGCCATCGCGTCTACCGCACGGAAGATCCGCGCGCCACACACCTGCGCCGCATGTCCGAACAGCTGAGCCGCGACTCGGGCAATACGAAGTGGTTTGAAATGTCCCGGCGCATTGAGGACTTCGTAAAGAACGAGAAGAAGCTGAACGCCAACGTGGATTTTTACTCGGCTTCGACCTATACCACACTCGGCGTCGACCTCGATCTCTTCACGCCCATCTTCGCCGTCAGCCGCATCGCCGGCTGGGCGGCGCACGTGATCGAGCAACTCGATGACAATCGGCTCATTCGGCCGCGCGCCGAGTACACCGGCCCCGAGTATCCGGTGAAGTACGTACCGATGAATCAGCGGGTGTAGACGTCAATCAAACTGCCGGGTTTTTCCGGGCTCGCGCACTGCCGAGGCAGGCATGTCGAGCGGGACTTGCGGCTCACGCCGGCGCTTCGGTTTCCACGCCGCGCCGATGAAGGGCGACGGCGAACGCCTTTCCCACCACAGGAACATGGCGATGGCCATGATGAGGAGCAGTGGGAGAATGAGCACGCTGCCTTCGGGGCCGGTCGCGCCTCCGCTCCAGATGAGGCTGCCTGCGGGATGCTCCTGGAGAAGATGGCCTTGCGCCAACATGCCGCTGTCAGCGGTGCCGTAGAAATACGATTGGCCCCAATCCCAGGCGGCGTGAAAACCAACGGCCCACCACAGCGAACCGGTGTACCAGAGGCTGAGGCAGAAGACGAGGCCCACTCCGACCACGGAAGCCAGTCCCACCAGTGATTCGCCTGCGTTCAGCGAGTGGGTTGCCCCATACGCCGACGCAACCAACAGGCCCCCCCACCAGAAGCCAATTCCGCGCGCCAGCGTGAACTGCACGTAGCCGCGGAAGAGAGACTCCTCGAAGAAGCCGGTCAACAGGAATGCCGCGCCCCAAACCGCAGCATCCTCAAGGGCTTGGCTGGCGGGCATCGAGCCGCGGCCGAGGACTAAATAGCCCAGTTTCCAGAGCGTCAGCACGAGGGCCGAGATCGCGACAAATCCCCACACCAGGCCTGAGAGAAATCGGGTCGCACGCGCTTTGCCCTGAAACCCGTATGCCATGAGCGGCCGATTCTCGATCAGCGCTAATACCCAGGTCGCGATCAGCGTGGGAATGATATTGGCCAACTCAAACAGAATGCCGACTCGCGGCGGCATGGGTGTCCCCTGACGCCAGTGCAGCGCCGGGATGAGAACCCACTGCGCGGCCAGGGTGAGCAGCAGCCAGATCGCGATGAAGAGGAGAATGCCCCAGCCCGCGCGGAGGCCGTTGGGACCGCCGAACAACCATCCCAGATCCTGGGGCCGCGAGGCATCCAGGACAGTCGCAGGCGGACCTCCGGACGTAAGCGAACTGTCAGAAGCGGGTTCGTGCTGGATTTCGCTCAAGCAGCCTCTCTCCCGGCTTGCTGCGCCACCGCTTGCTCGAGCGCATGGCCTACGCGAAAGACCGTTCCCTCGTCGAAGTGGCGCCCAAGAATCTGCATGCCGATCGGCAAGCCCTCGCTTGATTGCCCGCATGGAACCGACACACCGCAGATGCCTGCCAGGCTGGCTGTCACCGTGTAGATGTCGGCCAGGTACATCGAAACCGGATCGTTGGATTTCTCGCCAATGCGGAAGGCGGGCGACGGCGCGGTTGGCGTGACGATCGCGTCGACCTCGCGAAACGCGGCGAGGAAATCCTCGGTCAACAGCCGCCGCACCTGTTGCGCTTTGCGGTAGTAGGCGTCGTAATAGCCATGGCTCAGCACATAGGTGCCGAGCAGGATGCGCCGCTTCACCTCAGCGCCGAATCCCAGATCGCGCGTGCGGCGGTACATCGCGGCCAGCGTGACCGATTGAGGCGCGCGCAAGCCGTAGCGGACGCCATCGAACCGCGCCAGGTTGGCGCTGGCCTCGGCAGTCGCAATCACATAGTAGGTTGGGATCGCATAGCGCGTGTGCGGCAGCGAAATCGGGCGAATCTCGGCGCCCGCCGCGCGCAGCCGTTCGATGCCGGCCTCGATGGCACCCCGCACCTCGCTGTCCAGGCCCTCAGCAAAGTACTCCCGCGGAACGCCCAGCTTCATGCCGGCCACTCCCCGATCCAGATCTGCCGTGTAATCCGGAACCGGCAAAGGCGAAGACGTCGCGTCCATGGGATCGTATCCGGCCATGACGCCCAGCACCGCCGCCGCATCGCGCACGTTGACGGTGAAGGGCCCGATGCGGTCGAGCGACGAGGCAAAGGCGATCAGCCCATAGCGCGAAACACGTCCGTAGGTCGGCAAGACGCCGACGACCCCGCAGAACGAGGCCGGCTGCCGGATGGAGCCGCCGGTATCAGTGCCCAGCGCTGCAACAGCCATGCCCGCGGCCACCGCTGCCGCTGAACCACCGCTCGATCCGCCGGGCACGCGGGTCACATCGTGCGGATTGTGCACCGGACCGTAGGCAGAATTCTCATTCGAGGAGCCCATCGCAAACTCGTCGCAGTTCAGCTTGCCGAGAAAAACTGCGCCCGCTTCCGCCAGCCGCTGCACCGCCGTTGCCGTATACGGCGGTTGATAGCCTTCGAGAATCTTCGAGCCCGCCGTCGCCGGCATGCCTTCCACGGTCAACACGTCTTTAATGCCCAGCGGCACCCCAGCCAGCCTCGGCAGCGCTTCGCCCTTCGCGTGCAGATCGTCGATGTGCGCCGCCTGCGCCAGCGCGCGTTCGCGATCAACGGAAAGGTATGCGTGAATGCGCGCGTCTTCGTCGGCGATGAGGGCCAGGCAGCGTTCCGCAAGCGCTGCTGCCGTGGTTGCGCCTCTCGCGATCGCTGAACGGATGTCTTCGATGGAACCGAGAGCTGGATTCGTCGCAGTCGTCACCGTTCAATCACTTTGGGGACCTTGAAGTAGACGCCATCGGTTTCCGGCGCCGCAACCAACACGCGCCGGCGGTCGAGGCAGGGCCGGGTGGTATCCTCACGCAACGCCGAAAGCTTCTCTGACGCAACCTCGCCGGCCTGCGCCAGCGCCTCGCTCACCTGGGCCATGGGCGGAACGTTTGCCGTTTCCAGCTCACCCAGTTGCGCCACGTAATCGAGAATGGCGTTCAGGTCGCGCCGCATGCGCGGCTCTTCGTCCGGCGTCAGCTCCAGATTGGCCAATTCGGCCACTCGGCGCACATCTTCCAGCGACACACGTTCTGCATCCGGCATGGGATCAGTTTAACTTGCGCTTTGGCCTCCCGTTGTATTGGGAGCCGGCGCGTCCCGCCCGTTGCAAAAGATGACTGTTGACAGACGCATCCCTATGGATACAATCTGCCCCATACTGACTCATTGACCCGCTCAAAACCCCATGAATACGGTTTGCAAACACCCCCGGGTCCGGGTTGTGGCACGCGAAGACGATGTGGAGTTCGTTGAGTGCCTCGACTGCGGAGAAGTCTTCGACTCTAACGAATTTCGCGACATGGCCATCGAGGAGACGCAGGCCGAAGAGGAAGAAACCGCCTGAAGCCCGCCGTCGTCCATTGCGGCGGCATTCTTCGCCTGCGATTTCGATCGACTTCGCGCTCCCGCCCGCACCCTGTCAAGTGCTCAGAACTTCGTCTGGCCGCATGCCCGCGTCACGCAGCTTGCGAATCGACAACGCATCATATCGCTTCGCCAGCCTTTCGCCGCGCTCGTCCAGCACCAGCGGGCAATGGAACCACTGCGGCGCTGCCCTTCCCAGAGCGCGATAGAGCAAAATTTGCCTCGCGGTCGACAGGAGCAGGTCCGTGCCGCGGACGACTTCCGTGATTTCCATGGCGATGTCGTCGGCGACTACGGCAAGCTGATACGCAGGTACATCGTCGCGCCGCCACACCGGGAAATCGCCGAAATCTTCGCCGGCTACGAACCGCTGGGGACCGAAGAAAAGGTCGTCGAACTCAACTGCATCACCATCGGTCACGCGGAATCGCCAGTTCATACCAACCGGGGTGTCGGCTGACCGCTGGGCGTCGGGATCTTCGGCTGCAGGGCGGCAGGTCCCCGGATACATCGGACCCTCGTCGCCTTCCCAACGGACCTCGGTTCTGTTTTCGTGGGGCGCTTGTGCAATCTGGCCTAGCTCTTTGCGTGAGCAGCGGCAGGGATAGAGGAACCCTGCGCGCACGAGTTCTCGCCAGACTGAAAGATAGTGCTCGCGCCGGCGGCTTTGCTCATAAGGCGCGAATGGTCCGCCGACGTCTGGACCCTCCTGCCATGCGATTCCGAGCCATTGCAGGTCGTCGATCATCGCCGTGGCGAATTCCTGCCGCGAACGCTGCGGATCCAGGTCTTCATTGCGCAGAATCAGTGCGCCACCGGCATCGCGCGCGCGGATATATGCCTGCCAGAACGTCCGAGCGTGGCCCACGTGGAGCAGCCCGGTGGGAGAGGGCGCGATGCGTCCGCGATAGGTAGAACTCACGCGCCCAGTGTATCGTCGCTCTTCGTTTCGATTTAGACCGCGATCTGTTCCGGCTCCGCAGCTTCCGCCTCGACGCGGATTCGCTCGGCGTACCACTCCACGGTCCGGCTAAGCCCCTCCTCGAAGCCAACTTCCGGCTGGTAGGCCAGGTCCTGCTGCGCCCGCGCAATATCCGCCTTCGAGTGCAGGATGTCGCCTTTGCGCGGAGGAACAAACCGCGGCGGCTCGGTGAATCCCGTAAGCCGCGCCAGCGTCTCGTAGGTTTCGAGCAGCGTGTGGCGCTCGCCGCAGGCCACGTTGTACACCTTGCCGGAAACGACCTCGCCGGGCGCGGAGGCTGCCTGGATATTCGCCCGCACCACGTTCTGCACGTAGGTGAAGTCTCGGCTCTGAGTGCCGTCGCCGCAAATGGACGGCGCGGTTCCGGCGAGCATCGATGTAATGAACTTCGCCAGCACGCCGGAGTAGGGCGAGTCGGCTGCCTGGCAGGGTCCGAAGACATTGAAGTAGCGCAGGCAAACTGTCTCCATACCATAGACCCGCGCAAAGCTCTGCATATAGTGTTCGCCGGCCAGCTTCTGCACCGCATAAGGCGAGATTGGCGCGGTTGGCATGCCTTCGTGCTTGGGCAGGATTACCGACTCCCCGTAGGCCGATGACGATGCGGCGTAGACCACGCGTGGCACAGCGGCATCGCGCGCCGCCAATAGCAGGCTCAGCGTGCCTTCGACGTTATGCAGGTGGCTGGTCGCCGGATCGAGCACTGATTTGGGCACCGACGGCAACGCGGCTTCGTGGAAGATGACATCCACGCGCGCGCAAAGCGTGCGCATCGTGTCCTGCTCGCGGATGTCGAGCTGCTGAAAATCCATCTGCCGCCGCACGGGCTGCAGATTCTCCAGGTTCCCCGTGATCAGATTGTCGACGCCGATAACAATATGGCCGTCCGTCACTAACTGCTTCACGAGCGATGAACCAATGAATCCAGCTGCGCCCGTAACCAGAACACGTGCCATGCTTCCCCCTCTCGAGACCAGGCAGAAAATCAGGAATCGGTCTGGATGAACCGCTTCCAGCAAAATCCGAACCGCGCAAGATTACCGACGCGATGATCAGATGTGACTGCTTCCGCGATTCGAAAAAGAGCTTCGCATCGCGGCGTATGTGTGGATCATGCCCTGCTTGTGCGCAAACTCCGCAGATGGGGCCGGCGATCGCGCTTCTACTGACTTGCCAGGGCCGGCCCCAAGCGCTCGACCACGATGCTGTGCACGCCATGGGCCAACTGCGGCGCAACCCCATCAATGCGCCTTGCGATGGACCCATGCAGCGTATTTCGCATACACCGACCGCATCTTCTCCTGCGCTCGGCACCGGTCGAAGCGCTGCACGGACTCAAGGGCCGCCGCGCTGATGCGGCAACGATCCTGCTCGTTCGTCAGTGCCCCAATCGCCTCGGCCAACTGTTGGGCATCGCCCGGGGGAATCACCATGCCGGCCTCACCCAGCGCCTCGCGATTGCCGCCCACCTCCGTGGCCACCACAGGCAGGCCGGCGGCCATGTACTCCAGCACCGAGTTCGAGAAGCCCTCCGCGTCAGAGCACAGGACCGCAATGTCCATCGCTGCCAGCCATGGGCGCACATCCTCCTGCGCCCCGGCCAGCGTGACGATCCCGTCGAGGCCGCAGGCTCGGATCAGCTTCTCCAGCTGGGACCGCTGATCTCCTTCGCCTACAACGACGAAGCGCAGGTGCGGGTGCTCGCGAACTGCGATCTGCGCGGCTTCCAGAAACAAATCGAGGCGCTTCACCGCGCGCAGCCCGGAGATGTTCCCCACGAGAAGGTGCTCTTCATTCACCCCCAGGTGCCGGCGTACGCTTGCGCCCATCGCACGGATCACGCGCAATCTTTCGGTGTCGATGCCGTTGTAGATCACGCTGATTTTGCGCCTCGGTATTCGTTCCCAGCGGACGACATGCTCGGCCACCGCCTCGGAATTCGCCTGGACGTCGTCGAACAGCCGGTCGCTCAGCCGCAGCAGCAACCGCTCGGCGCGCGAGGGAGGCTGAGCGAAAAGCGCCAGGTTGCGCCGCGTTCCCACCATGACCGGAATGCCCGCCATTTTGCCCATCAGCGGCCCAAGCAGGCTCGCGTCTGTGAGCACCGTTTGCAGAACATCGAACTTTTCGCGCCGCATCCACCGAACGATATCTGCAATCTGTTTCATACCGGCAAGCGACCTGACGCGGCCGATGGCGTAGTGGCGCACCGGGCATCCGGCGAGAGCCTCCGTCAGCCACGCGGTATCGCGGAGGATGCAGATCTGCGGAATTGCCCCGCTGCCTTTGGCCAGAGCGACAAACTGGAGCAGTTGCCGCTCCGTCCCGCCCGCGGTGATCGCCTCCATGCCGTCAGTCAGAAAGAGAACCTTCAGCGGACGGACAGACGTGGCGGGGGCCGCGCGGAGCGGGCGCTCGTCCTTTTGGTCGTCCAATTCGTCGATGACCGGCGATTCGCGCACAGACTTCTCCGATGTGGCGAGAGCAATTTTCGGGCCGACTTGCGTGGCTGCATGTGCCAAGCTATGCAGACTCCTGCAGTCCGCGGCCATCTCTGCAGGGTCGAAGGCTCATCCAATGGCCGTCAACATGCTGTCTGTTTTCCGGCCAACTATGCTCCTGTCCCTCAAGACTGGCATCGCCTTTGCCCTGGATCGAACCGGCCTCGTCGCTACCCTGCAATCGCTTCGCGCGCGCCGGGGCGGGCTCATCCTTGGATTCCATCGCGTCCTGCGCGCGGCCGATCTGGCGCAGTGTTACGACGGCGAAGTCGCAATCACCGATACGGTCTTCGCCGATTTGCTGGCGCTGCTCAATCTGGAATACAGCATCGTCCCGCTTCTTGAATTGCTCGACCAGCCTGAGGCGGCGAGTTCTCGGCAGCGGGTCGCGCTCACGTTTGATGACGGATGGGAAGACACCTACTCGGTCGCGTTGCCGTTACTTGAGCACTACAAGGCTCCTGCGACGGTTTTTCTGTGCACGGCGCTCATGGGCGAGGGGACCATGCTTCCGGAGGAGCGGTTCGTCCGCATCTGGAACTGGTGCGTTGCTCACTCACGGCTGCCCGAGCTGCTTTCCGATCTTGCTATGTGGGAAGTGACACCGGCGCGCGATCTCACTGCGCGCACCTGGGGAAGATCCCTGAAGCAGAAGCCGCTCGATGCGCGCCTGCGCCTGCTCGCCTGGCTCGAGACCCACTACCGCGTTCCAGCCGATCCCGCACGGCGCTTCCTTACCTGGGATGAGGCGCGCGCGATGCAGCAACGGGGTATCAGTTTCGGCTCGCACACGGCGCGCCATGCCACGCTGACTGCGGAGTCGCCGTTCACGCTGCGTGACGAATTGACAGCGTCGCGAGAGGCGATCCAGCGCGAACTGGGGGACGCGTGCTCTCTGCTGGCCTGGCCAAACGGGGCCCGCAACACGATGGCGATCGACGCCGCGCGGCACGCAGGCTACGCCTTCGCCTTCAGCATCGAGCCGGGTCTGTACAGTCCCCGCGCCAATCCGCTCGCCATTCCGCGGCTTTGTCTGGCCGATTCCCTGCTGACGGGCAAAGCCGGAAGTTTTCACCCGTCGCGGGCAAGGGTCGCGCTGCAGAACTTCTCAGGCGGCCCGATCGGCCTGCTCCACGATCTCCAACTCCTGCCCCGGCCGCAGCACATCTAGCACTACCGGAACGGCCGCCGCGGGTTTGGCCGGCGTCAGCGCCTCCGCCAGCAAGCCCGCACCCAGACCACAATAGATCGCGGCGAAGATGCGCGGGGCTCTCCACGCGGAGGCAATCCCGTGTCGAAAGGCGAGCTGCAGAGCAGCGACCGCTACGGTGACCGCGAACAGCATTGCCGGGATGCTCAGGATGTCTGCTGCGATGCGCGGGAGCAGCATCCATGCCAGAGGCACGACAGCCAGAGCCAGCAAGATGGCGAGCGGAGCCAGCGTCGCTTTGGAAAACGTGTCGGGATGCTTGCGCATCAGGCGAATGCGGCCCCGCCCATAACGCATCATCTGCCCGAACAGGCGGCGCGCATTCTTGCGCGGCTGGTAATAGACGGCGAGGCGCGGATCCGTGAAGGCGCGAATGCCGGCTTTGCGCACGCGGGTGTTGAGCTCCACGTCTTCGCAGGCGTCGAAGTTCTCGTCGTACAGGCCCACCCGCTCGAATACGCTGCGCACGTACGTCGCTCCCGAGCTTGCTGGATCGACGAAACCGCGCTTCTGCATGTTATAGATCAGCGAATCGCGTCCGTGGCCCAGCCAATGAGCACGCGCTTGCGCAATCGCTTCCCCGGTTGGAGTCGCCGCGGGCGCCAGCAGAGGCTGCGGACGGCACAGGCAGCCCGCGCCTGTTTGCCCCAGAATCGCCGCCGTGTCCTCCAGCAGATTTCGCGATGGAGCCATGCAGTGGCCGTCGATAAACACGATGACATCGCCCTTTGCCGCGCGGACGCCGATATTGCGTCCCGCGCTCGAGCGAATCGCCGGATTGTCGAGAACCTGGATCCGGACGCGCTGCCTCGAGTAACGGCGCCGCACCAAGTCGGCCGTGCCGTCGGTCGATTGCCCGTCGACCACCAGAACTTCAAACAGATCGGCCGGGTAGTTCTGCTTGATCAGCTCGTCGAGAAGCCTCGGCAACATCGCGCGCTCGTTGCGCACGGGAATGACCACAGAGATGAAGGGCAACATGGCTCGTTCTCTTCCCTACCGTTGTGTACGATGCCAGATATTCCGTTTGAGTCCAAACGCCGCTCCGGCTTGTGCGAGCCCTACGAATCCCAAATAGGCCGGAAGCCGCGCTACGCTGCCCAAACCCACTACGGGACCACCGGAACGGCGCAGCACCATCCAGAGATAGATCGACTGCAATGCCACGCTGGCGGCCAGCAATCCGGCAACCATGTCCGCGGCCGGACGCCCCGCCGCCAGTGTAGCCACAACCGCGCTCGCCGTCAGGAATGCCAGGGTCACGCGGCTCGTCAGCAGCATCATCCCTGCGGCCTCGAGCAGCCGCCAGTTGCGGCGAACGATGGCCTGCCAGACCAGCCGGGGCGCCGAGCGCGCAATGAGAGTGAACATTCCCGTCGCCCAGCGCAACCGTTGCGGGGCCGCGTCGCTCACGCGCGAGGTCATGCGGGCACTCACGACGGCGTCATGCACGTGGACGACCGGCACTCCGGCCAGAGCGAGTTCCACCGCATACTCCGCATCCTCGACAACTGAACTCGCGCGGAATGGCGCGCGCTCGAGCGCCGCGCGGCTCAGCGCGAAGCCATTCCCCTGGATCAGATTGGCGAGCCCGAGCCGCGTGCGTGGCAGATAGGTGAAGGAGTTCTCAGCCGCTTTGCTCGCGACGCTGAAATCCTGAAACCAGGTCTCTGCAGCCAGCGCGGGGCGAAACTCGTAGCGCGCCTGGAGAGCCACCGCGTCGCGCTTTTTCCTGCGCAGATTTCGCCAGGCGGTATCGAGGCGCGCGAAGAAGTCGGGGCACACTACGGAATCGGCGTCGATCACTGCGATCAGATCCCAGCGGAGGCCCAACGCTTTTTGCATCGCCCATGCAAGCGCGTGGCCCTTGCCGGGATGCGCGGGGTCCACGCGTTCCCACACTGCCGCGCCTTCGCTCCGCGCACATTCTGCCGTCGTATCGCTGCAGTTATCGGCGATGGTCAGGACGCGCAGCAGATTTCGTGGATAGCGGGCATTCGCCAGGCTGCGCAGCGTTGGTACCACACCGATCCCTTCGTTGTGCGCGGGAACCAACACCAGAAAGCGCGACTCCGCGCCCGCCACCGCACGGTGGGGCGTGCGCCCGCGATACCAGCATCCGAGCCAGGCAAAGGTTGTGATGTAGATGGCCCCGAGGAGTGACAAGAGCGAAAGAACAAGGGCAAGCAGACTCAACGCGGTATGCGCCATTCAGCGTGCTCCTTTGCCGCACAGCATGATCTTGATGGTCTTGACCGCCACCAGCGCGTTCAGCGCCAGCGAGCGGTTCTTCAGATAAAACAAGTCGAACTCGAGCTTTTCACTTGACTCATCGACCGTGGCGCCGTACCCGGCGCACACCTGCGCCCAGCCGGTGATACCGGGGCGGATGGTGTGCCGCAGGTCGTAGAAGGGGATTTCCTTTGCGAGCATAGCGACGAAGTTCGGCCGCTCCGGTCGCGGCCCGATGAAAGCCATCTCTCCGCGCAGGACATTCCAGAGTTGCGGTAGCTCGTCGAGGCGCAGCTTGCGAAGAACGGCGCCCACCCGGGTTACGCGGGGATCGCGCTGCGTGGCCCACACCGGGCCCGACAGCTTCTCGGCATCCGCGCGCATGGAGCGAAATTTGAGAACCGGGAAGGTGCGGCCGCCGAGGCCGACCCGTTCCTGGCGATAGAACACCGGGCCTGGTGAACCGATTTTGATGGCGAGTGCGATGGCCGCCAGCAGCGGCGAAATGGCGATGAGCAGGAGGGCCGCCATCACCGCTCCGGCAAAGCGGCTGAACGCGAGCATCGACTCACCCTGCGCCAGGCTGCGTCCGTAGCACAGCCGGCGCGGGTCGAGCAGATTCACCGGAACCCGCCCAGTCATCGACTCATACAGCGCCTGAGCATCCTCGACGTGCGCGCCTTTGCGCCGCAGATCGAGCAGGTCCGAAGGCCGCAGGCTCGCGGCAGCTTCGGCGGAGACCGCGACACGCTCGGCCCGGGTCGCCTCCACGACCGAGGCCAATTCGCCCGTCTGGCCGCACATGGCGAACAGCAGGTCCGCCGGAGCTTTGCCTTCCTCGGCCATCACCACGCCGCGCAAGCGGAATGGCACCGAGGGCCTCCGGCGCATGACGTCGGCAATCATCTGGATAATCGGATCGGACCCCACCAGCAACACGCGGTCGCCCGGAGCGGCGAATCGCTGCACGCGCTCGGAAATAGCTCGCAAACCGCACACGGCGGCGATCAGGGCCAGGGTGTCGACCTCGAGGGCGCGCAAGCTTGCGCTGCTGGGGGCGATCCAGAGCGCCAGCACGATGGGTGCGGCCAGCACGGCGCCTACGGCGCGCAGGCTCTGCCGCAATGCATCGCGCCAGCGATGTACCGCGTCCAGGTCGTAGAGGTCGAAGACGAAGAAGCAGAGCAGCACGCCGCAGGAGGCTGCCGCTGCCATGGCGTAATGAACCGGCGCGCCCGCTCCTGCTGTGTTGCCGGTGAGCCGCAGCGCCGCAAGGGCTACGAGCAGGATGACGACGCTGTCTACTAAGGCGATAGCCGCCAACCGGATCGGCAGATAAAGATTGCAAAAGCGGATCATGGGCCCCTCAGCGGTAATAAGACCGGTAATACTCCTCGTACTTGAGCCGCTTCACGTCGTTCAGAATGCAGCCGAGCGCCTTGTCTCCCAGCGCCTTCAGCGCGTCCTGCGTGCAGGCGATGGGGGTTGCATCGGCACGCACCATGAGCAGCGCGTGATCGGCGTGCGGCAGCAGAACATGCGTGTCGACTGCGAGCAGCAAAGGCGCAGAATCGATCAGCACGTAGTCGTATTCCCGCCGGGCTTCGTCAATCAGGCGGCGTACGGCTTCGCCGTGCAGAATTTCATCGGGTCGCTCCGCGCCGCGCATCGCAATAAGCGCATGCAGATTCGGCCGCAGCTCCCACAAATGGCTGCGCCAGTCGTCCGCTTCCAGAAACAGCGCTTCGCCCGGGTCGGCCTGAGCTCCCAACAGGGTGCGCAGGGATGGACGCCGCAGATCCAGTTCCAGCAGCAGGGTGCGTTTGCCCTCCGCACTGCTCATCGCATAGGCCAGATTGGCGCTGGTCAGCGTTTTGCCTTCTTCGGCAATGGCGCTGGCCATCAGGAACACCTGGGTGCGCATGTTATGCGCGACGCGCATGACTCGTGTGGATAGCAGCCGGTAGCGCTCGATGGAGAAGTAATGTTTCCGCTCCCACTCCATCGTGCCGCTGCGCGCCATGATGACCTTGTCGCTCACCTGCGCACTCGTGATTGTCCGCAACGGTGTCTTCGCGACGACAATTCTGGGCCCGGCAATAGCCGCTCTGGACCATTCCCGCGCCTGGGCAGCGCCAGCGACTGGACCGGAGGCGGCGTGGACAGGCTGCGGTTCACGCCATCTGCTGCCCGCCGGCAAACCCATCGTTTCGCTTCCTGCTGACATCGGTCTCCTCTTCTCTGCTCAGATTGCGCTGCTACCACCCTCGGTGTTGCGACAACAGACGCCGCTCAGGACGCGACCGCACTGGGGCGCCTGCGTTCGTCCTTTTTTCGGCGCGTCAGTTCCCTTTCGAAATTCGGCAGACTCACGATCATGGGCAGGTCCAGATATTTCTCGAGATCATCGGCGTTGTGGATTGTGGCGTCCGTCAGGTCAACCACCACGCCGAGAATCAGGCCCAGCAGAATTCCGCAGGCGAGGCCGGCCGCATCCACGATCACCAGGTTCGGCCCGGACGCCCCCGCCGGCAACGTGGGGGGATCGATCACATGGAATCCTCCGCTGTCGTGATGCTGTTGCAACTCGGCGACCATCCCGGCCGACTGCTGTTTCTCAAGCAGCGACTCGTAAGTCTTCTCCATCTCGTTGTAGGCCTGGGTCAGCGCTTCATACTGGCCCTGGACTTCGGGGACCACCTGCACCTGCGCCTGCAAGCCCTTCAGTTCTGCCTCCAGGGTGGTCTGGCGCTGGCTTCGATCTTTGATCTCCTGGTCTACTGCCAGCAGCTGGCTTTCGAGCTGCTGCATCATGGTCGGGCCGGTCGTTGCAATCGCCGGGTTCCTCCCCTTTGGCTGGCTCCTGACCTGCTGCTCCAGCGAGGCGACTTCCTCTTTGAGAGCAACCACATCGGGAAACGAGTCGGTATAGATTTCCCGCGCCGCCGCCAGATCATCCTTCGCTTTTTGCAACTGTAATTCAAGCGGAGTGGGCGCCGGAGCGGGCGTCCCCTTCGCGCCGGCGTCATTCGCATTCAGCAGGGATTGCAGGTAGACCTTCTGCTGGCTGGCACGATCGATAGCTTCGCTGTTGGCCTGCAGCATGGTCTGATACTGGCTAATGAGTGTCAGGTTCGAGGCTTCCTGCTCCGGCAGCGTCCCCAGATGCGCCGCTTTGAACTCCTCGATCTTCTGCTGCTGCGCGTCGAGTGCAGACTTCGCCTTTGCCACCTGATCGGAAAGGAACGCATGCGTACCCTGCGCCTGCTGGCTGCTCCAGCTTGCGTTCTCCTCGATAAACAACCCGGCGATCTTTGCCACCACGGCTTGCGCGATCTGAGGGTTGTTCGCGATGTAAGTGATCTGGTACCCGATGATCGGGCTGTCGTCGCCGCCCGCCTTCTTTACCGTGATGTCGAGGTTTTTCTCCATCTGGCGCGCGGCACGTTCCACGCCGCCGTCGGATCCCTTGCCATCGGCCAAATTCAAATCGCGCGCAATCTGTTCCAGCCGGGGACGGCTGACGACTTCCTCCTGGATCGTCTCCAGCCGCTCTGCGGTATCGCCGCCTTGCTTCACAAGATCAGCAGAGATCTTTTGTGGATCTGCCATGACCAGAGCCTGCGACTGATATTGCCTGGGCAGACGAGTCCCGATCCAGGCGAAGAGGAGCGGCACCGTCACCAAGGGCACCACGATCCACCAGGTGCGGCGGAGAAAGACTTCCCACATCTCCTGCGGACTGGCAGGCGGTTTGCGCGCCATCATTGCACTCCCGAATGAACGAATGGGTTACCGAGGCTCCAGGAGAGGCCCGCTGTCGCACTGTTCGTGCCCAGATCGGTGTTGTTCGCACCCTGGTAGAAGACGTCGCCCTGGACAAACATGGAAAGGTGCGGCGTTAAAGACTTGCTGAGCCGCGAAGACATGCCGAAGTTGGAATACTGCGCTGCGCTGACCGTTGCGATGCCAGGCCCATCCGCGCGAATGTACTGCGCATTGGCCGTCAGATTGAGCGTCGCCGACAGCGGCCGGTCGTAGAGGGCCATCAGCATCTGCGCTGGACTGGCCGGCTGCAGATAGCCGACCTGCAGAATGCGCTCGTACTCGAGGCCGATATTTCCGTAGGGGGCCTTGTAATTGATGCTGGCATCCGCTGCATACGTGAGCGAGTTGGTTCCCGGATAGTAGGTGCTGGCCGTATCGCCATACATGGGGCCGGCTCCCACGTGCACGGACACGTGCTCAAATAATGCCTGCTGGAATGTGCCTTCGACCGATGCGAAGTTAGCCCGGCCGACAGGTGACATGCCCCTGATGTAGACATCGTCGAGCGCGAATCCCACGCCCTGCCGCGGATTGAGCGCGTGCAGGAAGGCGACATTCACTCCGCCGGTGGATTCACGATTCCAGACCACCGGCCCCGCACCTTCGGTAAACGGCTCCTGCAGCCAGCCACCGGTCGCTGACGCTTTCAGGGTGTCGGTGTCGCTCATCTGGTGGATGACTTCGAGCGTCGACGCACCGTTGTACATCGGATGCAGGCCGCTGGCGAACGACGGTTGTGCCACTCCTGTCGATCCGATCGAGATTACCGGGGCCAGGTAATCCTCCACAGCGACCACCCGGCCGCTGGCCACCGACCACTTCCAAGTCGTGATATCGGAGGTTTGGTGGGTGAGCGACTGATCGTAGATTTCCGAGTGATGATTCAGCTCCGAGTGCCCAGGATAGCGCGCGTAATCACCCCGAAAAAGCATGCCGAAGGTGGTGATGTCGGACTTGTAGGTGTAGCCCAGCGGTATGGCCCCGTCGAAATAGCCGCCGCCGGTTGTGCTCCCATTCAGATAGTTATCGAAGATATTCGTCGTATAAGTACCGGTTAATTCACTGCCTACGTCAAACGGACCCAGGTCAAAGTCGTGAGAACGGCGGGTGGCCGCATTCTGGTTCAGATCCACCAGATTCGGCATGCTGTCTTCGAATTCGTTGATGACGGGCTCTGGCGGGGCCTCGCCCATGTCGGGCACGGCGCCGGCGTGAGGCTGCACCGGGTTATAGATGCCCTGCGTAGTAAAAATATCGGCAGGATGCGACGTGATGAGCCCGCCAGTCGCGTTCACCGTTTGGCCCTCCGTCTTCACGGGAGCGGCGAGCGGCACCGGACGAAGCGGCTGCACCCAGGTGTCGTCATTCGTCCCGGGAGGCTGGCTTAGCTCTGCCGGCGTCGCCTGGGTTGGATCAGGCGGGGCCGGCGGCCCTGACTGCGTTGGATCCTGCGGCTGCGCGGCCTGCGCCGGAGCTGGCGCCTGACCCGTGCTGCTCTGCGATTGTGGGCTCGGGCTGCTCTGCGCGGCCAGAGCCGTCGGCCAGGCCAGCAGCATCGCGCCAGCGACCCCCAGCACGCCGGCCGCAAAGCTCCGGCCCAGGGATGCTTGGCGCGTCACGGGATCACCACTGTGTCGTCGGGCATCAGCGTGATGTCCTGCGCTCCTGCCTTGCCCCGCAATACGGCCAGGTAGTTATACGGCAAACGCTCCCGATGTCCGTTGCCGGTCTCGCGCAGGACGTAGATGTCCTTCTTCTTCGCAAAGTCGCGGAGGCCGCCGGCGAGCGCAATCGCATCCAGCACGCCCATGGACTGGTTTAGTGAGAAGGTTCCCGGATGCTGCACCTGGCCGATGATGTTGACACGCTGGCTGCGAATCTGCGCCACCATGACGGTGAGTTCTGGATCGCGGATGTACTGCGCCAGCGAGGCGCGGAGCGCGTCTTCCAGTTCCGGAGTGGTCCTGCCTGCCGCCTGCACCTCGCCGACCAGCGGCAGCGAAATCATCCCATCTGGCCGCACCGGAACGCTGCGGGAAAGATCCGGCTGGTGCCAGACGCTGATCGACAGCAGGTCATCGACGCCAATGCGGTACTGCCTCGCCGCCGCCACGCTCGGGTCGCGACGACCAGGCGCTGCAGCCGGAGTGGCCGGAGTGGCGGCTGCATCTCCTCCCGCGGCATGCGAGGCCGAAGCGACCAGGCCATCTTGACCGCTGGCCGTGCTCTGCGCGAGGCAGCCTGCGCCCGGCAGCGCCGCCAGGAACGCGGCGGACAGGCAGAGCAGCAGCGCGCGGTTACGCGGCCGATGGATGGCGGGTTTCGTCTCGCGGCGACTCATTGGAATCCTCCGTCAGCGCACCGTCGTCGACAGGAGGCCGCGCCTTCACTGTGCGCACCGGCGGCAGCCCTGCTTCCTTGATCTTGTAGAGCAGCGCCCGGTAGCTGATATCCAGCGACCGCGCCGCCTTCCGGCGATTCCATTTGTGGGCTCGCAGCACATCCATGATGATGCGCCGCTCCAGGGTCTGGACCGCGCGCTTGGTCTGGATACGCAGCGGCGTATTCAGATCGATTGTCAGCACGTTGAAGGGTTCGTCTTTGCCCTCACGCAGCGCCGAAAGGACGTGCTCTTCGCCTCCCAGCACGACGTAGCGCTTCGCCAGGTTCTCGAGCTCGCGCATGTTGCCCGGCCAGTGATATTGCTCCAGAATCCGCATCGCCGACGAGCTGATCGGCTCGGGGCGGCGGCCGTACTGGTTGCTGAACATCCGCACGAAATGCTGAAACAGCAGCGGAACATCTTCGCTGCGGGTGCGCAGCGGCGGCATCTCGATGTGGATGACGTTGATCCGGTAGTACAGGTCCGAGCGGAAATTGCCGCGGCCGACTTCCTGTTCGAGACTGCGGTTCGTGCCGCAGATCAGCCTTACATTGACCTGGCGCTCATCGACGCCGCCGAGCCGCGCGATGCGGAAATCCTGCAGTACCCGCAGCAGCTTCGACTGCAGGGCCATATCCAGTTCCCCAATTTCATCGAGGAACACCGTCCCATGATTTGCCAGCTCGAACTTGCCTGGCCGAGCGCCTCTGGCTCCCGTAAAAGCACCAGGCTCGTGTCCAAACAATTCGCTTTCGAAGAGCTGCCCAGGGATCGCGGGGCAGTTCACCTTCACCATGGGAAAGCGAGCCCGCCGGCTGAGCTGATGGAGCATGCGCGCCGCCAGATCCTTGCCCGTCCCGCTCTCCCCGCTGAGGAGCACGGGAACATCGACGGCGGCTGCATCCTGAATCTGCCGCACCGCGCGCTGCATGGCCGCCGAATTCCCTAAGAGCGGCGCCTCAGCGCCCATCCCTGCCGGCTGCCTCTCGTGATCCCGCATCGTCACATCAGCGGAATATGCACGCCGCGTGCCACCCGTCTCCATCTGTTCCATTGACCCGTCCACTCCCTGGCGGTCGATGCCGGATTCTGCCGCGACACCCCGCGAATCCACGGGCTCTCAGATGCGCCCAGCCGCCATAACGTCACCTGAGACTCGTTTTGCGCCCGGCCGGAGGGGGGCCGGAAGTTTCCAATCGTTTGCACCTGGATGCGAAAAATGTTTCACATTCCTGTACCCGCCGTTACCGAGACAAAGGACTTCCCAGGCATCTCCCACAAAAGTTGTATGCATCTCACCACCCACATTGTTAAGAGGCTCGCAAGCAGAAGCCGCGGAGTTCCGGTGGTTGCACAGACCCATGGATCTATGACCGAGGAATCCTATCTTGTCACCGGGCCCCGCTGCGTGATTCTGCATCACGGTTCAGAGACGCTGTTCCGGGCCCGCGTGTGTTCGTCGGACGATTTCGGCAACGTCCATTCACCAGAATGGAGAGTTCTGATTGCCGGCCTTCCGGCTTTTTGGTTGCGGACATACGGAACCGGCCTTGGGTTCCGGTGTCGAGGTTAAGGACCGTGATGATGGACCGCTCGCTCCGAGTTCTCGTCGCCCAGAACGACCCCGAACCTGCGGCAATATTCAACCCGCTTCTGGCTTCCCCCAAATTCACAGCGCTCTTTGCGTCCAGCGCCGATGAATGCATCCGCATTCTCGATCGCCGTTCCTCGGCCTGCGATCTGGTCCTCGTCGACGAAGATTTACCCGAGTTCGGCGGCATCGAAGCGCTGCGCCGCATCCGCGTCGCCCGGCCCGATGTGCCGACGGCGATGATGAGCGGCTATCTCAACCCGAAATTCCTGTTTGAAGCCACTCAGGCCGGGGCGCAGGGATTCCTGAACAAGCCCATTCGCACCAGCGATCTGGATGAGTTGCTCGACACGCTTTGCCCGCGTCCGGCGGAAGCGGTCGCCGAGCCCGCGCCTGCCATGCACATCGAGGATCTCGGCGCCGGCCAGTTCTTCCTCGCCGCCTCGCCTGCAATGCTTGGCATCCTTCATCAGGTGCGCTTGCTGAGCCGCACCGATGTTCCGGTTCTCATCACCGGCGAGAGCGGCGTCGGCAAGGAAGTCGTCGCTAACCTGATCCACAAATATTCGCCGCGTTCCGGCCGCACGTTTCTGAAGGTCAACTGCGCGGCGTTGCCCAACGACCTGCTGGAAAGCGAATTGTTTGGCTACGAGGCCGGAGCGTTTACCGGCGCGGCCAAAGCTAAGCCCGGGAAATTCGATGTCTGCGACAAAGGCACCATTCTGCTGGACGAAATTGGCGAGATGAGCCCGCAGCTACAGGCCAAACTGCTCCATGTCCTGCAGGACGGAACGTTCTCGCGGCTCGGCTCGCGCTTCAACAGCAAAGTCGATGTGCGGGTGATCGCCGCCACCAACGTCGACATCGAACAAGCGATCGAGGAGAAGCGCTTCCGTGAAGACCTCTACTACCGCCTCAACGCCTTCATCCTCCGCGTGCCGCCTCTGCGCGAGCGCACCCAGGAAATCCCGTGGCTTCTCGAGAATCTGGCCTGCAAACTGGCCGACGCGAACGCCCTCGATCCCATTCGCTTCTCGCCGCGGATGATCGGCGCCGCGGTTCGCTATCACTGGCCCGGCAATCTGCGCGAGCTCGGCAACTTCGTGAAGCGGTACCTGATTATGCGCGACGAAACGGCTGCGCTGGTCGAACTGGAATCGAAGGTCGTCGCGCACCCGCCCGATCTTTCGGTCGGCAGCCTGGCCGGGACGCGTGTCATTTCTCCAGCCGGGCTCAAATCGGCGGTGCGCAGCACAAAGGATCAGACCGAGAGCCGCATCATTCGCGAGATCCTGGAAGAAGCTCGCTGGAATCGCCGCATTGCCGCGGAAAAGCTCCAGATCAGTTACAAATCTCTCCTCCAGAAAATCCGTTACTACAATCTTGAAGCCTCGGCGTAACGCCAGGTTCGTCTTCTGCTATGCGGCCCCGGCTTAGTCCGGGGCTTTTTCTTCTCCATCCCTGCCACAGTGTCCTCATCTGCCCACACAATGATGCAGATCGCTGCACATCCTCCCGGTACAGCCGTGGCAGTACCGGGGGTCAGGCAAGCCAGACTGAGCCCGGCCGAAAGCCTTGCCGGATCATTCCAGACGCGAAAAACCAGGCGGCCCATCACAGTCTGCAGGCCTTGTACTCCATGGCCAAAGGCTTTGCGTTTTGTTCTCTCTTTGTTGAAATTCCCCGCATGCCAGGACCCCCACTTCGCGATATTCCCGCACCGGCCGGATCGCGTGTTCGATGCCAGAGGAATTTCGCAGACGTAACGCCGAAATCGGCTTTGGCAGGAGGCTTGCATATTGTCTCGCCCTGGAGAGGGAAGGGTATGCAGTTTTTCGATCGACGGCCCGCGTTGCTCGCAGCTGCTCTGGCGTGCGCCGTTGTCATCAATCTCTGGTGCCTCGCACACAACGTCACCCTGGGAGCGCTGCTCTCCCTCTGCGCCGGGTGCCTGCTTACCGCCGAGTGGCTCGCCCCCCGCAGAGAACGTCTGACTGCTGCGCAATCGGATTGCACTCGGCCTCATGCCGCCGACAATACCCTGCTTACCGCAGCCGTAGCGGCGATCTCCGATCGAGCCGCGCACGTACACGATATCTGCAACGCTTTCACCATCGATCTGGAGGACTACTTCCATACCGAGGTCTCCTCGAAGTCCGTCAGCTATGACCAGTGGGACGATCTGCCCCTGCGCATCGACGCCAGCGTCATGCGGCTGCTCGACCTGCTCGACAAGCATCGCGCCCACGCAACCGTGTTTACCCTGGGATGGGTCGCCAGAAAGAGGCCCTACCTCATTCGGGAGGTTGCGCGCCGCGGACACGAAATCGCCTGCCACAGCTATCGCCATCGGCCGGTTTTTCGTCTCACTCCGGAAGAGTTTCGCGCCGACACCGAACTCGCCAAAGACATCCTGGAGAACGTGACCGGCGCTCCCGTGGTCGGCTACCGCGCCCCCAATTTCTCCATCACACCCGGCACCGAGTGGGCGTGGAAGATCTTGTGCGAACTCGGCTTTCTCTACGACTCCAGCGTCAACCCGGTGTGGCACAAGATGTACGCCAACCCCAATGCGCCCCGATTCCCGTATCTCATTCCTGAGACGAACCTTTTTGAGGTTCCCATCGCCACCTGGCGCGTCTGCGGGGTCAATTTGCCCATCGGCGGCGGCGCCTACCTTCGCCTGCTGCCCCTGCCTTACATGCGCGCCGGGCTGGCCTTCGTGAACGCCTTTGAGCGCCAGCCCGTCACTTTGTATATGCATCCCTGGGAGATCGATCACTATCAGCCCCAGTTCGATACCGACTGGAAGTCCCATATCCGACAGACCTGGGGCCTGGACGGAATGGAGGACAAACTTGTCTCGCTGCTGCGTGCCTCACGGTTCTCCACTATCCTTGATGTCCACTCTGCACATCTGCCTGCTGCGGCCGCCGTGCCCGCTCTGCCCATGGAGCCACAGCCTCTGGCCCGAGCAAGCTAGTCGATGAACCCATCGCCCACTCCCCATCACGCACCCTCCCACCCCGTCAGCTCCTGGCTGGTGCGCCGGGTGATCTATCCGCTATGGGTCCGTCGCGACCATCCGCATTACTCCGCCTACGCCCAACAGTTCGAGAAGAATCAGCATTTTTCTCCCGAGGAACTCGAGCGATGGCAGGCCGCCGCTCTGCGCGACCAGTTGCTGCACGCATTTCGCAAAGTGCCTTTGTATCGGCGCCGTTTTGAGGTCGCAGGCGTCACCCCACTGGACATTCGCACCGCCGAGGACCTGAAAGCGCTGCCGGTGCTCACGAAAACCGACATCCAGAATCACAATGCGCAGCTTCTGGCGGGCAATGTTTTGGAATCGAACCGCATTCGCAACCAGACCGGCGGATCGACCGGCAGCCCATTGCAATTTTGGGTCGACTGCGAGCGCATGGATTCCCGCCGCGCCAGCACCGACCGCCATAACGCCTGGGCCGGCTTGCGCCCCGGAGACTGGTATGCGCACTTGTGGGGCTCGCGCTTCGATACCGGCACCGTCACTACGCCCACCATCAACTGGCGTCAGCGTTTCCTTTACCGCAATCTCACGCTCAATACCTCGCTTATCTCCGACGAGGACCTCACGCAGTATGTCGCTCTGCTCCGGCGCGTCCGGCCTTGCTTTATGGTCGCCTACGCGCAGTCGGCCGTCTTCTTCGCCCGCTACTGCGAAAGCCACGGTATCGACGACATCCGTTTCCACTCCATCATTGTCACGGCGGAAATGCTGCTGCCCGGCCAGCGCGGGCTGCTGGAAAAAGTATTCCGGGCCAAAGTTTTCAATCGTTACGGGAGCCGCGAAGTCTCGGTGATTGCCAGCGATTGCCCGCACTTCACCGGCATGCACGTCAACGCCGATGCCCTCATCGTTGAAGTGGAACCGGCGGCTGGTCTGCCCCCGGGCACGGGCCGCGTACTCGTCACCGATTTGCTCAATCGCTCGATGCCGCTCATTCGCTACGAGATCGGTGATTTGGCTTCGCCGCTCGAAACCTCTGTGTGCCCCTGTGGCCGCGCCTTTCCACGGATTGCCGATATCCGCGGCCGCATCACCGATTTTCTCGTCACCGCCGATAATCGCCGCATATCGGGCATCTCCCTCGCGCTGCTCGCCGGGGACATGCCGCAGGTGCGGCAGATGCAATTCGTCCAGAACGATCGCCGCAATATTCAGCTTCGCGTTGTCGCCGGGGAAGGCTACGGAATCGATACGATCACCGAACTGCGGCGGCGGCTCGACCCATATCTGCGCGGCACCACCGAACTCTCCATTGTTACTGTTGAACGAATCCTGCCTGAACCGTCGGGCAAGTTCCGCTACGTGAAAACCGCGGCAGAGCTGAACGAACATCTTGCCGAGTCTCGGAGCGCCTGATGTCCTGGCTTCACAACAACATTCTGCTTCCGTTTTGCCAGCCGGAACAGCATCGCGGCCTTGGCCGGCGCCTGCGCGAGCTGGAGCGCTTCGACGCCCTTCCGCGCCAGCAGCAGAGCGACGTGCAGGCGCGCCGGGTCCGCGCCATTCTCGATCATGCCTACGAAACCTCTCCATACTACCGCCGCGTCTTCGATGAGATAGGCTTCCGCTCTGTCGACTGGAGCGCCGGCCAGCCCATCCCGGTGCCCGAACTGACCCGCGACCTGTTGCGCACGAATCTGGAAGATGTGTGCTCGCGCATCTTCCCGCCCGAGCAATTGCGCAAGGCCTTCACCGGCGGCACCACCGCGCCTCCCATCACGCTGTGGCGCGATCTGGAAGGTCTGCGCAACAAGACCGCCCTTCAGTATCACCTCAACAGGTATTCAGAGTACGACCAGGGCACACGCGTGCTGCGCATTTGGGGGGCGGAGCGCGATCTGGAAGACCACCCCAGCTGGCGCTGGCGCTTCTACGAGGAGAAATTGCTCGGTCGCGTCAACTGCGGCGCGGGCCAGCTGAGCGACGCCTCCTTTCGCAGCTTTCTCGGCAAGCTCAACCGCCATCAGCCCGAGATTCTTTACGGCTACTCGAGCACGCTCGCCCTTTTTGCCGATTGGCTCCGAGCCTCCGGCTCCCCATGGCACCAGCCTCGTCTCGTGATCGCGACAGCGGAAACGCTGACGAACGAACAGCGCCTTATCCTCGAGCAGACCTTTGCCTGCGAAGTCACCGTGCATTACGGCAGCCGCGATGTCGGTATGGTCGCTGCGGAATGCCCCGAAGGCCGCCGTCTTCACTTTCACCCGTGGGCGTGCTACGTAGAGCTGCTTCCCGCCGGCATGTCGCCGGCCGGGGCTCTTTACCGGCTTGTGATCACGGATTTGCTCAATTACGGCATGCCGCTGATCCGCTACGACACCGGCGACTGCGTCCTCTTCGACGAGTCCCCGTGCCTGTGCGGCTCCTGGTATCCTTCCGTCACGGCGGTCCTCGGCCGCGCCACCGACAATCTGGTTCTTCCCGACGGCAGCCTGATGGCGAGCGCTCCTCTGATCGCTCGCGCCGGCCGCACGTTCCGCACCATCCGCCAGGTCCAGCTCGTACAGCGGGCCATCGACCAGTTCCACCTGCGCTTCTCTTCTCTGGGCGAGGCTTCCGCCGCCGACCAGGAATTGACTGCCTTTCTCTCCGACGTGGAAGACGCTTTCCGCATCCCTCTCCAGTGGACGATCGAACGCGTCCCCGAAATCCCGCGCGAGCGGTCGGGCAAGATGCGCGTCGCTATTTGTGAGGTGCCGCGGCAACAATACGCGAAGGAGTGGCGCGGAATCAGTCAACCCTGATTCCGGTCATGGGGTGAAGTCAAATGTCCTGGGTCCATAACCATATCGTGCTTCCTCTGGCCCAGCCGGAACGTCACCGCGGGTTGGCCCGCCGCCTCCACGCTCTGGAGCGCTTCGACTCTCTGCCGCGCAACGAGCAGCAGTCCGTTCAGCAGCAGCGCGTCCGCGCCATTCTCAACCACGCCGCGGAATCGTGCCCCTGGTATCACGATGCGTTTCGCGCGACCGGTTTCCGGGCGGCGGACTGGAAGCTCGGCCAGCCCATCGGGCTGCCGGCCGTAACCCGGGATATTTTGCGTTCGTGCGGCCAGCAAATGTGCTCCGAGCGCTTTGAACGCAGCCAGCTCGCCATCGCCGCCACCGGCGGCACCACTTCCGCTCCGGCGCGCATCTGGCGCGATCGCGAAGGTCTGCGCGATAAGACCGCCCTGCAGTTCCACCTCAACCGGCTGGCCGGATTCGATCAGGGCGCGCGCGTCATGCTCATCTGGGGCGCCGAGCACGATCTGGCCCAGCGTCCAAGCTGGCGTTGGCGCTTCTATGAAGAGACGCTGCTGCGCCGCAGAACCGTCCATGCTGGTGCGCTCACGCCGCAGTTTTATGAAACGAGCCTCGCTACGCTGAATCGACTGCGGCCCGAGGTTCTCTACGGTTATTCCGGCAGCACCACGCGCTTCGCGGAGTGGCTGCGTACCACGAATGCCCATTTCCATCGTCCGCGCCGCATCATCGTCACCGCCGAGCCGCTCACCCTGGCCGACCGCTCGACCCTCGAAGAAGTCTTCCAATGCCAGGTGACGGAACACTATGGCAGCCGCGAGTTGGGCATGATCGCGGCCCAGTGCCCCGCGGGCCGTTACCACTTTCATCCCTGGGCGTGCAATGTCGAGCTCATCCCGGCCGGCGACTGCGCCTTCGGCAGCATGTATCAGCTCATCGTCACCGATCTGCTTAATCGCGGCATGCCGCTCATCCGCTACGAAACCGGCGACTGTGTTCTCGTCGTCGATTCCCCCTGCCTGTGCGGATCGTGGTACCCGTCGGTAACGACCATCCTCGGCCGCAGTTGCGAAAACCTCACGCGCGCCGACGGCAGCATCATGCCCGGCCTCATTCTGAATCTGATTGGGCCCGGAGAGGGCAAAGGCTTCAGCGCTGTCCGCCAGGTGCAGCTCATCCAGAAGACCGTTCGCAGGATGCACCTGCGCTTTGTGGCGGAAGGCGAACCGCGCCGCATCGAGCAGGAGCTACGGACGCTCACAAAGGAAATCGATCATCAGGTCGGCGATGCGATCCAGTGGACGTTCGAACCGGTAGCGGAGATCCCGCGCGAGCGCTCGGGCAAACTGCGGCTCGTCATCAGCGAAGTAACCGAGCTTTCGCGCGAATCGCCGGCCGGTCCGGAACCCAGCCCGATCGATTCGGTTGCGTAATTCGGATCGAATCGCTCAGTCCGACCATGGAGCCGGCTGCCGCTCCCAGCGGTGTTTGCGCATCCGCCCAAGCAGCGCCGCATCGAGGCCGCCGGCATCGCTCAGCGCCAGATTGCCGCGCACGTGCTCTGCCTTGCGCATGCCCACAATCAGCGTGCTCACCACCGGATCCGCCAGAATGAACCGGATCGCCGCCTCCGGCAGAGTCATGCCACGCGGCAAGTCACCGCGCAGCCTGTCCACGCGATCCATTGTCTCGGCGAGATTCTTCGCATTGAAGTACCCGGCACGCCAGTCCCCGGCCGGAAACGTCGTCTCTCGCGTCATCTTTCCTCCCAGCGATCCTTCATCGAGCGGCACGCGGGCGATCATACCGACGTTGAGTTCCCGGCACACGGGGAAGAGCTCATCCTCGGGATTTTGATCGAAGACGTTGTAGATCACCTGCACTGCATCGATGAGGCCGGTCCGCAGCGCGCGGATGCCGTTTGCCGGCTGCCAGCGGTTGAGGCTCAGCCCAAACGCCCGAACGGTACCGTCGCGCTTCAGCCTCTCCACCGTACGGCGGAATTCGCGCCGATCTGTCCACCCATCGTCCCACACGTGGAACTGCAGCAGATCGATCGAATCCACACCGAGCGCCTTACGGATCAGGTCGGCATACGTGAAGACATGCTCTTCAGGAAACACGTCGTTGTAGTCATACTTTGGCTGCGCGGGCCACTTGCGGTTCTTCGGCGGAATTTTCGATGCCGCATACAGGCGCTTCCCCGGATTCGCCGCAAGGATCTGCCCGAGGAAGTGATCGCTCTTGCCCTCGCCGTAGGCCCACGCTGTATCGAAGAAGTTGCACCCCCGGTCGGCCGCCAGCTGGAGTGCCGCCAGTGATTCCGCATCCTCCGAACCACTCCAGCCGCTCATCCCCCACAGCCCGCAGGCCACATCGCTGACCTCGAATCCCGTTCGTCCCAAAGCGCGATACCGCATGGTTCTCCTTTTGGCGTTGAAGATTAGTCCGTCCATCCGGACTCAGGCCACTCTTCACTCTATCCGCAAATAAGAAAGCCAGCCGCAAAGGGCTGGCTCTCTCGCACCCGGTTTTTCCCGATTCAGTTGCTATTGCTGTCATCGCGCCGATGCAGCGTCGGTTGGTCGTTGCCGTTCGAGTTGCCATTGTCTGTGGAATCTGTCGAGCTGACACGCCGCAGCGATGGCTTGCCCTTCTTGTTGTCCAGAATCCGCCGCTTGTTCTCGATGCGTGCCAGGCGCGCTTTCACGTCGTTGAACTCCGAAGTCGTCACCAGATACTGGTCCTTCGGCGGCAGAATCGTGGCAATCTCTTCTTCCGTGTGCTGGATGCGATCCGGGGTCTGCGGATGGTTCTCGAAGACCTTGGCGACTGCGCCCGGTTTCGTCTTCTCGAGGTTCTCAATCTTTTCGAAGAAGGTGACAAACGCCTGCGGATCGTAGCCGGCGCGATACATGTACTGCACGCCCAGGTAGTCGGCCTGCGCTTCGAATTCGCGCGAAAACTCGAGGAAGGTGATCGGGATCAGCAGCTGCGTCGCTTCGTAAATTCCATAGCCCGTCCAGCTATAGCCCGTCATCATGATGAGCGGAACCATGCCGATCTGGGCATAGTTGGCACGTGTCATTTCCCGCGCCGCATGGTGCGCGCACACGTGGGCAGTTTCATGCGCCATGACTCCGGCCAGCTCTGCTTCCTCGTCGGCCGCGAGAATCAGTCCCGAGTTCACGTAGAAGAAGCCGCCCGGCAGCGCCATGGCGTTGATCTCGTCGGTATCGATCACCTTGATGGTGAACGGCACTTTGCAGTCGGAATTCTTCACGATGTTCTGACCGATCCGATTCACGTATTCCGTGATTACCGGATCGTTGATGAAGCGCGTGCTCTTTTCGATCTCGTCCGCGTACTGCTTGCCCATTTTGATTTCGGAGTCGGTCGAGTACCAGTTCCCCATGCCCCGGCACCCGATGCACCGCTCTCCAACGGCACTAATATCGTCGATGGTGCCCTTCTTCACGCCCGGCATCATGCCGTCTTTGTCTGGCTGCACCTGCTTGAACGGATTCACGTTCGGATCCGTCAGCGAGGCCGTGCTCGCCGTCGTCAGGCTGTCATCGCCCTGCGAGCGAGCCACCGTGGGCGCCTGCTGCGAGCAGATATCGCCGCCCTTGGCCGGATCGCGGTGCAGTACCGGCCCAGGGCAGTCCTCGTCGGCGACCTTGCCGGTGGCCTGGGTGGGCTGCGCCTGTGCCTGGGCGGGCTGCGCCTGGTCCGGGGTTCCTGCTGCCGGTGTCGCCGCAGCTGGGTTTGCCGAACCGGACGGAGTCGCAGAAGTATTCGTGGTCGCCGGGGTCGTACTCTGCGCGCCGGAACTTTGGGCGTAGACAAACGCGCCCGTCAGCGCCAGGGCGGAGCAAACCAGAAGATTCAGTGGGAATTTATGGGTGGGCATGGGCAAACCCCTCTCCAGGGCGGACGAAACCCTGCTCGTATTAGACGTAGTATGCGCCTTTTGAGTCGTGGCCGTCGCGGGGAATATTTCCTGCCCTGCCGCCGCAAGACATGCAGCGACAGGCGGGGTTCGGGCGCCTGGGGGCCACCTCGCCGCGTTGTGTCACGGGGATGTCTCTGCATTGTCTCCGAAGATCGCGGCTCCTGCTTTCTGCGACTTCGGCTGGCGGAGGGGTCCCCTTTCCTCCCTGCGCCCCTACTTCCAGGTCACCGTGGGCATAATCTGCGTTTTGTCGACCCGGTCCTTGTACCGAATGGCAAACTGCAGCAGCGAGGTCAGCAGCGACTCAGACAGGCAATGCGGCACCAAACCCAAATCCTTCAATTGGGTGTTCTTCGCGTTGTAGTAGTGCGTTTCCTTCTCCACACGGGGATTCTTCACGTGGTCCACCTGGACCGTCATGCCCGCATCCTCGCCGGCCTTCTTCACCATCATGGCCAGGTCCAGGACACTGAACTGCTCCGTGAACTGGTTGAAGACCCGGAATTCACCTTCCGCCGCCGGATTGGCAACGGCAATCTCCATGCACCGCACCGTGTCCCGAATGTCGAGGAACCCGCGCGTCTGCCCGCCCGATCCGTACACCGTCAGCGGATGCCCGATCGCCGCCTGGATGCAAAAACGGTTCAGCGCAGTCCCAAACACCTCGTCGTAATCCAGCCGGTTCACCAGGACTTCATCGATCCCGGTCTGATCGGTCAGCACTCCGTACACCACGCCCTGGTTCAGGTCGGTCGCGCGCAGTCCCCAGATTTTACAGGCGAAGCGGATGTTGTGCGTGTCGTGCACTTTGCTCAGGTGGTAGAACGACCCCGGCTGCATGGGATAGGGCAGGTGATCCTCTCGCCCGTTGTGCCGGATGGTGATGTAGCCTTCCTCGATGTCGATGTTCGGCTGCCCGTACTGGCCCATCGTCCCCAGCTTCACCAAATGAATGGCCGGATTGAACTCCTTGATGGCGTAGAGCAGGTTGAGCGTGCCCGACACGTTCATCACCTGCGTCATCACCGCATGCTCGCGGTCGATCATGGAGAACGGCGCCGAGCGCTGCTCGCCGAAGTGGATGATCGACTCCGGCTCGAACTCCCGCATAAAGCTCCGCACGAATGCGAAGTCGCAGATGTCGCCCACAAATACTTCGATCTTCTTGCCGGTGAGTTGGTGCCACCGGTCCACGCGGTGCCGGATGGGCGCAATGGGTGTTAGCGTGTCGACGCCCAGCTGCAAATCCCAGTGCCGCCGCACCAGGCTGTCGACAATCGCCACATCGTAACCACGCTCCGACAGGTGGAGCGCCGTCGCCCACCCGCAGTACCCATCTCCGCCCACCACCAAAACTTTCATCGATATCCTTCTCGTTCGAGATTTTGCGACCGCCTGCCCAGCCTGCGAGCAAGCCGATCTGCTGCTCTTGCTTTACCGGAAAATGCCGGGGCCTGGGCCATCCATCCGTCGGCCGCCGGCCAGCGCTTTGCGGAGCCCCCCGAACCGACGGGAAGCATCCTTCAACTACCTCATCAGTTTACCTGCTGTAGCCGCTCGATGAGCCGTTTAGCCAGGCTTTCGCCGGATTCCGACCAGAGCAGCCGCGTCGCGATGCCGCCGTTTTTCTGCACGCCGTTGGTGAAGTCCACCAGTTGCTGCACGTTGCGCTTCACCTTTTCGACCGCCTCAGCATCCAGGTCCATACCTTCGTAGAGAAAGGGCGTGTCCGGACCGAAGTCCGCGCGGATTTGCCCATTCGTCTCGTAGGCCCCTTCATCGAACTCCGGGCCGAAGGCCACAACACGCACCGCGCGCGGCTCGTGCCGCCACATCGTGTCCAGCCCGGCGGCCTGCTCCGGAACCCACAACTCCCAAATCAGCTCAAACTCCCAAGCGTAGTCGTCGTGCGCGTTCTCCATCGCCGCGGCAATGGCCGGCCGCGGTGACGCCTCTTCATCGTCCGCGTCGTTCCCGTAGAGCCGCTGATAGACCGGCGACTCGTTCCACGAAATGGGATACACGGTTGCGGCGGAAACACGCGACGATCCGCCGGCCGCAGCAAACTGCCCCATGACCCTGTCGAGCGCGTCCGGCAAGGCATCCATGCGAAAGTTCGGATACCACAGGCTGAGGTAGAGCTGATCGGCCATTTGCTTTCAGATTACAGGTTTCAGGGAACAGGTAACAGGGTTACTCGATCCTTTCGTGGCGGTATCCAGCCTCGCTCAGTGTCCTCCGAATCTCCTCAATGTGGCCGGCGCCTCGTGTCTCCAGCGTGAAGTCAATCACCGTGTCGCCTAAGCTGACACCGTAGTACGCGCGGTCGTGGGAGGTCTGCACGATATTCGCCCGCAGATCGGCGATTATTTTCGTCAGCTGATGCAGCGCGCCGGGACGGTCCGTCAGATGGATGCGCACCCGTGTTCGCCGTCCATCCTTCACGAGCCCGCGCTCGATGATCTTCGAGAGCAGCGTGACGTCGATGTTGCCACCGCCGACGACTACCGCCGTTCGCTGCCCGTTGAGCGAGGTCTTCTTCTGCAGCAGCGCTGCCAGTCCCGCCGCGCCCGCGCCCTCGGCCAGGGTCTTTTCGCGCTCCAGCAGCACGAGAATCGCGCTGGCAATCTCCTCTTCGTCCACGGTCACCAGCTCGTCGACGTAGCGCGTCACCAGCGCGAGCGGCTTTTCTCCAGCGCGCCGCACCGCGATGCCGTCGGCTATGGTCGCCTCGGCCGGAATAGTCACCGGCCGTCCTGCCTGCCGTGCGCGCATCATCGACGGCAGCCGCTCGGTCTGCACGCCGATGATGCGCACCCCGGGCCGGCTCTCTTTCACCGCGCACGCTACGCCGCCGATAAGCCCTCCGCCGCCGATGGGCACCACCACCGCTTCCAGATCCGGGACCTGCTCCAGCAGTTCCAAACCGATGGTTCCCTGTCCGGCAATGACTTCGTCATCATCGAATGGGTGCAGAAACGTCAGACCCTCCGCCTGGCTCTCCCGGATCGCCTCCTCGCAGGCCTCGTCGTAATTCGCCCCGTGCAGCACCACGTCTGCGCCATAGCTCGACGTCGCCGCAACCTTCACAAGCGGCGTCATCAGAGGCATCACGATCCGCGCTCGCAGCCCCTCGCGGCTGGCGTGGTACGCCACCGCCTGCGCGTGATTGCCGGCGCTGGCCGCAATCACGCCTCGTGCGCGCTCCTTCGGCGTCAGGGTCAGGATCTTGTTCAGCGCGCCTCGCTCCTTGAAGGCGCCCGTCCGCTGCAGATTGTCGAGCTTGAGATAGACCTGCTGCCCGGTCATCTCCGACAATCCCGCTGAATGCCGCGCAGGCGACAGATAGAGATGTCCGTGAATCCGCTGCCGCGCCGCCTGAACCGATTGAAGTGTGACACTCAACGTATTTCCTCCTGCTTGTATTCCTCTCAAAACAGAAAAGCCATCGGCTCTTTGGAGCGCGATGGCTGCTTGTTTCCCTGATGCAATGACTCGCTTAGCCGTCCGCTCCTTCGCCGCTGGCGATGCTAATTCGCGCAATAGCGATTGCATCCGCAGCGGAAATAAGGCCAGCGATCATGGTGAGATGAAACCAGACAACCGGCGAGAAGTCAATCACCGGGACGAATCATCGGGCGGTAAGCATGCTCGACGGCTCTGATTCTGCCGTCCGTTCTCTCCGCACTGTTTTGCTCGGGTCCGCGAGCGAGCCTGGGCACAGAAACTGAAAGGGCTGCGCTGAAGCGCAGCCCTCTTTTGGTTGCCGATTCCTATGCGGTTTGCGGCGCGCACAACTCGTCGAAGGCGCGAGTCAGTTCCTCCGCGATAGCCTGCGGGGTGCTGTTCTCGATAACGAAACGCTGCATGAGATAAACCAACTTGCCGTCGCGCAGGATAGCGATGGCCGGCGATGTGGGAGGGTTACGCTGGAAGTACGAACGAGCGCGCTCGGTCGCCTCGCGGTCCTGTCCGGCGAACACGGTAATGGAGCGGTCTGGTGTCGCTGCATGGCGCAACGCGAGGCGCACGCCGGGACGCATTTTGCCTGCCGCGCAGCCGCAGATCGAGTTCACAACCACCAGGGTTGTGCCTGGCTTCGCCACGGCAGCATCCACGGCTTCGGCCGTGCGCGCCTCCTCGATGCCCGCGCGCGTCAGCTCTTCACGCATGGGGATCAGCATGATTTCGGGATACATTTATTCTGACTCCTTCGGTTCACAGGGACGTGGGGATGGTCAACCCATTGTACGGGCGCGACCACCCTTGCCGCCACCCTCCTGATATACCTCTTCATAAGATGCAATTGCGGGAACAAGTTCCGCTCGCTCCCTTTACTACATTCGGGATTGGCGGTCCGGCGCGCTGGTTCACTGAAGTTGAAGACGAGTCTTCGCTGGTGGAGGCGGCACACTTCGCGCAGGAACGCGCCCTGCCGCTGTTTGTGCTGGGGGGCGGCAGCAATCTGCTGGTGTCCGACGAGGGATTTCCCGGAGTCGTCGTGCGCATTTCGCTCGCCGGAGTGGAACAGACGGGCGACAACTTTTCCGCAAGGGCTGGAGAAAACTGGGACTCCTTTGTCTCCACAGCTGTCGACCGCGGCTACGGGGGCCTGGAATGCATGGCAGGCATTCCAGGCACGGTGGGGGGAACCCCCGTGCAAAACGTCGGAGCGTATGGGCAGGAAGTTTCCGGGATCGTCACCTCGGTCCGCGTGCTCGATCTGAACCACCTGACATTCTCGGAATTGCCGAACGCGGCCTGCGGCTTCGCTTATCGACGCAGCATATTTAACTCGATCCACCGAGGGCGATTCATCGTCACGAAGGTGACGTATCGGCTGCGCCGGAACGCTTTACCGGTTCTCTCCTATCCGGATCTCAAGCGCCATTTCGAGAATCGCCCGCAACCAACACTGGCGGAGGCAACCTCAGCGGTGCGGGAGATTCGGAGAACCAAGGGCATGCTTCTCGTCGCGGGCGATCCCGACAGCCGCAGCGCGGGCAGCTTCTTCAAGAATCCCGTCGTCAGCGAAAAGGTGTACGAAGAGATTGCCTCGCGGGCCTCCGCGGCAGTTCCCCGCTTCGTCGCGGCTGCCGGATTCGTCAAGATTCCGGCCGCGTGGCTGGTGGAGCAGGCTGGGTTCCGGAAAGGATTTACACTGGGCGCCGCAGGCATCTCAACCCGTCACACTCTCGCCCTGGTCAATCGCGGGGGGGCGACAGCGAAAGAAATTCTGGCGCTGCGCGATCAGATCGTCACGGCGGTCGAAGCAAAGTTTCGTATTCACCTGGAACCCGAGCCGGTGCTGGTCGGCGCATAGGCGCTGGTCGGGCTGTCTCGCTAACGCAATCTGCCTCTAACGATCGACTGTACGCGCTTCGCGCTAAAGCGACTGTACGCGCTTCGCGCTAAAGCGCGTCACAGGCGACTGAAATTTCCGTGCGCTTATTGAGATAAAGTTCCTCAGCCGAACAAAAAGTTTCTGGGCCCCTGATGCCGTCTTCCGTTCATAGAGCGACGTTACCGGTTACATTGAGGTCTGAGAGCCATTTGTCTTTGACGCATACTTTACTCAAACTCTTCACTACTGGTCTTTTCTGGCTTATATTAGTTATCGTTAATTTGACAGTTATATTGTATCTCAAGTAAACAATATGTGACACCCCTGTACCCGGCAAAACCCACAAAAGCAGTTCAATCCCCTGGAACCACTTTTTTGGAGGTACGAAAGTCGATGTGCATCAGGACGCTCTTCTCACACTTCTGCGTATTCTCGCTGGTCGCCCTGTTCTTCTTCGGACGAGCGCAGGCGCAGGAAACTTCTGCCATCACCGGGACGGTTACCGATCCGAGTGGCGCAGTGATTCCCAATGCAAAAGTGACCGTGACGCAGCAGGAAACAAACACCCCGCAGACAACGGTTACGAACGGAGATGGGTTGTACAGCATGCCCGGCCTCACCGTGGGGCATTACAACCTAACCGTCACGGCCTCGGGGTTCCAGACATTCCAGCGAACCGGCATTGTGGTGAACACCGCGCAGACGGTCCGCGAAGACGCGCAGATGACGGTGGGAGCAAACAACCAGACTGTTACCGTGCAGGCCAATGCCTTGCAAGCGCAGACCGAGACCAACGAAGTGAGCAGCCTGATCAGCGGGCAGCAGGTGCGAAATATTGCGACCAACGGGCGCAACATCACCAGCCTGACTACGCTCGGCGTCGGGGTCTCCAGCAACCTGCCGTCGTTCAACGGCGTGGCGGCGCAGACCAGCACGGCCACGATCAGTTTCAACGGCATGCGGCCCGATCACAACAACTTCCTGATCGATGGCGGTGAGGTGTATGACCGCGGTTCGGGCGGCAAGCTCGACGCGCTTCCCTCCCCGGACGCGATCGCGCAGTTCCAGGTGCTGAGCAGCAATTACTCGCCCGACTACGGCATCTCCTCGGCGGGTACAGTGCTCATTGAGTTGAAGAGCGGCTCCCACAACTTCCACGGCGGCGCTTGGGAATTTAACCGCAATGACGATTTTGACGCGGCCAACTACATATCGAAGCTGAAGGGCCAGCCGACGCCGGAACTGCGGCTGAACATTTTTGGCGGGAACATCGGCGGACCGCTGGTCATTCCGGGCTTCTACAACACCACCCGCCAGAAAACATTCTTCTTCTGGCAGGAAGAGTGGCGGCGGTTTATTCAGGGCGCAAACCCGACGGTGACTCCGACGGTGCCGGCGAATGATTTTCCGACATCGGGGGCCGCCCTTACCTACACGCCATGGAATGGGCCGGCTCCGATCGTGCCGGTGACCAGCGACCCGGCGAAGCAGGCGGTCTATGCGACAGATCATCTCGTCGCGGGCCAGCCGTTTCCCGGTAACGTGATTCCGGCAAACCTGATGGATCCAAATGCGGTGCTGTTTATGGGGACGGGCGCGATTCCGAAGCCGAATTCGGGGACGGACAGCTACGTGGCCTCGCCAAAGCAGCCAACCCTTGTGCGCGAAGACGTGGTGCGCATCGACCAGAACCTGACCAGCAAATACCATCTGATGGGCAGCTGGATTCACGACCAGATGTCACAGACGATCTTCCCAACCATGTGGAGCGGCGACAACTATACGACGGTGGGCGATGTTTTCAGCAACCCGTCGTGGGGCGCAGCGGTGCGGTTGACGCAGTCGATTTCGCCGACCGTGCTGAACGAGACCGGCCTGTATGTGAACGGCAACAAAATTGACGTGACGCCGGCAGGCACATATGCGCAGCCCACTGGATGGAACGCGGGCAGCTTCTTTAACGGGAACAATCTGGACAGCCGGTTGCCGCAGGTAGGGTTCAGCGGCGGCCCGCTGAACACAACCTGGTCGGTCATCTACTGGCCGTGGCACAACTCTTACCTCGACTATCAGCTGCGTGACGACCTTTCGATGACGAAGGGCAAGCACTCGATGAAGTTCGGCTTCTCGTACATGCGGAATGACAAGAACCAGCAACAGCAGGCGGACACGGAAGGCGACTACAGCTTTAATGGGTCGCAGTTCTCCGGGGACGCGTATGTGAATTTTCTGCTCGGTTTCAGCAGCAGCTATACGCAGTTGCAGAACCTGAACACGGATCACTGGATTAACAACACGTACTCGTTCTACGGGATGGACAACTGGCACGTGACGCCGAAGCTGACAGTGAACCTGGGCTTTCGCTACGACCTGCTGCCGCATGTGTATGAGAAGAATAACCGCGTGGCGAACTTCAACCCCGCGGCCTACAATCCGGCGGATGCTGCGAGCTTCTCGTCGGCCGGTACGATTTGCACGGCGGTGACCGATCCTGGATGCACCGGTCCAAGCGCGGGCCTGCAGACGGTGAATGGCAATCTCTATTACCTGAACGGCATGCAGCTGGCGGGAACAGCCGGCGTGCCGCGCGGACTGGTGAAGAACGATAACTTTTCTCCGGAACCGCGAGTGGGCTTCGCGTACGACATGCTTGGCACAGGGAAAACAGTGCTGCGCGGGGGCCTTGGAATGTTCTACGAGCGCGTGCAGGGCAATGACATTTACAACCTGAGCACGAATCCTCCCTTCTCGTATCAGCCAAGCGTCAACGACGTGTACTTCTCCGACCCGCACACGAACGATCTGACCGGAGCCACTTCAACGGTTCCCCTGGGAGCGTCCAGCCTGACGGACCTCAGGTACTACTACCCGAATCCGGCGACCGTGCAGTTCAGTTTGGGAGTGCAGCAGCAACTGGCGCCCTCCACGCTGCTGGCCGTGCAGTATGTGGGTTCGGAAGGGTGGAACCAGGACGACCTGCGGGAAATTAACGATCTGCCGCTGGGTGCGATTGCAGAACGCGACGCAGTGGCTACCGGCGGCGCGAACGGACTGAATGCCAACGCGAACCTCTATCGTCCTTACCTGGGATACGGCAACCTGCGCCAGGAGGAGAATGGGGTGAACTTTAACTACAATTCGCTGCAGGCAGCGCTTAGGATGGATTCGCGCCATGGGCTGAGCGTGCAGTTGGCCTACACCTACTCGCATGAACTGGACATTGAAAGCGCGGATTTGACCACGGCAACGCAGCAGGGTACCGGGGGCACGCTCTCCGATCCCTACAATCCCCGCTACGACTACGGTTCGGGGAACTTCGACCGCCGGCACATCTTCAACGCCAATTACATTTACGACCTGCCCTTTTTTGCCCATGCGAACGGCTTCACGCGCACCGCGCTGGGCGGCTGGGTGTTCTCCGGTGTAACTCAGGCTGAAGCCGGAACGCCAGTGAACATCTTCTACAACGGCAAGGACACTCTGGGATTGGGCGGAAACACGAATAACCGTCCGAACATTGCGAGCCCGGTTGGTTTCCCCAAAAAGCAGTCGCAGTGGTTCACCACGTCTTCGTTCACGGATCCTGTAGCGCCATGGAATGGCGGGGTGAACAACGGCTTTGGCGACGCGCGCAAGGACACGATCGTGGGGCCCGGGCTGTTCAACTGGAATCTGTCGCTCTACAAGGATTTCCCATTCACTTCCAAGACCGAGGGGCCACGGGTCGAACTTCGCGTCGAGTCGTTCAACACCTTCAATCACACGGAATTCAACGGCATCGACACTGGCACGAACGACGGCCCCGGACAATATGGGACGGTTACCAGCGTGTACGATCCACGCGTGCTGCAGTTCGGCGGCAAATTCCTGTTCTAAATCGCACCTGTCACCACGCAGTGGAGCATCCGCTCCACTGCGTTTTTTTGTGCAGCAGATCATTCCCGGAGGACACGCATGTTGCAGCAACGACAACGGTGTGATCGAATGGCGGCCATGGATCGCAGGAGGTTTCTCAGAAGTTCTTTTCTAGTGTCGGGCGCGGCGTTGTCCAGCCGCATCGGGTTTGGCGAGGCCGGATCGACTGTCTCCCTACGGCTGACTCTCAATCCGAAGCAGATGGGGAATCTCATTGCGGCGGATTTCACCGGCCTCAGCTATGAAAGCGCGCAACTCAGCGAGCCGGGATTCTTCTCGCCTGCGAACAGTGAATTGGTCGGGTTCATCCGTCGGCTCGGGACATCGGGTGTGCTGCGCATCGGCGGAAACACCAGCGAATACTGCTTCTGGGCGCCGGACATGACGACAGAGGAAAGCGCCGCCGTTCAGCAGCAAAACGAAGCCAATGTCATCGGGCAGGCCGTTGGGCCTGACAAAGGGCACAAGCCCCCGCCACCCAAAAAGATCACGCCGGAGGCGGTACGCAATCTGCGCGGTTTCATCGACGCGACCGGATGGAAGCTGATCTACGGCCTGAACATGGGGACGGAATCGCCGGAGACAGCCGCAGCGGAAGCCGACTTTGTGATGCGCACGATGGGCGAGAAACTCATCGCCTTCCAGCTTTGCAACGAGCCGGACTTGTTCTCGCGCAACGGGCTTCGCAAGGCGGATTACAATTTCCCGCAGTTTGCGCAGGAATGGCAGCACTTCTTTCAGGTGATCCGGCAGAAGGTGCCCCATGCGCCTTTTGCGGGACCGGATACGGCATTCAACAACGAGTGGCTCGTTCCGTTCGCGAAGCAGTTCAAAGATGACGTGGCGATTCTCTCGCAGCATTATTACGCGGAGGGTCCCCCGGAGAATCCGTCCATGACGATCGCGCGCCTGCTCAGCCCGAATCCGCGACTGGCTGCTGAATTCCAGGGCATGGCGGAAACGGAGAGTGTGACGCATGTGCCATTCCGCCTGACCGAGACGAACTCCTGCTACCAGGGCGGCAAGCACGGAGTGAGCGATACATTCGCCTCGGCTCTGTGGGGTGCGGATCTGATGTATCAACTGGCGGCCGCCGGAGGCGTGGGAATCAATTTCCACGGTGGTGGCTATGGCTGGTACACGCCCGTCGCGGGCACGGTGACGGACGGGTTTACGGCGCGGCCGCTTTACTACGGCATGCTGCTGTTCAGGCAGGCCGGGCCGGGGCATTTGATCGGCGCCACGATCGACCATCCTGACGAGGCGCCTCTGGTGAACGCCTATGGGCTGGTCAACGCGGGAATCGAGCGCGGCACCGTGAAGGCGGTGGTTTTCAACAAGCACGACGATCGCGACCTTCGCCTCGCAGTCGACTGCGGCGAGCGAGCCATTCGAGCACGTGCGCTGCGTCTGGCCGCGCCGCGGCTTGACGATACGCAGGATGTCACGCTGGGCAGCAATCCCGTGGGCGGCAGTGGGGCGTGGAGCGCGGAGCAAGAGGAGGACCTGCCGGTGCGGGACGGAACAGTTGCGATCCATCTGCCGGCGGCCAGCGCGGCACTGATCACACTACAAACTGGCAGTTAGCGAACCAGAGTAAGGGACAGAGGAAAATGGGACAGATTTCAAGAAGGGACTTCGTGAAGGGCGCTGCGGCTTGCGCAGCGATGCTGGAGGCACGCCCGGCGTTTGGCAACCCGCTGGGATTGCCGATCGGGCTGCAGCTTTATTCGGTGCGGGAGTATCTGCCGAAGGATTATGAAGGCACGCTGAAGCGGCTGGGCGAGATGGGCTATCAGGAAGTCGAGGCCGCGGGTTTCTTCACTCACTCGGCGACGGATGTGAAGCAGGCCATGGCCGATGCTGGGTTGCGCTGCGTAAGCGCGCACTATGCTCTGGCCGACCTGAAGCCGAAACTGGATGAGATCATCCAGTACGGCAAAGATCTGGGGCTGAGCTACATCATCTGCTCAGCACCGATGATGCGAGACCCGAACCGCGCGAAGGGTCTCAGCTGGAACGCCACGATGGAGGCGGTTACCCTCGACGACTGGAAATGGAACGCCGAGCAGTTCAACTCGATCGGCGAGAAGATTCACGCGGCGGGAATCCAGTTCGGTTATCACAACCACTTTGTCGAGTTTCACCGCAAAGAAGGCGGAGCGCGCCCGTACGATGTCATTCTGAAGAACACCGACCCCAAAATCGTCACGATGGAGATGGATGTCGGCTGGGTGGTGATCGGGGGGGCAAAACCGGAAGAGTATCTAACGAAATATCCGACACGGTTCACGCAGCTCCACGTGAAGGAGTTCCAGCTGGCGAACTGGACGCCGGGCGAGGAGCCGATTTCAACGGAAATGAATCAGGGCAGCCTCGACTACAAGAGCATCTTTGCGGCCACCAAACACGCCGGCATCCGCCACATCTATGTGGAGCAGGAAGCATTCCCCGATATGGAACCCTTCGCCGCTCTCAAGGTCGATGCGGACTGGCTGAAGGCATTCCCGGGATAAAGCGCAGCCGCACGCTTCGCCCTTTCCCGGGAGACGCGCGACGAACCAGGTGCGGCGGGAATCGCTTCCCTACCGCAGCGCGGCCATGATCGCCACGTTCAGGCCGATCATGATGACCGCGGATGCTGGGATGACGAGCAGCGCCTGGCGCAGCCGGCGAGGGTCCCCTCCCGCGATGCTGCCGATGATGCGTGAGCTGACGGCGAGGCCGGCCCATCCGAAGGTGATGACAATGCCGAGGGCTGTACCCGTCATGCTGGGGAATGCCCCGCCGACAATGGCGAGGGTGGTTGGGAAGACGGGAGCCATGGCGACCCCGGCGAGAAATACCAGCGAAGCTGCCACTGCAGGCTTATGAACGCGGAGCATGAGAAATGTCGTGATCGCCATTGCAATCGATGCAGCGAGTGTGACGTCAACAGCGGAGACATGGACCAGGATGGGCGCGACGGCGACGCGCCCGATCAGCATGCCCAGCGCGAAACCGAGGGACAGGATGTTGAGCGCGCGGCCTTCGGGGACGCCCTGCGCGATGAGGTGCCGCACCAGCCAGTTCCACACGCCGACCTCACAGCCCACATAGAGAAACAGGAAGAAGCCGACCAGAAACAGCAGCGGGCGACCCAACACCGGGCCGGCATTCGCAAAGATAAAACGGCCGGCGCCGGTGGGCGGAGGCATAGGCGCGATGGCCTGAATGGCAAGTGTGACCACCGTAAGGGCGGCGATGGTGTAACAAAGGCGTACCCAGTTTCCGCGCAGGAGATTTGCGGAGATAAAGGGCGTCAGTAGGCCGCCTAATCCAAAGAAGAGATTGACGAGATTGAGGGCAATGGCGCGATGCGCCTCGCCGACGTCGCTGGTGAGGGCATTGGCGCCGGTGACGACGATGCCACCGCCCATGCCGAGCAGGAAAAGCAGAAAGACAATGCTGCGATAGCCGGCCGAGCGCGGCAGAGCGAGCAGCGCGATCACGATGACTGAGAGCCCGAGAATCAGGCCGGCTTTTTTGCCGACGTCGTCGAGAAGCGGGCCCACAGCCAGCGAAGCCAGCATCAGTCCGACGGCCTGAGCGAAGGCGATGGTCCCGTTCTGCCGCGGCGTGAGCTGAAACCGCCTCGAAAGCTCAGGCAGGATGGTTCCCAGCATGGCGGCCATCATGCCGTAGACGAAGATGGCGACGACTGCGGCGAGAATCAGCAAAGTGAGGTTCCTTTCATGGCTGCGAATCGCCGGCCGGAGCGAGGTCAACCCACCTGCGAGTGCGGCTGCTCTCCATTGCGGCGCGCAGAATGACGAGTTGACGCAGGCCGTCGGCAAACTGTGGGTAATCGCGGGGCGCGGCTGGATCGGTGATCGATGGGTAGAAGCGGCGAAAGACCTGCTTGAATGTATCGTCGTACCCCTCACTGTGGCCGCCCGGCAGATCGGCGAACGTGCGCGCGCCGGGCTTGAGCAGGGATGGATCCTTGACGATGACGCAGTTGGGGCTGTCGCGATGGCCGATCCACAACTCGTCGGGGCGCTCCTGATCCCAGGCGACGCCGGACTTCGTACCGTAAATCTCGATGCTGAGCCGGTTTTTGCGCCCGGCAGAAACCTGGCTGGCGGTCATGCTGCCACGGGCGCGACCCATGCGGAAGATCACTGCGCCCATATCTTCCGTGTCGATGGGGGTGTCGACCGTGTCCAATTCAGATGCCCGCTTGTTGGCGAAGGTCTCCACCGGCCCCCGGGGCTGCTTCCGTGTGGCGTGGAACGTTTGCAGGTCGGCGCAGAGGGCATCGACGCGCAGACCGGTGACGTGTTCGGCCATGTCGAACCAGTGGGAGCCGACATCGGCCATGCAGCGCGACGGTCCGCCATCTTTCGATGAGACACGCCAGTTCCAGTCGGTGTCGTACAGCAGCCAGTCCTGCGAGTACGTGCCCTGGACTACGAGGATTTCGCCGAGATCGCCGTCTTCGCGGAGGCGGCGCATCTGCTGCACCATCGGGTAATAGCGCAGGTTGTGGCAGACGGCGTTGCGCAGGTCTTTGTTGGCGGCGAGGGAGACGAGTTCCGCCGTTTGCTCCACGGTCGTCGCCAGCGGCTTTTCACAGAGAACATGTTTCCCGGCGAGCAGCGCCTCTTTGGCCATTGGAAAATGGAGCGCATTGGGCGTGCAGAGGTGGACGGCCTGAATGGACAGGTCCGCCAGAATAGCTTCCACACTGAGACGAGGAATGTCCCAGGCGGAGCCGAGCTGGCGAGCGGCGACGGCGTTGCGCCCACCGATGGCTGCGACCTCCACGTGCTCAACGCGGCGGAGAGCCTCGAGATGCACCCGGCCCATAAATCCGGTACCGATCACCGCTGTGCGAATCGGATTGTTCATTGACCTTCCATTTCTTCGGAATTACCGGACTGCCGCGCCGGTTCTAGGTCCACCAAGCAGTGCCGGGTTTTTCACGGATGACGAGATCATTGAGGAAGGCGGCGGCTTTCGTGAGGCCTTCTTCGGCAGACAGGAGCGAGTCTTCGTGCTCGATGGACAGCACATTCTCGTAGCCGAACATGCGCAGGGTTGAGACGAATTCCTTCCACCACTCTGCTCCGTGGCCGTACCCGACGGTGCGGAAAATCCAGCCGCGATGAGGCTCGTCGGTGTAGGGCTTGGTGTCGAGCACGCCGGTGCGGGGTAGGTTCGCGGGATAGAGCTGCGTGTCCTTGGCATGGACATGGAAAATGGCGTCGCCGAGCACGCGCACGGCCGCAATGGGATCGATATTCTGCCAGAACAGATGGCTGGGATCGAGGTTCGCGCCGACGGCAGGACCGGCGATGGCGCGCAGACGCAGCATGGTTTCCGGACTGTAGACGACGAAGCCGGGGTGCATTTCGATGGCGATGCGGACCCCATGGTCGGCAGCGAACTTGCCATGGGCGGCCCAGTACGGAGCGACGATTTCGTCCCACTGCCAATTCAGGACTTCGAGGTAGTCGGGCGGCCAGGGACAGGTGACCCAGTTGGGATGCTTCGCGGTCGACGAATCGCCGGGGCAGCCGGAGAAATCGACCACGGTGGGAATGCCGAGTTTTTCGGCGAGGAGGATGGTTCGCCGGCTAACATCCGCATCGTGATCCGCGCGGGCTTTGTCGGGGTGAAGCGGGTTGCCGTGGCAGCTGAGCGCGCTGATGGTCGCGCCATGATCGGCGATGATCTTCTGGAAGTCGGAAAGGGCGCGGTGGTCGTCGAGGGTGGACAGCTTGCAGTGCGCTTCGCCGGGATAGTTGCCGGTGCCCAATTCGACCGTGGTGATATGGAGTTTCCTGAGCATTTCAAGGACTGCGGATAGCGGAAACTGGGAGAGCAGCGGGGTAAAAACTCCGACCTTCATGGTGAACGGCTCCGGCGGCGCGGACCTTCTCGATGCACCGCAAGGAGCCATGATACAGGCGGAGGGCGCAGAGTACGGTTGAGGAAAGCGAGTCGGATTGCGCGTTCCGAGAAGTGCGATTCCTTGTGAGCGATAGACTCACAATAAGAGCCATGGAAGCAATCGTTCTCAGAGAAGGGCCGGCGCGCTGGGACCTGGTGAGTTTGGGGGAAGTGATGCTGCGCCTCGATCCCGGCGAGGTGCGCATCGCGACGACGCGGCACTTCACTGTTTGGGAGGGCGGCGGTGAGTATAACGTGGCTCGCGGGCTGCGGCGCTGCTTCGGGCTCAAGACCGCGATCGCTACATGCCTGGCGGACAATGCCGTTGGCCGGCTGGTGGAAGACCTGATGCTGCAGGGCGGCGTGGATCAGGAGCTGGTGCGCTGGCTTCCCTATGACGGCGTCGGGCGGACGGTACGCAACGGGCTGAACTTTACGGAGCGCGGCTTTGGCGTGCGCGCGGCGGCTGGGTGTTCCGATCGCGGGCACACGGCCATTGCGGCTGCGACGGCAAAGACCTGGGACTGGGACGAGGTCTTTGGGTCGAAGAACGCGTCGCGCTGGTTCCACACGGGCGGCATCTTTGCGGCGCTGTCGGAGACTACGCCCCGGGCGGCCGAAGCGGCGATGGATGCGGCGCGGCAGAATGGCACACCGGTCTCCTACGACTTGAACTATCGCGAGTCGCTCTGGAAGAGCATCGGCGGCAAGGCGAAGGCGCAGGAGGTGAACCGGGAACTGGTGCGCAAGGTGGATGTGCTGCTGGGCAATGAGGAAGACTTCTCGGCGATGCTGGGGGTTGGACTGCAGGGGGTTGGCGAAGATTATGGCGACCTGCCGGTGGCCAGCTGCGAGGGCATGCTGCGCGAAGTGGCTGCCGCTCATTCCAACCTGAAGATGGTGGCGACGACGCTGCGCACGGCGCACTCGGCGACCCGGAATCAGTGGGGGGCCATGGCGCTGGCGAATGCGGAAGGCCGGGATGAGATCGTTCACGTGCCGCAGCGGGAGATTGAGATTCTGGACCGGGTGGGCGGGGGCGACTCGTTCGCTTCCGGCCTGATTTTCGGTCTGCTGACGGGCAAGCCGGTGGGATGGGCGGTGCGCTGCGGGGTGGCCCATGGAGCCCTGGCGATGACCACCGCGGGCGACACGAGCATGGCCACGCTGGCGGAGGTGGAGCGGGTGATGAAAGGGGAGTCAGTGCGGATTTCGCGGTGATGCCCGTTACCAGCGCGGGGAGGCCTTTGCTCAAACCAGTAGGGTTAGCGGGGGGCTTCACCAACCAGTTACGTTACTTATCTTTCTGGTTAACAGAGTGAGAAAGGCGGCCTCTGCGCATGACAAGGAGTGACGGTTGACGACTCAAGAGCGCCTGGAGCAGTCGGGCATCGTGCCGGTGCTGCGGGCTCGGTCGGAGCAGGAGGGCCATGCTCTGGTGGAGGCCCTGGTGGCGGGCGGCATCAGCGTGATCGAAGTGACGATGACGGTGCCGGGCGCGGTCGAACTGTTGCGGTCGCTCAAGAGGGAATATGGGGATCGGCTCCTGCTCGGCTCGGGCACGGTTACCACGGAGGAGCAGGCGGTGGCGACGATCGAGGCGGGCGCGGAGTTCGTGGTCAGTCCCAGCCTGCATCCCGAGGTGGTGAGGATTACGAAGGAAATTGGGAAGGTGTCGGTCCCGGGCGCGCTGACGCCGACCGAAGCGATCACCGCGTGGCGCGCAGGCGCAGACTACGTGAAGATCTTTCCCTGCTCCGCGGTGGGAGGAGCGAGCTATTTGAAGGCGCTGCTGGCGCCCTTTCCGGAGTTGCGGCTGATTCCGACAGGCGGGGTGACGCTCGAAACGGCAGCGGAATTCCTGAAGGCCGGGGCGCGGGCTCTGGGGGTCGGGACGGATTTGGTCAATCCCAGGGCGATTGAGGAGGGCCATCCGGAGAAGGTGACGGAAATGGCGAGGAAATATATCGAAGTGGTGCGGGGGGTTCGCTGCGCTTCGACAACCGGGTCCGTCTAGAAACCTGATGCCGCGGCGACAAGCCGGGGTCGGCGGGATTCTTCGACTCCGCGCCTGACGGCACTTCGCTCACAATAACGGGACGAGTTTGGGAACCCTGATGCTGCATGGTGAACTGAGGATTGTACGTGCCACGCACCTACTCTTCGCGGAGGGCATCCATTGGTTCCACGCTTGAGGCGCGCTGCGCCGGCACAATGGTCGCCACCAGCCCTGCAACGGCCAATCCGGCGGCCAGCGCCGCAATCAGCCCAGCGTTGCGTTCCGCCTGCACGGCAACCACCGAGTTAATGAGCCGCTCCGCCGCCAGGGTTACGGCCAGCCCAATCGCCACGCCGATTGCCAGCATCCATCCGACGCGCCGGAAAATCCCCTCGACGATCGTTCGGCGCGTCGCGCCCAGCGCCAGCCGGATGCCGATCTCACGCGTGGAAAGCTCTACCTCGTGGCTAATCAGGCCATACAGCCCCACGACCGCCAGCAGCACTGCCAGAGCGGCGAACGTTCCAAATAGCCAGTTCTCCATGCGCTGGAACGTCAGCACGTCGGCGAGCACTGTTTCCAGGGGCTGCGGGTCGCGGAGAGGAACGGTCGCGTCCACGTCCTGAACCACCTTGCGCAGCGCCGGCACCATGCTGGCCGGATTACCCGCGGTGCGGATCGCCAGGTTCATGCTTCCGATCACATAAGCGCCCAGGGCCGGTGGAATCTGCGCAATCAGGTAGTCATGTTCCGGGAACGGCTTTTGGTAGATCGTCTGGCGGATGTCCTTCACCACGCCGACGATGAGCGAGCGGGGGTTGTTCTGCGTGGGCAGCGTGTCCGTCTGGTCGTTGTCGCCGATCTCCAGGCCCACCGGATCGCGCCCAGGCGGAATGAATTTTTTCACGAAGGCTTCGTTGACGACGCACACCAGGCGAGTGGTGGGCTTATCGTTCGCTGGGTCGGCGAGCCGTCCCTCGACCAGCGCGTCCTGAAACACGGTGTAGTAGCCTGGCGTCACGAACCTCACTTCGGACGGATCGGTCCGCGGATTTTTCAGAGGCTCGGTTCCGTAGATGTGAATGTGCTCGGAGTTATAGCCGTAGCCGGTTCCCGGCAGCAGCTGAACCACGCCGGCCGCGCGCACTCCGGGCAGGGCGCTTATGCGGTCGAGCATCGGCTGATAGAAATCGGCCACCACATCGCGACCGGCGTAGCGCCCGTGCGGCAGATCGATTTCGGCGGTGAGCACGTGATCGGGCTGAAAGCCGAGCTGCGTATCGCGCAGCCGCTCGAGCATTTCCAGCATCAGGCCCGAAACGACGAGCAGCGTCAGCGCGAGTGCCACCTGGGTCACGACGAACCCCGTCCGCAGGCGATGCTGCCCGCGGCTGGTTCCGGAACCTGCGCCCGACTTCAGCGCCAGGTTGGGAGCCGCGCCTGAAAGCCGCAGTGCCGGAATGAGGGCAGCAGCCAGCACAACTGCGATCGATGTCGCTGCCGCGGCGACAAGCACGGGAATATTGACCGACACTTCAGCTCCACGCGACAACGACGCGACCAGCAGCATCCGCATCACTCGGAGCAGGCCATAGGCCAGCACGACGCCGCTTGCTGCGCCGACGGCGGCAAACACCAGCGCCTCGGTCACGAGCTGGCGCACGATGCGTCCGCGCCGCGCGCCCAGCGCGGACCGCAGAGCCATCTCGCGTTCGCGCTTGACGCCCCGGGACAGGAGCAATCCCGCCACGTTCGCGCACCCAATCACGAGCACAGTCACCACAGCGGCGAGCAGCAGCCACAGCGCGTGGCTCGTATCGCCCACCACCCAGGCCGTCAGATCGACAGCGTGCACCGTGCGTCCCGCATTGAATGCGTCATTCTTGCCCAGTTCCGTGAAGATCGCATCGAGATCGTCTTCCGCCTGCCGCGCGGTAACCCCCGGCTTGAGCCGCGCCACCGTTTGCAGCCAGTGATTGCCACGATTCGTGATCTGGTTCGGGGTTGGATGCAGAGGCGCGTAAACGGCGTTCAACTCATCGATGGGGAACCGGAAACCCGCCGGCATGACACCGATGATGGTGTAGGTGCTGCCATCGAGACGCACTTTCTGCCCGATCACCGATTTGCGCGCGCCAAACTCCTGCTGCCACACCTCGTAGCTCAGCACCACCACATCGTTCCTGCCGTTCTGGTCTTCACCCGCAGCGAAAGTGCGACCGAGAATTGGGTTGACGCCAAAAACGTCGAAGAAATTATCGCTTGCCTGCACTTCGCTCAGAACCACAGGGCCTTCGCCGCCGCCCATTCCCACGGAACCGTTTACGAAGGCCGCGAGCGCGGTGAAGCTACGCGCCATGCGGCGCCAGTCTTCGTACTCGGGATACGACGGGCCCTCCGGTCCGCCGCTGGCCGACCGCGCATCCAGCTCGACAATCCGCGATACGTCGCGATAGGGAAGGGGTCGAATCACCATCGCATAGAGCACGCTGAAAACCGCAGTTGCAATCCCGATGCTCAGCGCCAGAGTCCCCATTACGGTCAGCCCGAATCCTGGCCACTTCGTCACCTGGCGGATACCGAACCGAAGATCCTGCGTGACGGACTCGAGCCGGGTCCCGGTGCGCTGCTCGCGCACCTGCTGCTTCACGCTCTCGATGCCACCCATGTCGGCCAGCGTGGCGCGCCGGGCCTCATCCGAGGTGGACGCAGCGGCCAACCGCTCCTCTGCTGCCATCTCGACGAAGGCACGCACCTCATCGTCCAGGTCGGCTTCGACTGCTTCTTTCCGAAACCAGTTCCGCAAAGCGCTTTTCAGTCGCGACCAGATCATCCGCGGATCCTCTTTCCTCCAGCCTCAGCTCGTCTTCAGCGCGTGCGTCATCGCCAGCGCGATCTTTTGCCACTCTGCTGTTTCTGCACCCAGCTGCCGTTCGCCTGCCTTCGTCACCCGGTAATACCTGGCCTTGCGACGGTTCTCGCTTTCTCCCCAGAAGGAGGTGAGCCAGCCGTTCTCTTCCATGCGGTGCAGCGCGGGAAACAGCGACCCTGGCTTGACCAGGAAGGTTCCGCGCGTCATTTGCTCGATGCGCCGCGACACCCCGAGGCCGTGCAGTTCGCCAGTGACCAGGGCCTTCAGGATGAGCAGGTCCAGGGTTCCCTGCAGCAGATTTGTCTGCTTCTCGCTCAATGAGCCTCCTATCGACAGTCTTTAGGAATAGTGATGCCATTCCTATCGAATGTCAATAGGGCGCAGCTGTTTCTGGTGCGCCGGCTGGTGGGGGCACCTCGAGGATCGTTAATAGATGAGCTTGAGGGAAAACTGGATCTGGCGGGAGGTACCGGCTGTCTTGCTGATGACGCCGAAACCGGAGCCGACGAGGGTATTGGCCGGCAATCCCATGTTGACCACGTTGAAGAGGTTGAAGAACTCGCCACGCAACTGGAGGTCGGAGCGTTCGAGGCCGCTGCGGCGGCGGCCGATGGGCGTGGTTTTGATGAGCGCGTAGTCGAAGTCGTAGTAAGCCGGGCCGCGGAAGGTGTTGCGGCCGAGCGTGCCGAAGCGGCCGGAGTTAGGACCGGAGCCACCGGGGATGTTGATGGGGATGGAGAAAAAGCTCGCGTTGTTGGCGCCGCGTCCGAAGTAGTCTTCGCGCGGCCGGGCAGAGTTGTGTGCGGTCGAGAGATCGGGCTTGCCGATCTGATCGGGGCGATCGGCTCCGATGGTCCCGTAGCCGGATTGCTGGATGCCGGAGTAGACGGTAAAAGGCGAGCCGCTGCTGATGGTGGAGATGCTGAGCAACTCCCAGCCCGCGGTGAGGAGATGGCTGCGTGAGGAAAGGAAGCTGACTTCCTGGAGGTGCAGATCCTGGGCGGCGCTGACGCTGAAGCCGTGCGTCACATCGAAATTCGACGGGCCTTTTTCGGGGTGAGTGTCGAACGGATCCTGCGGACTGAAGACGGTGACCGCCCCTGTGTTGCCTGTGCCGCCAATGACGCCGCTGACGTCGTCGAGCGATTTGCTCCAGGTATAGCCGGCCTGCAGGCCGGGGCCTCCGTGGGCAACCGTTCCGGAGAGCGAGGTTTGCAGGGCGTTGTAGGAGGAGTGGGATGTGCCGGTGATGACAGACTCAAAGCCGAAACCGCCGCTGACGGCACCGCTCGCGTCGAAATCGGTGAAGGGCGCAAAGCCTGGATCGGCGCCGGGGTAGGCATTGGGGTAGGAGCTGCGCGGCAGGTGAAAGGACGCTGTGCCCACATAGGCGGCGTCGGCGGTGAGACCGCCGAAGGCGCGCTCGAGGCCGAGGGTCCAGGTTTGCAGGAATCCGTCGCCGAAGCGGCGATCGATGGCGCTGAGGTTCAGCAGAGAAAGCTGGTGGCCGGGCGCGAGGGCGGCGAGGTCCTGCTGGTAGCGACTGACGTCCATGACGGTGTTGGCGGAGACGTCTTTGGTCTTGCCGGTGGCGAAAACATTCGTGCCCTGCGGTGTGTAGGTCTGCGGCAGCTCGTCGGGAGTGATGCGAAAGCCGTAGGCGACTTCGCCGCTCTTCGAGGCATTGACGCGCGGGTAGACAGCGAACGGCGTCGATCCGGTGAGGAAGTTGTCCTGCCAAATGTTGGGCGGGATGACGGTGATGGCGCCGCCGGCATGCACACGCACGTCGCGCGGGGCGTTCCAGTCAAGCTGGACGCGGGGGCCCCAGCCATTCCAGCCGGTTTGATAGCCGGGCTGAGGATTGATGAGGTAGACCTGATTGACGCCGGGGGCAGGATACGGATTGAGAAAGCTGGAGGTGCGATGGGCGCGCTCGGTGATGGGTGTGTAGAGCTCGTAGCGGAGGCCGTAGTCGAGGGCCCAGCGGGGATTGATCTTCCAGGTGTCCTCGATGTAGGCATTGACGTCGTTGCGGTTGATGGCGGCGGGGCCGATGTGGGTTCCGCTGGAAGAGTACGGGGGCGCGACGGCGATGGTGTAGGCGAAGGGATAGCCGGTGAGGAGGCTCGTTAGCGTGTCGGGCAGCGGCTGGCCGGGCTGGATGTTGTGCTGACCACTGGCGGAGGAAATGAAGACCGGCGAATAGACGGTTCCTCCGCCGAAGTCGTATTCGCCGTTGGGACTGATGCCGAAGTAGGTGGTGTCGCGGTTGAGACGCGCCTCGATGCCCCACTTCACTGCGTGGTGCGCGGTGGTCCAGGCGAAGGTCTGCTGGCCCTGGAAGAGATTGCCGAAGGCGGACATGACGGAGCCGGCCGCGGAGTCGAACGGCTCGAAGAGGCCATCGGTGAATTTGAGGGCGGGATCGGTGTGGTTGGGCGTGGGAAACGACGGCGTGGAGCGGGTGATGCTGAACGACGATGACCAGACGAAGCGCGGGGAAACGGTGCGCGTGTAGGAGAAGACCACATTGCGCTGATGGTCGACGTACTGGACGCCGAAGGTGGGGTCGAGAAGGGTCTGGTCGGGGTTGGTGGTGGGGCCGATGAGGTTGTCGTATGTGAAGCGGCCGAGGAACTGACCTTTTGCGCCGAGCTTCTGATCGATGCGGATGGAGAACTGGTCGGCATCGGTTTTGACGTCGGAGGGCGCGGCGTAGGTGCGCGCACCATAAGCGCCGGTGGGCAAGTTCGGCAGCGGATAGCGCGCGAGGATGGCGGCGATGGCGGGGTTGACCGGGACCTGGAGGGTATCGGTGCTGCCGCCGGGATAGGTGATGGTGTCCTGGCCGGCACGCTCGGCGGCGGTGGGTACGGCGAGGACCTGGGTGGTGCCGAGGACCTGGCGGAAGCCCTGATATTCGCCGAAGTAGAAGGTGCGGCCGCGGCCGTCGTAGAGATGCGGAAGAAGGACGGGGCCGCCATTGGTGAATCCAAACTCGTTGCGGCGGAAGGGCGGGATGCGGCCGGGCTCGGCGATGGAGGGGTGGTCGAAGTAGTTGCGCGCGTCGAGGGCGGAGTTACGGAGGAACTCAAAGAAGGAGCCGTGGAAGCCGCCCGAGCCGGAGCGGGTGACGATGTTGGTGAAGCCGGCGGCGCCGCGACCGATGTCCGCGGGCATCCAGCCGGAGCTGGATTGGAGCTCCTGGATGGCGTCGACATTGAAGTTGGTGAAGATGGTGCCGCCCATTTCGGGGTCGCTGATATCGGCGCCGTCCATGGCGAAGGCGGCCTCGACGCCGCGCTGGCCGTTGATGGCGAACTGCTGGGTGAAATTAGTGGCGCCGTTCGCGTCGGTCATGGTGCCGGCAGCGAGCAGCAGCAGGGTGCTGAAGTCGCGGCCGTTGAGGGGGAGCTGGCTGACCGACTGGCTGGAGAGTTTTTCACCGCCGGTGGCGGTGGTGCCGGATTCGTTGGCGGCGCTATCGGTGTTGGCTGGTGGAGCGACGGGTGTCGGGGCCGGTGGCTCGACGGCGGTCAGGGTGTTCTGATCAGAAAGCGTGAGGAGGATGGGAGCGCCGCTGCGGATCGTGATCGCGAGCGGCGCGGTGGCTGGCTGACCGGGGACTTGCACCGTAACGGTATATCCGCCTGGCAAAAGGCCGGGGAGGGTGAAGCTGCCGTCGGCGTCGGTGATGGCGGTATGCGGCTCTTGTGGCGGGGCGAGGATGGTGACGGTGGCTCCGGCAACGGGCTGGCTTGCAGAGTTGCGGACGATTCCGGACCAGGGGGCGATGGGCTGCATTTGTTGATGGGTGGTGGAGCTTGCGGGGTCGGCGGTCTGCCGCGCGGTGAGGGGCGCTGCGGCGATGCAGCCGAAGAGAAGCAAAGCGCCAATGAGGGAATCAAGCATTCGACGAAGATGCGGTACCTGTCTGTCCGGAGAGCTTGCTCCGCCTGCGTGCTGGTGGTCCACTTTGACCCCGAATTCTGTGCCGCGCCGAGGTTCTCGACCAGGGAAGGCTGGAGAGTTCCTCAAACGTTTCACTACGATGTTTTCGGCATTATAGCCCGCCGGCAATACGGTTGGCTGCGGGAGTTGGGTGGAATTGTGGCGAGTGGTACGATCGCAGGCGTAGAACCGCGCGGAGCGATGCGTGACTTCTGGAGCATCCGATCGACTCCTCGTATCCATCGATTGTGGCGATGGACCGCGGCACGATGGCGATGGCGTATACGTATCGGCGGCGGACGGAGATCGGCAGTAGGGGCGCGGCAAGCGGCGCAGCCTGACCCGCTACAATGCTCGGCATGGCGCAAAAGAAAGCTGCGAAGAGGACGGCGAAGCGGCTGGCTCGACCTGCGAAAAGCTCTGCGAAGAAACCTGCCGCGAGGGGCGCAAAAAAGACTCCCGTAAAAGTGAAGCCGACGCGGGCGGTCAAAGGTAAAGGGCTTGAGCTTGATCCCAGACGGATTGAGGATTTGCTGCGGCGGCTGACGGCGGCGTATCCCAATGCGGAATGCGCGCTGCATCACACGAACCCGTGGGAGCTGCTGGTGGCGACGATTCTTTCCGCGCAGTGCACGGATGTGCGCGTCAATCTGGTGACGCCGGAGCTGTTTCGCAAGTTCCCTTCCGCATCGGCGTTTGCGCAGGCATCGCTGCCGGCGATTGAAGAGGAGATTCGGTCGACTGGCTTTTATCACAACAAGGCAAAGTCGATTTCCGGGGCGGCGAAGCGGGTGGTAAGCGAGTTCGGCGGACAGGTTCCGGAAACGATGGAAGAGTTGCTGACGCTGCCCGGCGTGGCGCGCAAGACGGCCAATGTCGTGCTGGGAGTGGCATTCGAGAAGGCGGAAGGCGTGGTGGTGGACACGCACGTGCTGCGGCTCAGCCATCGGCTGGGACTAACCCGGGCCGAGGATCCGAAACGCGTGGAGGAGGACCTGATGCGGGTAATCCCGCGGGACCGGTGGATCGCGTTTTCGCACGAGATGATTCACCATGGGAGGCAGATTTGCGTGGCGCGCAAGCCGCGGTGCGCGGAGTGTCCGCTGGAGACGCTGTGCAATGCTCCAGACAAGACGTGGAGCAGCCACTGAGAGTTGGTCTCGATACACGGGTCCGCAGAAATTCCTGTCGGCAGATTGAATGGTCATGATTCCCCTGCTCTGTTTTTTGCTCGGCTTTCCCTTCTGGCATTCTGGCAAGGCTCCGGCTGTCTATCGCGTGAAGATCGACACCACGGCGGGCAGCTTTGTGATTGAAGCGCACCGCGAATGGGCGCCGCATGGGGCGGATCGCTTCTACGAACTGGTGCGCGATGGGTATTACAACAACTCGCGGTTCTTCCGCGTGGTGCCTGGCCGGTGGGTGCAGTTCGGGATCGGCGGCGATCCGCAAGTGGCGCAGAGCTGGCGGCAACGCACTATTCCCGACGACGCGATGGTGAAGCCGAACACCGCCGGGTTTGTGGCCTTCGCGAATACAGGGCCGAATACGCGGGCGACGGAGATTTACATCAACACGGGAGATAACACCCGGATCGACCGGGAGAACGGGTTTGCGCCGTTCGGCCAGGTAGTGGAGGGCATGAATGTGGTGGAGAGGTTGTACAGCGGATACGGAGAGCACTCCGGAGGCGGGATGCGCGCGGGCCACCAGGACGCGATGTTTGCAGGCGGGAACGCGTATCTCGATCGCGCCTACCCGAAGCTGGACAAGCTGGTTCGCGCCACATTGCTGAGGGGCAGCGAGTCCGGGCGCTAAGGCGTTCCGTGGGCGGGTTTGGCGATCGAAGGGTGCGGGCGGCCAATCAGATCGTGCGAATCCTGGAGTATTAGAGGCTAACCCTCTCATGGAACGGATCGCCACCGCTTAAAATTGCGCAACCTGGCGGTATCTGTAACCGCGTCTCAGAGCATCCAATTTCCTGTTGGGAAATCTTGCCGGGAGGAATCTGTGATGAAACGTGTGCTTTCAGCCGTTTGCTGTCTCGCCGTATGCGCGTTGCCCGCCCTGGGACAGAAGAAGGCCGCTGCGGGAGCGGGCATGACCGATCAGCAGTTCGTGGACTTTGCGGGGCAAACCGACATGGTCGAGGCCAATCTGGGACAACTGGCGCAGAATGTGGCGGACAAGCAGGAGGTCAAGGACTACGGGCAGACCCTTGCGACCGATCACACCAAAGATTATGGGCAGTTGGCGGCCGCTGCGCAGCAGGCAAGCCTGACGGTGCCGAACGCAATTGATGCTGCGCACAACAAGACGATGATCGACCCGTTCCAGAAGCTGAAGGGCGCGGCCTTCGATCACAAGTATCTGGCGGAAATGGTGGCCGGCCACACGAAGGCGATCGCGGTCTACAAGAAGGAAGCGTCGGACGCGCAAAACGATGCGATCAAGACTTATGCCCAGACGGCATTGCCGGTGCTGCAACAGCATCTCGATAATGCCAAGACGCTGCTGGCCGGTAAGAAGTCCGCAGGATCTCAGTAGCGAAACCCGCGGGTTGATGCGCGCATCTCCTCAAGGGAAGACCAAAGAGGAGATGCGCATGAGCGGAGAAAACGGGAGACACGTGTTGCGGGGCATCCTGGCTGGCGCGGGCGCGGGACTGGCGGCGTCGTGGGCGATGAACGTCTTGATGTCCGGACCGGGCCAGAAACTGCATGAGGCTCTGGAGAGCGAAGACGAAAAGGCCAACGAACGCGTGCAGGAATTGCAGCGGGAGCAAAGGGGCGAGCCGAAGGAAGACGCGACCATGAAGGCCGCCGACGCACTGGTGGCAAAGGCAACCGGCGGGCAGCACCTGTCGATGGAGGGGAAGCAGAAGGGCGGCCCGATCGTCCACTACGGGTTTGGCGCGCTGGTGGGCGGATTGTACGGCGGGCTGGCGGAATATTCGGGTGCGGTCAAAATCGGATTCGGAACCGCTTTTGGGGGCGCGCTGTTTGCAGGCGCGGATCTGGTTGCTGTGCCGGCACTCAAGCTGTCGCCGCCGCCGAGCGAGTGGCTGGCCTCGTCGCTGGCTACACCGTTCGCGGCGCATCTGGTGTACGGCGCGACGACCGAACTGTTGCGGCGGGTGTTGCGGGCGGTGTTGTAAGGCGAGAGTGGGGCCCGCGAAAGGCCGGAACTTCAACGTGCCGGTAGTTCACCGCAGCAGAGCACAGAGAGACACCGGCGGGTTTTCGAACCCCTCAGTAGGCCCACCAGGGTGCAGCCGGGGTTCCGCTCGGCATCGTCTCTCCGTCGATCGCTGAGTACAGATTGACTCCATAGAAGAACGGGAGCCCCCAGTCAAAACCCACACCACCGGGATTTGGCCCTCCCAGCGTTGGCAAGACGGCATCGCTGTCGGTGGTGGTGTTGGTGAAGAGATTCTCCGCGTTTGCGACGCTGAAGCTAACGGAATTGGAGGCGGCATCGGCCGCGCTCATCGTGGCGGACATCTTCTCGGTGGAAGATGGGCAATAGAAACCGGAGATGTCGCCGACGGTTGTGTTCGTGGGACAGGTAGGGATTTTCGTGACGTTGGGAAAATAGAGGCCGTTCGAGCCACTGTCGATGAAACTGCCGGCACCCCCGCAGGTGCTGGGATCGGGGGTGAACGTTGTGCCGGAGAAGGTGGTCGAGAAATCGTCGCAGGTGAGCGTGAACAGGTGCGGGCTGCTGGGTAACTGGTTGTTGGACTGGGTCCCGATACCGAAAACCAGCGAGCCGGTCAACGTGGCTGCGCTGCCGGAGACCGCCGGCAGCTTAACGATGACGCCGTTATTGTCGCTGGGGAATAAAGCCACCGGATTCGCCGCCTGGTTGGCGACGCTGACGAAAGCCGGGGAGCAGGAAGTGCTGGTGGTGCAGGCGTAGTAGGCGGGAGTGGGAGGCGTGCTCAGCCCCGATGAGGAGTCGCAGACGCTGCCCCCTTTGTAGAAGCAGTCGGTTTGCTCGACGCCGACGCCGAGAATGCCATTCGCTCCCAGACTCGCCTGGGTGTTTTGGTTATCGGTGCTGCCATTGGAACAACTGGAGGGGACACCCGTTGTTGTGCCGCTGATCACCTGGATGGGCGTTTTGCTCGCGGTCTCTCCCCCGAGGGTCACGTCAGCCTGCTGCACAGCACCCCAGAGGTAGGAGCCATCTACAAACGAGACGCAGTCGTAAGCGGGCGATCCATTGGAAGCATTGAGGCTGGGAAGGTTGAGCGAGGAAACCGCAGACTGGAAGACGCGCAGGCCGGTGGAGCCGGTGTCCACCAGCAGGTGATCGATGGTGACGCAGTTGGAAGTGCTGCCGGGCGAGCAGATGGTGGCGGTGGCGAAGGCGGCATTCGCATAGAGCTCCCCGCCGGGCTGAGTGGCGGTTGGGCCTCCATCGACCGTGAGGGTAACCGAGTTCGCTCCGCTGCCGGTGGTAGTGGTCGTGGTGCCTGTGGAGGTGGCGGTGCCTTTGCTGCCGCCGCAACCTGCGGCAAGAACTGCGCTCCCAAGAAGAATCGAGACAAAAAGACTGCGCACAAATCGCTCCGTATGGATTACCTGATGTCGTCGGCCTTGACGCCTTCGGGCAGCATGGAGGGGACGTAAGCGCGGCCGAAATAATCCCGCATGTGACCACTGGTCTGCACGACGAGGCCTGGCTGCTGAATGTTGAGTGGGCGGTGTCCGAAATGCTTTTCCCGCGCCGCAAGTGCCGCTGCGTACTGCTGGAAGTAGGCCGGCCCGAGGATTTGCTGGAGGTCGGGCATGAACTGGCCGTGCCATGTGACCGCGAAGACCTTGCCGGCTGGCGATACGTACTCATCGACAACGGTGCCGCTGGGCGAGGCGATCTCGTGCACGTCGTAGGCGCTGCCGGAAGTGATGCGGACGCCCGCATTCATATGGGCGCGGTCTGCTTCCACCGTGCTGACGCTCCCGCCCAACTCCGCCAGAGCGGGCAGGGCAAAAGCGGTCAGGACAGCGAGCGCGGCCCCTATACGCAACACGTCTTGCATGACTTGATGGGTTCTGCTGATTTTGTTCATATCAATACACTTGGAGGTGCTCATGGCGCGAATATGGCCACCGTGGATTGGCAGGGTGCGGCGTGGATCGCCTACCAGTTTTTAGGTGGGAGTTTCGCCACCAATGGTTGGTTGCTCGCCAACATCGGCGATCTTACGGGCTACGTTACGGACCAGAATCATCAGGCGAGGAGTTAGACGAAGCACCGCGAATTTGGCTGCAGGGAAGCTCGGGGCCTCAGGCAAGCCGGAGCTGGGGCTGAGCGGATAACTCAAGTGAAATCAAACAAATCAGCTAAAAACCAGAAGCAGATTCACTGATCCGAGCTATGGCAGTGTTGCCGAGGCTAGCTCCGCCTGGACTGTAAACAGGCCGGGCAACATTGGCTTTCCGGTAACCGGAGAGATGTTGGTCCCGGTGTCGGCGACCTCCTGCACGGTCGTGGGGGCGGCCTGGGTAGTACGCTTCGAGTAAATCCGAAACAGGACGTCCACGTCGACAACGGACATCGTGGGTTTGCCTTCCCGGATGGCGGGAGAGAACTTCGATTTTTGGATGGCCGCGACCGCATTCTCGTCGAGACCGAAGCCGATGGGGCGGAAGACTGCGACTGCCATCGGCTTGCCGTCGGAGTCCAGAATCACTTTATAGCTGGCGATGCCGGCCACCTGACTCTTTTGCGCGTAGTCATTCGAGGAGGCAACCAGGTTTTTGAGGAGCTTTGGACCTTCGATTCCTGGCCCCGGACGAACGATATTCGGGTCGGTTGGCTCGATGGACTTGTGGTCGAGCTGCGCCTGGTAGAAGTAGCGCCAGTAGTCGGGCATCTGAGCGATCATGCTGGCATCCAGCGCCGGCGCAAAGATGCGGTTGACGGCAGATTCCAGCTGCTCGGCGGCTTTGGCGGGATCCTGCGTCGTCAGCGCCCGGGTGGGATCATCCAATGCGGCTGGCGCGGAGGCGATAGGGGACGGCTGGGTGCCGGGAGTGGATGCGAGAGGCGCGAGGGTTGTTGCAGCAGCCGGCTGGGTGGGTGAAGCGGCGGGACTCTTACCCGGTACGGAACTGACGGCTGGCGTGTCTTCCTCACCTTTTTTCTTTTTGGGAACGATCACTTGCTGGCGGTCGATGCTGATGACCAGGTGCTTCTTTTTCTGAGTGACCGGCATGCGGTCGAAGGACGTGGCCTGCTCGGCCCAGTTGCCCTCGTCGGCAAAGTGAATGCCGTAGCGGACGCCTTCGAGCTCGACGCGGCGCTTGGTGAGGCGAACATGCTGGATTTCTACGGCGCAAAGGGTGAAGGACCCTGTTGGGGAGTGCCCGTCGAGATTGCCGAACATGTCGAAGTGCAAATCGTCATCGAGGTAGAGGCCGCGGAGGTAGAGCTGCTTCCCCACCAGCGCCTGGCGCAAATCCTCATCGCTGGAAACGGGGGCGGCCAGGACCGGCTGGGCTGCCTTCTGGTCCGCCGCTTTCGCTTCTGGGGAGGGATGATTGGCGGGTACTTCGAGTGAGGAGGTTTGCTGCGGGTGGCTGAGGGAACTACATAAGATGGGCAGTGCGAAAGCGGCGATCCATGCTGACTTCATGAGGCGTCTCCGAACGGGCCCAAAATCGCGTTCCGCCGAAGTTCGCCTTCGGCTAGCTAAGGAGCAATCGTTATGCCACTCGCGTGGCAGATAGGTTACGACCTGAAGATTGGGGCAAAAATAGCACTTCCAGGGCAGAGGGATCGCTAAATCTCTGCTGGCGCGAGGGAAAAGGTAGCGAGAGAGACAATCAGGAAATGCGAAATGGCGTTCGAGACGGAGTGGGCGATGTGCAGGAAGATGCGGAGTTTTGGCGGAGAGCCGGCGGGGGTAACTTTCCAGATGCCTTCAAGTTAAACTTGAATGATATTCAGGAAGTTACTAATTTTTAAGCCAGATCCAGGAAAAACGAGGTCCAGGTTTCCAGCTCCGAGCGTGCGTAAGGCTGCCTCGCCCAGGACCTGGCGAAAATCCGTTGTGATGGCCAGATCACGCGCCTCGTAGAGCTGTTCCGGCGCCAGCCCCGGCCAGGGGCCGTAGACTTTGCCCCCGCGAACAGGGCCACCCAAAGCGAACATGACGTTCGCATGGCCGTGGTCGGTACCCCCGGTACCGTTTTGTCGGCAGGTGCGGCCGAATTCCGACATCGTGACGAGGACGATGTTCTCTGCCTCATCGCCCATGTCGGTCCAGAAAGCGCTCAATCCCTGACTAAAGTCGCGGAGGCGGCCGGCGAGCTGGCCCTCGGCAGCACCTTCGTTCTGGTGCGTGTCCCATCCGCCAATGTCGGCAAAGGCGGCTTCGACTCCAAGATTCGCTTTGAGAAGCTGTGCTATCTGTCTGAGGCTATTGCCGAAAGGTCCGTTGGGGTAATCGGCTCCGGAGGCGGGAGTGTATTGGGCAGGGTCGGCGGCCTGCAGCATCCTGACAGCCTCAAAGGTCTTCTGACCGGTGGCGTGCAGGATGGAATCCGTGCTTTGGTCATACATGGCGGCAAACCCAGCCGCCGCCGTGGTTGACTGAAGGCCGAAATCACGGATGTTATCGAGGGCGATTGCCTCCAGGCGTCCCTGAAGGGTGTGGGGAACCTGAGGTCCCAGGCTGACAGCGCGGAAGGGCGTGGGGAGCCGGTCGGCCCGGGCGAGATCCTCGGCCTGGAGTGCGCGATTGAGCCATCCGTCCACGGTGGCCTTCATACCAGGGGTGCCGGACTCCATAAAGTCCTGCGCGTCGAAGTGGGAGCGGGTGGGATCGGGGGAGCCGGATGCGTGGACGATGGCGAGATGGCCCTGATCCCACAGCGGTTTGAGCGGGGCCATGGCTGGGTGCAGGCCGAAGAAGCCGTCGAGATCGATGACTGAGCTTGGCGGGATGCCGATGGTGGGGCGGTACTCGTAATAGGAAGGCTCGCGGTAAGGCACCACGACATTGAGGCCGTCGGCAGCTCCGCGCTGGAAAATGACGACGAGCTTCCTGCCCCGAGCCTGAGCCGTGGTCGCCTGGGCGAGCACACTGCGCGTGAGAAACGCCGGCACCGTTGCAGTGCCGACGACCGCCAGCGCTCCACCTTTCATGAAGGCACGCCGTGTCACAGGCATGAAGACAAACCTCCGTTGCCGGCTTTCTCTTCTACAGACGCAAGGCTCAGGCGGAAGTTGCGAAGCACGGAGCGGGGCGCCGCAGGGATTATTCCGCCGTGGTGGGATCGACCATGACGCGCACCTGCGACACGCGGCTGGCGGGAAAGCCGCCCAACTGGGCATGGCGGCGGATTTCACTCTCGTCAGGCGCGATGTAGATGCAGTACACCTTGTCGTCGGTGACGAAGCTCTGCACCCACTGGACCTGGGGTCCCATGTCGCGCAGGACGCTGCAGGATTTCTGCGAAATGGCCTGCAACTGCTGGGGCGAAAGATTACCCGCTCCAGGGATATCGCGTTCGATCACGAATTTTGGCATTGCGTGACTCCTTCCCAAATGCCGGGAAGCCATGATGACGGGAAATGGGGAGAGTAGCAAGTTTTTAGACAGACGGTGTGGTCACAGGCAGTTCGTCCCGGTGGCGAAGACGAAGCCGGGAACCATGATTTTGCCCTGCGGATCCAGTTCCACGACAACGCGAATTTGTCCGGCCGCTTCGATGCATGAAGGGCCTGCGCAACCCTTTGGCGCTGGGATTCTCAGCGTGCCGGAAGCTTCCTGGTGATCTCCCTTTGGCTCGACGGACATGGCGATGCCATTGGACTGGAAATACGCCGCGACGTCGTCACGGCTGCGACCGACGGCCAATTGCTGGTCGGCGTCTCGCGTCATTTGGCCGGCGCGGATGAGGAAGGCTTTTTTCGCCTCGTCGCAGCGCGCCGATTGCAGATAGCGGCTGATGCCGTACCAGCAGGCGGCGAGGATGCAGGCCAGGACGACGCAGGCCAGCAGAACAGCAAATCGCTTTTCAGGTTTCATTGCTCCGAGAGTCGATGATATCGCGGACGGTTCCAACGGTTGCCGGGAACAAGACCCCATGGCCTCGAAAGGGCCGCCGTTCCCGGCGGCGAACGTCGCTTTGCGGATTGCGCTTGCCTTCGCAGGCGCGCTCGACTATGCTGGCGCGAACTTCGAACTCCTGTCTGCGAGGTGCACCCTGAATACCGATCCTCAGGCTCTTCATGCGGCCATGGCTTTCCTGGCACTGATGCCCATCTTCTTTCTGGTGGGTGTGGCCATCGTCATCGTCCCGCTTTGGTTCATCTGGAAGAAAGCGGGCTTCTCGCCGTGGTTGAGCCTGCTGTGCGTTCTGCCGCTGGTCAACCTGATCATGCTGTACGTGCTGGCGTTTTCAGAGTGGAAGGTGGCGCCGGTGATGGGGACACCCTACCCACCGCAATATCCGCCGCAATATCCTCCTCAGTATCCGCCGCAATATCCGCAGGGCTGAGAGGTGAGCCGCGATACCGGGCTCGCCGTACTGGGGCAGCGAACTGAAAGTAGCCGGAAGCTTCGAATACGTTTGACGCTGCGCGCCGAACTTTGATCGCGAATGACAGCTCGCATTGATGGGGCGGACTTTGGGGAGCGGAGCCTAGCTCTTGCCGACAAGCTTGAGGAATTCCGGATCGTCGTGGAGGCAATCCAGGTCCGGATCCTTGGCCATCCAGTCGAAGTTTCCGTAGCCGGCCGCGATGGCCCTCTTCAGCGTTTCCAGCGCCTCGGATTTGCGCCTGAGCACGCCGTAAGTGCAGGCAGCGTTGTAGAGGGTGTTGCCGTCGTTGGGACGGAGCGCGACGGCGGTCTGCAGGTGACGGGTGCTCTCCTCTTCCATCCCAAAATCGGCGAGATTGCTGGCTAGCAGGATGCGCGCGCGAACATCTTCCGGGACCCGCTCCAACTGCTGGCGAAGGACCTGGGTCAGCTGTTCGCGAAAATGCGCGGCGTCTTTCTTGCGGCCGAGGCGCTCGAGAGCATTCGTGTAGGGGAGGTAGGTGTTGTAGTCGTCGCCGTTGGCGTCGAGGGCCTGCTGGGTGAGCGCGGCACACTCCTCGTGGCGACCGGAGGCGAACAACGCGCGTCCCAGAATGTTCCAGGAGCCCTCGCAGTCCGGCTTGCGCTCGATGGCATGGCGCGCCAGCAGGGCGGACTCCTCGTATTTCTTCTGGGCATAGGCGATGCGGGCGCGCGCAACCAGCACCTCGGGTAAATCGGGCGCCAGCGCTGTGGCCCGGTCGCAGGCCTCGATGCCGCGCTGAATCCAGCGCGGGTTCTGTTCGCGCAACTCGTAGATGAGGCCACAGAGGTGCCCAATGCCCGCGTGCGGAGCTGCGAAATTGGGATCGAGCTGGATAGCCTGCTCGAACATTTGCAGCGCGTATTCAATGTTTTCCCGGCGTGAATAGCTCCGGCCGCGCAGGTAAAAGTCGTAGGCCTGCAGATCCTCGGTCGGGCGTTTGGCGATCGTCTTTTCTTCCTGAGGCGTGAGCGTGATACGCAGCGCCTGGGCAATGCTGCGGGCGATCTCTTCCTGGATGGCAAAGACGTCTTCAAGTTGGCGGTCGTAGCGCTCGGCCCAGACGGAGTGACGCGTAGAAGCCTCGACGAGCTGGGCAGTAATGCGGACGCGATTGCCGGCGCGCCGGATCGATCCCTCGAGGACGTAGGCGGCGCCGAGCTGCTGGCTCACCTGCTGTGCGGTGACGGGCTTGTCGCGATACGCCAGCATCTCGGAACGTGGAAAGATATCGAGCTGGCCGATCTTGGAGATTTCCGTGACGATGTCTTCAGTGATGCCGTCGCGGAAGTATTCGTCCTCCTTGGAACCACTTTGGTTCTCGAAGTAGAGGACGGCGACGGATTTCTGCTTCAGAGGCGTTCCGGCAGAGCCTGTCGCGCCGGAGCCGGTCTTTTCCTGGGCGGGTTTCCGGCCCGAACCCATATCGCGAGCGAGGCGCTTCAGGTCGGCACGCAGCTCCGCCGCCGTTTGGCAGCGCAGGTCAGGGTCTTTTTCGAGCAGCTTTTCGAGTATCTTCTCAAAGGCCAGCGGCAGGCGTGGATTCACTTCGCTTACCGGCCGCGGCATCTCGCGCAGGATTCCATCGAAGATCACCGCCGTAGTGGCGCCGCCGAAGGGCGCCGACCCGGTGGCCATCTCGTACAGGACGACTCCCAGAGAGAAAAGATCGGAGCGCGCGTCCAGCTCTTCACCGCGCGCCTGCTCGGGAGACATATACGCAACCGTGCCCATGGAGCTGCCGGTACTTGTGAGTTGTTCAGCGCCGGGAGCGGTCAGCATTCCGGCAAGCGTCATACCGGCTTCGCCAGCCTGGGCCGTGTGAGCGGTGAGCTTGGCCAGGCCAAAGTCGAGTATTTTGGCCTGCCCACGCTCGACGAGGAAGATGTTCGCCGGCTTGATGTCGCGATGAATGATTCCTTTCGCGTGGGCAGCATCCAGGCCGCTGGAAATCTGAATGCCGATCTCGAGCAATTCCGACAGATCGATTGGCTTTTCTGCGATGCGGTGCTTGAGGGTTTGCCCTTCCAGCAACTCCATGGCGATGAACGGCCGGCCCTCGAACTCGCCGACATCGTAGATGGTGCAGATGTTGGGATGATTCAGCGCCGAGGCAGAGCGCGCTTCGCGGTGGAAGCGCTCGATGGCCTGGGGATTCTCGACGATGCCTTCGGGCAGAAACTTGAGGGCAACACTGCGACCGAGGCGCGTGTCCCTGGCTTTGTAGACCACGCCCATTCCGCCGCCACCCAGCAGTTCCAAACCGCTGTAGTGGGACACCGTCTGTCCGACCAACAAATCTGTGACTGGCACGAGGGGATTGATTATAGCAGCGCCATTTTCTCGGCTCGCGGATATCTTTTAGCGCCAAGGAACGAGGATTTGAATGGGGCTGGCGGACCGTTTAGCCGTGCCAGCCGAGGTTGCGCAGGAAGGCTCGATCTTCGTCGCTGAGGTCCGCGCTCGCGAGAAGGTCAGGGCGATTGCGCCATGTTTTTTCGAGGGCGCGCTCGCGGCGCCAGCGGCGGATGGCAGCGTGATCGCCCTGCGCCAGCACCGGCGGGACGGCGAGACCGCGAAACTGGGGGGGGCGCGTGTAATGCGGGTAGTCGAGCAAGCCGCCAGAGCCATGGGTCGAAGAGGGAGGGCCATCACCGGCTTGCGGGCCGGGATCGGCGAGCCCGAAGCTCTCGAAGGCGCTCGAAGCATCGTTGCCAAGGACGCCGGGCAGCAGCCGCGCCACGGCATCCACGACCACGGCGGCGGCTAACTCTCCGCCGGAAAGGACGTAGTCGCCGATGGACAGCTCGCGGTCACAAAACAGCTCATTGACGCGTTCATCCACGCCCTCGTAGCGTCCGCAGATGAGGAAAAGCCGGTCGAGCGACGCCAATTCCCGGGCCGCGGCCTGGTCGAACCGGCGACCCTGGGCCGAGAGGAGGATGACCTGTTGCGCCGAAGGGACGGCATCGGCCGCGCGCCGGGGTTGAGCGGTGATTCCCAGCGACTCCAGCGCTTCGGCGAGGGGCTCCGGTCTGAGCACCATGCCCTCGCCCCCGCCAAAGGGGCGGTCGTCGACGGTGCGATGCCGGTCATGTGTAAAGGCACGGAGGTCGTGGATCCGGACGCCGACGCGCTCAGTGGCGATGGCCCGGCGGAGCACGCCGTGGCTGAGGACGCTCGAGAAAAAATCCGGGAAGATGGTGATGATGTCGAATTGCATCGCTGGCGCGCGCCGGAACAGCGAGGCCGCATCTCGATTGTGTCACGCGGCGCGAGCCGATTGGCAACGGCACACATCCTGTTGCTATAATCCGCGCGCAGAGTTTTGCCGAATTTCTGGCATACTCATACAGCAGTCAAAAAATTCTGACTCGGAGCCCGGAGGGCATATTCGATGCAGGACGACTACAAGCTTTATGCAAGCGCCGACGGTGAATTCGAACCCGAAGCCGATGACGACATGGAAGAGCTGGAAGATGGATTCGGGGAAGATGAAGAGGAAGAGGAGATTTCTACGGCTGTCTCCTCGGACGATGACGATATAGCCGACGAACCAGACTCTGTGCCTACCCCCGAGGCGTCCACACCGAAGCCTGCAGCTGCGCCGAAGCCGGCGAAGAAGGCCGCGACGAAGGCGGTGAAAGCAGCTGCGAAGAAGGCCGCGCCGAAGGCTGTGAAAGCAGCTGCGAAGAAGGCCGCGCCGAAGAAGGCGGCGAAAAAAGCAGCCCCCAGGAAGGCCGCAAAGAAAGCGGCGCCGAAGAAGGCCGCAAAGAAAGCGGCGAAAAAGGCCCCCGCGAAGAAGGCTGCAAAGAAGGGGGCGAAGAAAGCCCCGGCGAAAAAAGCCGCGAAGAAGGCACCGGCAAAGAAAGCCGCAAAGAAGGCGGCGAAGAAGAAATCTCGCCGCTAGCGGGACCTCAAGGGAAAAAGACAAGGGCCGCCGGCGCATGTCTCGCCGGTGGCCCTTTGTGTTCTTAGCCTGCGCTCAAGAGGCGGTGACTCTTTAACCGTCGCTGCGGCTTTCGCGTTTTTCCTCATCGGTGAGAGGCGCGTTGATGGCGAGGAGGCCTGGCGGCAATCGCATTTCCACGATGCGGCTGGGGAGATCGATGCGGACCAGGTAATCGTGGACGAAGGGAATGAGGGCATCTTCCTGCGACCCGCGCGCGCCGGTGATTTTGACCACGAGCAGGTCAGTGTTGGATGAGCTGCGGTCGAGGTCGACAATGATGCCCACCTCGGCGCTGCTGCGGTTCAGATCGATGACGCGGCAGCCGAGCAGGTCACTGATGTACACGGAGGCGCTGTCGAGGGGTGCTCGTTCCGCCAGCGGAATGGCGACATCGTAGCCACGCAGGGTTTCGGCTTCATTGATCGATTCGATCCCCTGAAGCTTGAGCACAAGGCGGGTGCGCAGGAACCAGAAATTCTCCAGGAGGATCTCTCGCGCGGACGTACCGACCCGAGCCGGAGGGATGAGAAACAGGCGTTTCCGCTCGTGAAAACGCTCAGGAAAATCGGTGAGAATGTCGGCAATCACCTCGCCGCGCCGGCCGTGCGGACGGATGATGTTCGCAACCACTACCCACTGAGGGTTGGCGGAGTGTGAGCGATCAGGGGAGTGAGTGGGGCGGCTGTGGTTCATCGGGCTGGAGGTTTCAGGGGGTCATCGGAACTGCAAGGCCCGCGGATTGGCGGGGTTGACGCGAACGATTCCCCCGGCTTCCCAACAGGTGACATGGATCATCGGAGGAATTCGGGTGGGGGGAGCCCAGATTCTTCCGATTGTGGTCAGCCTTCGTCGTGCCCTGGTGCTCCGTGGTGATCCTCTTCGAGGATGTCGAGCGTGTAGCGGTGGTGATGCTTCATGCTCACCGCTCCCAGGATGGTCCGGACCGAGCGTGCGGTACGACCCTGCTTCCCGATCACTTTACCCACATCCGTGGGGGCAACCCGGAGCCGGAGCACGGTGCTCTCGTCTCGTTCCACCGCTTCAACCAGGACTGCCTCGGGAGCATCCACCAGCGCGCGCGCAATCTGGGTCACTAACTCCTGCATGTCATCGGGTCTGTCTGTCGTCTGCTTCATCCTGCCCCCCAGTGGGAAGACACACATCGTTCATCTTCCGGGGCTACGCGGATACTACAGTAAGGCTGCGACGGACAAAAGAACAATCCGCTGAGTTTTCGCCCCAGAGATGGAAAAAAGTAACCAGTTGGGAGGTATCTTGAGCAGGGGAACGGGCGAACCCTCCGTAGACTGCGAACGGAAGCCGCGATCAGGCAGCGGCGGGAGTGTCGGATTCCACTGCCGGACTGGGCGACGGGGGCTGGCCACCGGGCGAAGGCCGGGAGCGGACCAGCTTCTCAACGCGATCAGACAGCTGCGCACCCTTTCCTCGCCAGTATTCGATCCGTTCCAGTTTGAGGTCGACCGAAGCGGGATTGGTGCGGGGATTGTAGATCCCCACGACTTCCACCGAACGGCCGTTCCGAGCGCGGTCTTTTTCGATCACGACCACGCGGTAGTGGGGTTGTTTACGCGCGCCCACGCGCGCCAGGCGAATCATCAGCACAGTTGAACTTTCCTTTCCCTTTTTCCGGATATGAGCAGATCGATCAGGGTGAGCGGCTGCCGGACCGGGCGGCGCACTCCAGTTTCCTAATATATCAGGGATTTACGCGCTGGCCTATGGCTTGCGCGGACTATGCGGACACGGCCGAAACGTCGGGCATCCACAAGGCGGAAATGCGATCGGAATGGAGGAGGGCGGGAATCTGGTCAGCGGGCTGCGGGCGGGCAAACAAAAATCCCTGCATCAGGTCGCACTTCATGGCCATGAGCGCGTCCATTTGTTCGCGGCGCTCGACGCCTTCCGCCACGACCTCGAGGCCAAGGCTGTGCGCCAGGGAAAGGATGGCCTGCACGAGAGCGCTGGTTCCCCGCGGCTCGCAAAGCCGCTCGACGAAGGAGCGGTCGATCTTGAGCGTCTGAACCGGCAACTGGTGGAGATGGCGGAGGGAAGAATAGCCCGTGCCGAAATCGTCCACAGAGAACTGCACGCCCAGTTCAGCCAGGTCCCGCATCTGGCGAGCCACATCGTCGACATTGCGCATGACGGTAGTCTCGGTCATCTCGATTTCCAGGCTGCTGGGTGACACGCCAAGCTCGGCAAGAACGTCGCGGACCTGGCGGGAGAAGTCCATGCGCATAAACTGCAGCGGAGAAACGTTGATGGCGATGCGGGGGATGAGCAGCCCCCGCGTGCGCCATTCTTCACCCTGGCGGCAAACCTCGCGCAGGACCCAGTTGCCGATGGGGACGATCAAGCCGCTTTCTTCGGCAATGGGGATAAAGCGATCGGGACCCACCATGCCATATTGGGGGTGATGGAGGCGAAGGAGGGCTTCCAGGCCGCGCAGACGGCCATCGATTCCGTATTCGGGCTGGTAATACATTTCAAAGCCGCCCTCTCGGAGAGCGCGGCGCATGAACCTCTCCAGTTCGCTGGCTTCGGTGGTCGACTGGCTGATTTCATGGGAAACCAGCACAAACTGATTGCCACCCGAGCGCTTGACGCGGTACATGGCAGCATCGGCGCTGCGCCACAGGGATGCCGCGTCGGCACCGTGATCCGGATAAATAGCGACGCCACAACTTGCGGTCAGATCAATGGGATACTGATCAGCGACGAACGGCTTACGCAATGCGGAGAGCAGATCTTCCGCGATGCTTTCCGCCTCGGCGGCCGATGTGAGATCGCCGGCGACAATGGCAAACTCTTCGCCTCCGGAACGCGCGACCGTGTCGGTTGCGCGCAGCCTGCTCTTCAGGCGCTCGGCCACCTGTTTCAGGCACAGATCGCCCACCGCGTGACCATAGGTATCATTGATCTGCTTGAAGCGGTCAAGATCGAGGCAGATGATTGCGGTTTTGCGGGCGCGGCGACAGGCAAATGCCAGCGCCTGTTCCATGCGATCCACCAGCAGCAGCCGATTGGGCAGGCCGGTCAGCATATCGTGGTGCGCCTGATGGAGGAGCTGATGGTGCAACTGCTGCCGCTCGGTTACGTCCTGAACCAGCGAGAAGCGAGAGCATTTTCCCTCGAAGACGATGCTGTGAGATGAAACTTCCGCCTGGATCCTGCGGCCGTCGCGCAGGATGTGAGTCCAGGGGCCGGAGATCAGAACCGATTCACTGGTTTCAGAATTCAGCACGGTTTGTTCCAGGGCTTCGATCTCTTCGGAAGGACGGATATCGCGCAGCGTCATGCGGCGAAATTCTTCCTCTGTGTACCCGTAACGGGCAACGGCGGCATCGTTCACCTTCAGGAACTGCAGCGATGCGACATCGAAGATCCACATGGGATGCGGATTGCTGTCAAAAAGCACACGATATTCCGCGCTGCGCGCATCGGATTCGCGTCTCTGTTCTTCGAGCAGAGTGAGGATCATGCCGAAGGCGACGAAATACTTGGGGACATTCCACAACTCGCCGGGAACATCGACGTGCGGGAAGAAGAAGAGAAGCAGCACAGCGCAGGGAAATACCGCGCCCCAGGCGAACATTCCCAGCACCGCGACGAGTACGCCCGCCGAAACGCGCCGAAACTCTTCCCAATAAAGGAGGGCGTTGATGAGATACATCTCGGTGGGAATGAAGTAGACGCTGTTGTCGGGGCGGTGGCGCAAAATCTCGCCGATCATCCAGCCTGCGCCGGCGAGAATAATGAAGAAGCTCCACCACCGGGCTACTGCGGGGCGGCCGCCGGTTGCAGCGCCTCGCGACCCTTTTCCGAAGCGAAGCACGACAGCGGCAAATCCGGCATGCACCGCGGCGCCGAGCGCCAGCAGAACCCACGCCGGGACGGCAGTGACAAATGTGGCTGCCACGTACGCGAGGGGCGGAATGCCCAGGAGCGCCGCAGGCAGGGCCGATTTCCAACCCTCTTCACCGACCAGCGAGAAGGAGAGCGCAAAAGCAACAGCACAGAAGATCAGGGCGCAGTCGGCGCCCGCGGTCACCAGATCGTTTTGCCAGGTAATCGCGGGATTGAAGAGCAGAAGACCGAAATGAGCGAGGACAAACAGCCAGCCGATCAGCCAGCAACGAACTCGATGGCTCGAGTGTTTTCGGTAAATGGAACCGAAGAGAAGAACGAGCAGCCCGAGGATGAGGATGTCGAGAAGGATGCTTTGCATGCGTGGCAACGTGCACACATCGGGGCGACGTGGCTCCGAAGGGCCGGGGCGTAACCAGATTTGCCTGAGAGTAACCTTTACGTCACGGCAGAAACAAGACGCATCGGTTATCTTCCGTTGCCACTTTGGTGGTAGGCGAGCGGGGCGAATTGTGCACTCTCGTGGGGAACGCGGGCCGGAACTACTCCCGTACGACCGCCTTCACCAGATTGCGGGGAGCATCCACGTTGACGCCACGTTGCACAGCGATCCAGTAGGCCAGCAACTGGAGCGGGACGACCTCGATCATGGGGAGGAGAAACTCGTCCACGGCCGGGATGGCGACGGACGCTTTGCTCCATTGAGCCGCCTCGTCATCCCCTTCGACGTGGATGACGACGAGCTCAGCGCCCTGCTCGTGCATGTCGCGCATGAGCTGCAATGTCTTTTCATAACGGAGAGAGGAGTCGGGATCGTTGCGATCACGTGTGGCAAGCACTACGAGCGGGGCTTCGGGGCTGACCAGGGCGTTGGGCCCGTGCTTGAGCTCGCCGACGGGCAGGCCTTCCGCCTGAACGTAGGCTGACTCCTTGAGCTTGAGCGCGCCTTCGCGAGCGATGGAATAGTGGATGGCTCGGCCCAGATAGAGGAAGGTGCGCGCCTTGCTCAGGCCGTCCGAGATGGAGCGGACGCTGGATTCCCACGATTCTAGCCGCGATTCGAGCAGGCCGGGGATGAGCTCCATTTGCTCGCAGTGCGCGGACACGGCATGGGTGGTCATGCGGCCGCCGAGGCGCGCCAGGAAGAGCGACAGCATGTAGAGAACGCTGAGCTGGGTAGTGAAGCTCTTGGTGGCCGGGATGGCCACTTCCCTGCCGGCCATGGTTGGCATAGACGCATCAGCGTCGCGGGCAATGGAAGAGTCCGGATTATTTGTGATGGCGACAGTAGCGAGACCGCGTGCTTTGGCTTCGCGCAGGGCAGCGAGGGTGTCGGCGGTTTCGCCGGACTGCGAGATGACCACGACGCCGGGATCGTGGAGCGTGTGGGTCGAGCGGTACATGTACTCGCTCGAGTATTCGACGTCGACGGCGAGGCCGGCATAGTCCTCGAGCATGATTTCTCCGGCGAGGCCGGCATGGCGGCTCGATCCGCTGGCGGCAATGACCACGCGCTGTCGGCCGCGCAGGGCGTCAGCCACGGCGGCAAAAGCATCGGCGTCAAGAGAACCGTTGGGAGCATAGCGGGCCATGGTGGCGGCGAGCGCTTCGGGCTGCTGGTAAATCTCGCGCAACATGGCGTGGGGAAACGTGCGAGTAGAGGACATAGACACTTCGATCTTAGAGCATTGGCGATGAGGTTCCGGCGAGGCGAGCGAAGCAGTTGCGCGGCCATGCGGACTTGATCGCGCGGGGAGCATTGCGGTCCGCGGTTTTGGGGCAGAGCGGGCAAGATTGCAGTGGTGTATAGCAGTTGTCCGGGACTTCAGCGACAGGCGGCAGCGAGACAGCGGCGAACCGGGTCCGACCCAGCGTAAATGGGGCTCATCGCAGACAAACGCGTGAAAAGAACGAACTCACCACGGAGGGCACAAAGAACAGAGAAGCGTTGAATACTCCGTGCCCTTCGAGTCCTCTGTGGTGGTCGGCTCGTTACGGTTTGCGCCAGCGGAGAATCGGCTTACGGGCAGCGGTGGTTTCGTCGAGACGAGACACACGCGTCGAATGCGGCGCGTCGAGGACGACTTGCGGATTTTCTTCGACTTCGCGGGCGATCTGCCGCATGGCATCGACGAAGAGGTCGAGTTCCTCGCGCGATTCGCTCTCGGTCGGCTCAATCATGAGGGCGCCGGGGACGATGAGCGGAAACGAAACGGTGTAGGGGTGGAAGCCGTAGTCGATGAGGCGCTTGGCGATGTCGCCGGTGCGGACCCCATTCTTCATTTGGCGCCGGTCGCTGAAGACGACCTCGTGCATGGATGGCGTGTTGTAGGGCAGGTCGTAGAGATCCTGCAGTTTGGCTCGAATGTAGTTAGCATTGAGGACGGCGTCTTCAGTGGTCTGGCGGAGGCCGTCGGGGCCATTGGCGAGAATGTAGGCTAGCGCGCGGACGAACATGCCGAAGTTTCCGAAGAAGGCGCGGACGCGGCCGACGGAATGGGGGCGATCGTAGTTCCAGCTCTTTTCGCCGTTCGCATCCTTGACGAGGACGGGAATGGGCAGGAACGGTTCGAGAAAGGCTTTGCACGCGACCGGGCCACAGCCGGGCCCCCCGCCGCCGTGGGGCGTGGAAAAGGTCTTATGCAGATTGAGGTGCATCACATCGACGCCGAAGTCGCCGGGGCGCGTCTTGCCGCAGAGGGCGTTCATGTTGGCGCCGTCCATGTAAAGGAGAGCGCCCTTTGCGTGGAGAATGTCGGCAATTTTGTGAATCTGATTTTCGAACACGCCGATAGTCGAGGGATTCGTGAGCATCAGAGCTGCGGTTTGCTCGTCCACCTGACGCGTCAGCGCTTCCAGATCGATGCCGCCGTTGGAGTTGGATTTGAGATTTTCGACAGCGTACCCGCAGATGGCAGCCGTGGCAGGATTAGTGCCGTGCGCCGAATCGGGAATGAGAACCGCGCGGCGGGGATTGCCCTGCGACTCATGCCATGCGCGAGTGAGGAGTATGCCGGTGAACTCGCCGTGCGCGCCGGCAGCGGGCTGCAGAGTAATGGCGTCCATGCCCGTGATTTCGAGCAGGCACTCCTGCAAAAGGTCGATGACATCGAGCTGCCCCTGAGCCAGAAAATCGGGCCGATAGGGATGGGCTTCAGCGAGGCCCTCGATGCGCGCGACCAGTTCGTTGACGCGCGGGTTGTACTTCATGGTGCAGGAACCGAGCGGATACATGCCGAGATCGATGGCATAGTTCCAGGTGGAAAGGCGCGTAAAGTGACGGATGATCTCAATCTCGCTCAATTCGGGCAGTTCACCCGACTGACTGCGAACCGCGTCGCCCAGTAACGCAGCGGGATCAACGGCAGGTACATCGAGTTGCGCGAGGCGATAAGCCCTCTTTCCCGGGGAGGATTTTTCGAACACCAGAGCTTCGTTCTGCGTTTGGTGTGAGCGGACTTTGTGGCGCGTGCCGATGAATTTCTCTGTTTTCTCTTTTTCCATCTCGTCCTATTTCCCCCCCGCTTTCCCGCCGGTAGTGGACGGGTCGTTCCACTCGGAGTTCCGCGAATCTCGATCCGGTATTCCTCGCGTAGATCTTCGTCAACTTCCACCGGAGGGTTGCTCGCGCAGAGGCCGCCCAGGCCGTCGCCGTTGAACTCCGGTAATCTTCGCCCGCTTCCCACTCAACGAAGTTCGACTTGAACCCTCGCGCATGAAGTGGTTTCTTTCTCCGTAGCACGGCGACTGGCATGTCTTCGAATCGCTGTCGCGGCCGATGCGTGCTGCCCCAACCAGCTCTCCGGCCTTCCGCTCGATGTACATGATCCGCGTTTTGCGCTCCAGCGCCATTCGGCCCCGGCCTAAATCCTCTGTGTTCTCCGTGTCCCCGGTGGTGCGCATTTCTGAGGTCCGACCGCTGGTTGCAAAGCGCCGCACCTCCGACGCTTAGGCTTCCACCGGCAGGGCAGCGAGCTGTTTGGCGGCAATATCGATTTTCTCCCGCGGCACGATCTCCGTGGTGCACCAGAGAGTGTCGTTTTCAAGTTCCGGGTACCAGCGGTTGAGTTCAAGTCCGCCGACGATTTTCTCCGCGCGCAGTCGGCGATGCCAGGCGGCGGGCTCCTCATCGGTGTGCAGCACAAACTCATGGAACCGCGGAGCCCCCTGGAAACGCAGGCGCGCGCCCGGAACTGCCGTGAGCGCCTGTGCGGTATAGGCGGACTTAGCCAGGTTGTGCTCAGCGAGTTCGCGGATACCTTCTTTTCCGTAGATTGTGAGGAAAATGGTGGCCATCAGGGCCACGAGCGCCTGGTTCGTGCAGATGTTGCTGGTAGCCCTTTCGCGGCGGATGTGCTGCTCGCGGGTAGAGAGCGTGAGCACGAAGCCCCGGTAGCCGTTGCGATCCGCCGTCTGACCCACGAGACGACCGGGCATTTGGCGAACGTACTTTTCTTTCGCTGCTATGACGCCGCAGTATGGGCCGCCGTAGCTGAGGGCCACGCCAAAGGACTGGGCCTCCATGCTGACGATGTCGGCCTCGAAGGGAGGTCGAACGATGCCGAGGGAGATGGCTTCGGCAATCGAGACGATGAGCAGAGCGCCCTTTTTGTGGGCAATGTCGGCGACGGCAGGAATGTCTTCGATGATGCCGAAGAAGTTGGGACTTTGGATGAGAACAGCGGCGGTCTCGCCGGTGACGGCCTCATCCAGCGCGCGCAGGTCGATGCGACCGGTTGTGTTGTCGTATCCGATGGTCGTCGTCGGAAGGCTCTGATGCTTCGTATAGGTAGCGAGAACCTCACGGTACTCAGGGTGCACGGTGGAGGCGATCACTGCGTGATGACGGTTGGTGATGCGAACGGCCATCATTACCGCTTCTGCGGCGCCTGTCGAACCGTCATACATGCTGGCGTTGGCGATGTCCATGCCGGTGAGCTCGCAGATCATCGTCTGAAACTCGAAGATGGCCTGGAGGGTGCCCTGGCTGATCTCGGCCTGATAAGGCGTGTAAGAGGTGAGAAATTCGCCGCGCTGCACGAGAGAATCAATGACGACGGGCCGGTAATGACGGTAGGCTCCCGCCCCAAGAAAGCTCGTATGGCGGATGGTGTATTTCGCGGCCGAGTTGCGGAACCATTCCACAATCTCGGACTCGCCCATCTGGCGGGGGATCGCGAGATCCCGGGTGAGCCGGTATTCCTCGGGAATGATGGAAAAGAGGTCGTCAATGGAAGCGGCGCCGATATCGCGCAGCATGGCGGCGCGTTCGGCATCGGATTTGGGTAGGTAGCGCATGAACACCAGGGTAGAGGGGTTAGCGTTTAGGGTTTAGAAAAGCCGGCGGACGAATGGCCGCAGGTAACACAGCACGCCTTAGTGGCCGGTCTCTTCTTTTACGTAGGTTGCGTAGTCGGCAGCGGAGAGCAGGCTGTTGAGTTCCGAGGGATCGCTGAGCTCGATCTTCATGATCCAGGCAGCGTGGGCGTCGGCGTTGATCTTTTCGGGGGCTGTCGTCAGTTCCTCGTTGACGCCGGTGACGGTTCCGGTGGCCGGGGAATAGAGGTCCGAGACGGCTTTGACCGATTCGACGCTGCCGAAGACCTTACCTTTTTCGACTTTCGCGCCGACTTTGGGCAACTCGACGAAGACAATGTCGCCGAGGGAGTCCTGGGCGTGATCGGTGATGCCGACTTTGCCGGTGTTGCCGTCGGCGTCGATCCACTCATGCTCGCGGGTGTAGCGGTAATTTGCTGGATAGGCCATAGCGTTCCTTGTCGTAATTCACCACGGAGATTTCAACCCAGAGGGCGCAGAGACTTTGATGATCAGCGGAGAACGGCTCTGTGCTCTGGGGCTCCAATCGTTGTTGAAGTCTTCAATTTATTGTACGGGTTGCTTTTCGATGACGGCGGACGGCTTCTTCGGCTTTTTGTAAAAAGGGAACGGGACGACGCGCGCTTTCACAGGAGCGTTGCGAATTTCGACGGCGACTTCATTGCCCAACTCGGCGAGGGCGCGGGGAACGTAGGCAAGCGCGATGTTCTTTTTGAGGAACGGAGCGGGCGAGCCGCTGGTGACGCTGCCGATGGGGTTGCCCTGCAGGTCGAGGACGCGGTAGCCGTCGCGGGCGATGCCGCGCTCGATAACTTCGAGGCCGACGAGCTTGCGCTCCGGGCCTCCGGCGGCGACCACGCTCTGCAGAGCGTCCGAGCCGACAAACGGACCTTTCTCCAGCTTGCAGAAGCGGTCCAGCCCGGCTTCCAGGACGTTGATCGAGTCGGAGATCTCGTGGCCATAGAGAGACAGGGCGGATTCGAGGCGCAGAGTGTTGCGCGCACCGAGGCCGCAGGGAAGAATGCCGAATTCCCTCCCCGCTTCCAGCACTTCGTTCCAGACGCGTTCGCTGGTGGCTTCGTCGGAGGGGATGTAGATTTCGAAGCCATCTTCGCCGGTGTAGCCGGTGCGCGCGATGAGCGTGTTGGGCAGGCCGCAGACAGTTACCCAGATGAACCAGTAGAACTTGACTTTGGAGAGATCGGCGCTGGTGAGCTTTTGGAGCGTCGCTTCGGCCTGCGGACCCTGGATGGCAAGCTGCGTGTAGTAGTCGGAGTAGTCGGAGACGTGGCAGTCGAAGCCGCGGGACTGAGTTCGGACCCAGTTGTAGTCTTTCTCGCGCGTGCCGGCGTTGATGACGAGGAGGTAGTCGTTATCGCTGAACTTGTGGACGATGACGTCGTCGACGAACGTGCCCTCCGGGTAAAGCAGCGCGGAATACTGGGCCTGACCGACCTGGAGGCGTCCGGCGTCATTCATGGAGATGTGCTGGACCGCCTCGAACGAGCCGCGACCGCGGAGCTGGATATCGCCCATGTGGCTGACGTCGAAGAGTCCCACGCCGGTACGAACAGCCATGTGCTCGGCGATGAGGCCGGAATACTCGACAGGCATGTCCCAGCCGCCGAAATCGACCATCCTGGCGCCAAGACGGCGGTGCGTGGCGTTGAGAGGCGTCTTGCGGAGGGTGGCGGATACAGACACAGGGAAACCTCAGGCCGGGCGTGATGAGAAGAACAGGAACCTTTTACGTTACAACCGGCCTGGATGCCGGTCAATGCGCGGAAACCGGGGGCTGATGATGAAGCCGCCGCACCAGCCAGCGCACAAGGAGAGCGACGACGAAGAGGAGCAGCGTCATCTGGAAGTAGCCGCTCACGAAGAACATCGCCAGTTCGCTGATCGCCGAGGCGCCGCGGCGCTCAAGCCAGTGGAGTACGAGTAAGCCGGGCCAGTGGAGAATCAGCCAGAGATGGCTCAGGATGCGGTAGATCAAGGTCGTGTCCGGGCCATAGCCATCGTCGACAGGGTACGAGAACAGGCCGAAGATGAAGATCTCGGCCGGGATGGCCACGATTGCGCATTTGAGCAAAAGCCGCATCTGCGTGGGAGGTTCCCGGATCGGCAAGGAACGGTGGGGACATTGTAGCTGCATTGGGCGAGTTTATGGCCAAAGAGCGCGCGAACCCTTTGGGGGGACTGGCGCCCGGAACGGCATAGGATGGAATCGTGGAGTTCCCCTGGATTGCTGCGGGAATCGCATTGGCGTTGGCGCTGACGCCGCTGTTCGCTTTTGGATTCTCCGGCGAACGATGCATCCGGTGGATCGAGGTTTTGGCGCCGGGGCCGCGGCTGGCGCTGCCGAGCGTGCTCGTCATTCCCTATTTAGTGGTCGCTCTGGCCACGCGCACGCTTGCAGCGCAATGGCTGGTTGTTTACCTGATTGTGCCGGTGGCGGTTGCAGCGTTGCTGGCGGCGGCTCGGCGACTGGATCCGGAGCAGCGGGGGCATTGGCTGGATTTCCTGGTCCTTCTGCCGCTGGGATTAGCTGTCGATCTGCGCTGGCTGGAGCCGGCCTGGCCGCACAAGCTGGCCTTGTTGGGCAAGTTGCTGCTGCTCGATGCGGGATTGTATGGATTTCTCGCCATTCGAGGGCTGACGGGGGTTGGATTCGATCTGCACCTTCGGAGGCGTGACTGGGGGATCGGCCTGCGGGAATTTGCTTTCTATTTGCCGATCGCGATTCCGGTTGGGCTTGCGCTTGGCTTTTTGCACTGGCACGGACATAGTGCGATGCCGTGGTGGGAGGTTGCTCCGGCATGGATCGTCACCTTTGTGGGTGTGGCCCTGCCGGAGGAGATTTTCTTTCGCGGTTGGATGCAAAACCTGCTGGAGCGGCGGATTGGCCGGATAGCTGCCCTCTTCGTCACGGCGTGTGTCTTCGGGCTGTCGCACTTCAACAAGCGGACGGCGCACTTCAACTGGCGCTACGTGTTGCTCGCTGCGATTGCCGGCGTTTTCTACGGAAGGGCATGGAGGCGCGAGCGGCGCGTTGGTGCGTCCGCGATTACGCACGCCACGGTGGATACGGTTTGGGGCGCGCTGCTGCGATGAAGATGACGCCCGTGAGTACAGAGGGAGAATGACATTCACCACAGAGAGCACAGAGGACACGGAGAAAGTCGCCGCCAGCGGCGGATAGAATAGAGGTGTGTAGAAGGCAAATGCAGCGCGCGGCCGCGCTCTCATCGCCTGATCTTCATTCCCGAATTCATTCCGATCGATCGCCCAACCCTGATACGGACCCTTTTTTGATGACTTCTGCGACTGAAATTTCGACCGGCCTCTCTTCTTCCCGGAATCGCGAACAGCAGCGCGAGCAAACCTTCGATGCGTTTCGGCGCTGGGGGTATTTGCAGGCACAGCTTGATCCTCTGGGACAGTACCTGCAACCGCTGGAAGTACCCGAGCTGGAGTTGCAGAACGATGACGCGGCCGCGGCGCGGCGAGTGTACTGCGGGACGATTGGGGCGGAGTTCATGCACATGCCCCAGCGGGAGCGGCGGGAGTGGGTGGCGGAGCGGATGGAAGGCGGGCCGGGGCGAGTGGATCCAAACCGAATTCTGGAACTGCTGGCCCGCGCCGATGTTTTCGAGCACGTGGTCCAGTCGAGGTATCTGGGAACGAAGCGGTTTTCGCTGGAAGGCGTCACGGCGCTGATTCCCTTCCTCGACGAGTTGCTGAACCGCGCGGCGGCGGTGGGAGCCGAGCGCGCCGTCATGGGGATGAGCCATCGCGGGCGGCTCAGCGTGATGGTCAACACGTTCGGCAAATCGCCGGTAGACGTTTTTGCGAAGTTTGAGGACGTGGATCCGCGCAGCATCCTGGGTGGCGGCGATGTGAAGTATCACGTTGGCGCGACGGGCGAGTTTGCGGCCCGCAATGGACGGACGGTAGCGCTGCACCTGGTGTCGAACCCGAGCCATCTGGAAGCAGTCGATCCGGTGGCGATGGGACGAGCGCGGGCGCGGCAGGATCGAGCGGGCGCGGATGGGACGCCCGGGGCAGCGGGCGTGGATCGTGTGTTGCCGGTGGTCATCCACGGCGATGCGGCGTTCGCGGGCCAGGGGATTTGGGCGGAGACGATGAACCTCGCCGGGATCGATGGGTATTCGGTGGGCGGCGGGATTCATATCGTCGTGAATAACCTGATTGGGTTTACCGCCGAGCCGGAGGAATCGAATTCGACACGATTCTCGACGGATTTGGCGAAGCGGCTGGCGATTCCGATTTTCCACGTGAATGCGGAGGATCCCGAAGCAGTGGTGCGCGTGGCTGCGCTGGCCACGGAGTACCGGTACGAGTTTCATTCGGACGTGGTGGTGGATTTGATTGGGTACCGGCGACATGGACACAGCGAGGTGGACGATCCGACCGTCACTCAGCCGCTGCGGTATGCGCGGATCAAGAATCATTCGCCGCTGTACGAAATTTATGCGCGGCAGATCGGCGTCGATGCCGGGCCGCTGGTGCAGGAGCTGCAGGAGGAGTTCAGCGAAGCGCAAAAGAAAGCCACGGCAGTGCGCAAAAAACCGGCGCTGGTACAGATGCCGGATTACTGGAGCCCGTATTACGGCGGGCGTCACCTGGCCGAGTTCGAAGTCGATACCGGGCTCGATCGCGCGCAGGTTGCGGGCGTTGCGGAGAAGCTGACGGCTTATCCCGACACCTTTCACATTCACCCGAAGATCAGGAAGCTGCTGGAGCAGCGCGCCGCGATGGGACGTGGCGCGCAGTCGTTCGATTACGGGATGGCCGAGGCGGTGGCGTTCGGGTCGCTGCTGGTGGAGGGAACGCGAGTGCGGCTGAGCGGGCAGGACAGCCAGCGCGGGACGTTCAACCAGCGTCACAGCGTGCTCATCGACATCGAAAACGAAGAGCGCTGGATTCCGCTCAACCATCTGCAGCCGGAGCAGGCCCCGTTCAGCGTCTACAACTCCATCCTGTCGGAAGCGGGCGTGTTGGGATTTGAGTATGGATACAGCCGCGATTATCCCGAGGCGCTGGTGCTGTGGGAGGCGCAGTTCGGCGATTTCGCAAATGGGGCGCAGATCGTGATCGACCAGTTCATCGCGGCGGCCGAAGACAAATGGGGACTTCTGAGTGGTGTCGTGATGCTGCTGCCGCACGGGTATGAGGGTCAGGGGCCGGAACACTCAAGCGCGCGCATGGAGCGGTATCTGCAACTGGCGGCGCACCACAATATTCAGATCGCGCAGCCATCGAATGCGGCGCAGTATTTTCATCTGCTGCGGCGGCAGGCGCTGAGGAAATGGCGCAAGCCGCTGGTGGTGTTCACGCCGAAAAGCATGCTGCGGCATCCGGATGCGGTCTCGCCGATTGAGGATTTTTCGCGGACACGGTTTTTGCCGGTGATTCCGGAGACCGAAGTACAGAATGCGCAGCGCCTGCTTCTGGCGACAGGCAAGATTGGACACGAGTTGCGCGTGGAGCGGGCGAAACGCGGGGACGCGGCCACGGGGATCCTTTTTGTCGACCAGCTTTATCCGTGGCCGGAAGAGGAATTGAAGGCGGCGGTTGCCGCGCACCCGAACGCGCGCGAGATTGTGTGGGTACAGGAAGAGCCGTCGAATATGGGCGCGCTGTGGTTCGTGGTGCCGCGGCTCAAGCGGATGTTCAGCGATCGGCAGGTGCTCAGCGTGAAGCGGTCGGCAGCCGCGAGTCCGGCGACGGGATCGCCGAAGGCGCATGAGATGGAGCAGAAGACGCTGATTCAGCTGGCGCTCCAGAGCAACGGATAGCGTGTAGCGGATAGCGGGTAGAAAAACGAAGCGGCCGGAGATTCCGGCCGCTTTTCTATTTCAAACTGAAAACTCCCCCGCAGCGTGCACGGAGAGCACAGAGGGAGCGGGCTGATCGCCTCTTTCCTCACCGCTCGTGCCAGTACATGTCCCAGTTGAGGTAGCGGATGGCCGCTTCGTAAACGGGGCTGGCGACGTTGGAGAAGTTCGCGGCGACGTGGTGTTCGAAGCCTTCCTCGCAGATTTTATGCAGCAGCTTCTGCAGCTGCGGGATTTTTGCGACGCCGGCTCCGCCGAAGGTTTCGAGCGGATCGTTGGTGAACTCGCCCTCGCCGACGTAACCGCGGATCTTTCCTTTGTAGTCGTCGGTGGAGAAGCGGACATAGCTCATCGCGCCGGCTTTCACGCGCCCGACGCAGGTGCCGAAGGTGTTTTCTTTGCCCACGGTGCCGGCGATGATGGCCTGGAAATCCATGACGACATCGGCGAAGAAGTGTTTCGGCAAGTTGGAGCAGTGGAAGCAGACGCACTTGTTCTCGTCGTCGCCATAGTTGTTGTTCCAGTCGAGCAGAGCGCTGGGCGTCTGGCTGGCGAGGGCGAGCGCGTGCATGGAGACGGTGCCCATGACGTCAGTCTCGCAGGCAGCGGGCAGCAGGCTTTCGCTCATCATCGACATGACTGTGCAGGGCACGACGCCGAAGTTCTCTTCGAGGGAGGTCCAGCACTGGACGGCGGAGACGGTGCAGTGCGAATCCTTCATGAAGCGCGCGATGGCCACACCGAGCTTGGACATTTTTAGCAGCGCCGCGGCGGGAATCTGCTCCGTCGGCACGTACTTCTGAATCGCGTCGAGCTTCGCCTTCACATCGGCTTCATCGTCCTTCATCCGGCCGACCATGCCGAAAATGTCGCTCAGGTCCAGCGTCACCACCGAAATCCCGTAGCGCTCCAGCAGCTTTTCGCTGTAGCGGACTGTATTGAAGGCCTGGGGACGGGCGCCGATGGCGCCAATGCGCAGCTTCTTCAGCCCGTTCGTCACCCGGCACACCTTCGCGAACCAGTCCAGATCCTTCGCGAACTCTTCCGTGCTCGGCTGCACCGTGTGCTTCGCCGTAATCGAGTACGGAATGCCATACTGCATCAGGTTGTTGCAGGCCGACATCTTGCCGCAGAAGCTGTCGCGGCGGTCGGAAATCTTCATGTCGTTGCGGCGGTCGGGCGTGGCCTGCACGAGCACCGGTACGTCGAGCTTCGAGTAGCGAATGGAATCGGCGATACCGCGCTCGTCACCGAAGTTGGGCAGTGTGACGAGGATGCCGTCAATCTCGTCGCGATGGGCGCGAAACAAATCGCCGCACTTGATGGCGTCGTCGTGGGTCTCCACCGAGCCGAACTTCGTCTGCTCGGGGGTGAGCGCGATAGCCTGAATGCCGGCCTTCTCCAGCACCTTCAGAATCTCGTCGCGCCCCTCTTTTGCCAGGTGATCGGGGAAGAACCCGCGGTTGCCCACAATCACGCCGAACGTCAATTGCTTTTTCATAATGAATTCCTTCCGCTGATGAATGCGATTAATGGTGACTTCTGAATCGGATGGTGTAAAAAAGCCCGCCGGCCACCATCAGGCCGCCCCACCAGATGGGCGCGTGCAGTTGCCACAGCACCGGTTCCACGGCGGGCGGATGCGACAACTCGTACAGCCCGGCGGCCAGAATGATCACCCCATAGGTGAGCAGCAGGACGCCGGAGAAAAACCAGATCGAAGTGTGTCCGCGCATCGCGTCTCCTACCAGAAAATAATGTTCAGTCCCACAAAGACCACGGCAATCGCGCCCGCCCACACAATCGGCTTCCGATACCAGTGATCATCGTGCTCCTCGGGGAGCGGGACGATGCCGTAGACCAGACCTTCCAGTTCCGCTACCGGCCGCGGTTTGGTCATCAGGCTCACCACCACCGTGACAATCACGCAGACGATCCACGACCATAGTGCGCGGTACATGTCCGCCGCCATGGCCTTGGCGTCCGGCGACAGCGCGACGTAGCGCAGCGCCGAAGGATCATGCTCCACCCACCCCCACAACCCGATCGCCGTCACTGTGCCCGAGAGCAATCCCCAGAATCCGCCTGCCTTTGTGGCCCGCTTCCACAGCATGCCGAGAATCACCGTGCCGAACAGCGGCGCGATGAAGAAGCTGAACAGCGCCTGGACGTAATCCATAATGCTGGCCGCGTGCTGCACAATGTAGGCCGTACCCACCGAAATCAGCACCCCGATAAACGTGCACCAGCGCCCCATCGCCACGTAGTGGCTGTCGCTGGCCTTCTTGTTCATGAAGGCCCCGTAGAGGTCGTAGGTCCACACCGTGGCGAATGCGGAGACATTGCCCGCCATGCCCGACATGAATCCGGCAATCAGCGCCGTCACGCCGAGGCCGAGCAGTCCCGGCCCGCAGTAGCGCACCAGCATCAGCGGCAGCACCTCGTTATAGCTCGGCTGCCCGGTTGCCGCCGCGACGTTGGCCGGAACCAGATGGAACGGTAGCACGCTCAGCGCCAGCAGGCCCGGCAGGATCACGATGAACGGCACGCACATCTTGAACGCCGCCCCGATGATCGGCGACATGCGCGCCGCGCGGAGATTGTGCGCTGACAGCACGCGCTGCACTACCAGGAAATCCGTGGTCCAGTAGCCGAAGCTGATGACCAGCCCCAGCCCAAATACGATCCCCGTCCAGTGAATCCCCATCGGATTGTCGCGGAAGTGCGCCGTCGTGCTCCACAAATGCGTGTAGTCGCCGCTGCCCATGCGCGCTGCGATCTGATGTTTCAGGTTGGTCCAGCCGCCGGCTTCGACGAGGCCGAGGATGGGGATGAGCAGCGCGCCCAGCCAGATCAGCAGAAATTGCAGCACCTCATTGAAAATCGCCGACCGCAGTCCGCCCAGCGCAACGTAGATCGCCACGGTGATCGATGAAATCCAGATGGAGAAGCTCAGGTTCCAGCCCAGCACCACTTTCATCACCACGGCCATCGCGTACATGTTGATGCCGCTCATCAGCACCGTCATCAACGCAAAGCAGACAGCTGACAGCCCCCGCGTGGCCTCGCCAAAGCGCAGCGCCAGATAGCCCGGCACCGAATTCACCTTCGAGATGTAATAGAACGGCATCATCACGATGCCGAGAAAGAGCATCGCGGGAATGGCGCCGATCCAATACCAATGCGTCGCCAGAATCCCGTACTGATAAGCGGAGCCCGCCCACCCCATCAGCTCCAGCGATCCGAGGTTGGCGGAAACAAAGCTAAGCCCGGCAATCCACGCCGTCATCTCTCGGCCCGCCATGAAGAATTCTTCGCTGGTGTTCGACGTGCCCTTGAGGTAAAAGCCGATGTAGATGACGATGCCGAAGTAGATCGCGATGACCGCGATATCGACGCCGGACAGATGGACCAGCGACTGATGGGCGGGGGCAGTCATCCACGAGGCGAGCGCTGTGGCGGCGGGAGCTAGTGCAAGGGTCATGCCGGATGAACCTCAGGGGCGAAACGTGCGGGACGCCGGAGCGAGGGAACTCCGGATCCGGGTTAAACCTCACTGCCCGTAAGTGGCTTTCGCTCCATGCTTACGGAAATAATGCCGGTCGAGGAGAGCCTGCGAGACGCCTGGAGACTCAGGATTCAGCGTAACGGTGTAGAACGCCATGCGCGCGACTGCCTCGAGCACCACAGCATGATACGCGGCCTGCATGGCATCTTTGCCCCAGGTAAAGGGGGCGTGGCCGGCGACGAGAACTCCGGGTATGGCCGCGGGATCAAGGGACTGAAAACGGTGCAGGATTGCTTTGCCTGTGTTCAGCACGTAGTCGCCGCCGATTTCCTGATCACTCAACGCTTCGGTGACAGGGACCGGGCCGTAGAAATAGTCCGCGTGGGTGGTGCCATACGCGGGGATCTCGCGTCCGGCCTGCGCCCAGGCGGTCGCGTATTCAGAGTGCGTGTGCACGACGCCGCCGATGGATGGAAAGGCGCGGTAGAGTTCCAGATGCGTGGCCAAATCGGAGGAAGGCTTGAGCGCACTGTCCACAATTTTGCCGTCGAGCGTGCTGACAACCATGTCGCCAGGGGTCATCGATGCATAGGGCACGCCGCTTGGCTTGATGACGACAAGGCCTTCATCCCGGTCGATGCCGCTGGCATTGCCGAAGGTGTAGAGTACGAGACCGCGCCGCACCAGTTCGAGGTTGGCTTCGAGGACCTGCGATTTGAGATTCTCCAGCATTTGGTGACTTTGCTCGGGCATCCGCAGTCCAGGTGCGCCGGGGCGCGACCATTGTAGCTAAATCGATAAAGCTGAGTCTCGGGAAACGTTTACCACAAGAGGAAACAGTAACCGCAATGAGGCTGTCTCGTCAACGTAAATACGTCTCCTGGCGGTTTCTACTGACGATGGAAATGCACGACAGCGAAGCGGTCCTTTTTCCGGAGCGGCTCGGAATCTGTCTTCTCCGCCTGGGTCGCTCCAAAACTGGCGAGGCCGGCATCGTCGGCACAATCGCCGGCAAGGACCGCTTGGTCGGTCGGGTCCGCAACCCGGGACCTGGGGATACCCAGTTCCCTGAGAACCCAGGCGGCCCGCCTCGAGCCCAACGCGCAGTTGTAGTCGGGGCTGGGGCCCTCGATCGATGCGTAGCCGAGGATCACGATTTTCACTGCCGGATCTTTCAGCGCCGCCTCCACCTGCTTCTTCATCGACGGCAGATCTCCTCCGGTCATCGACGCATTGACGGTTTGTTCGGCGGGGAGCCCGGCGTGCGGCTTGTCCTGCAGGAAATAAATCCTCAAGTCCTGCGGCAACGGCGGTGGTGGAGGAGGCTGATCCGCTTTCGGCGGCGGATCCGGCTTCTTTTGATCGCTCGTTTGCTGCTTCGGACCCTGGTCGGTTTTGTTCTGCTGGTCGGCGGGAGGGTTCGGTTTATTCTCCTGTTTCTCCTGCCGGTCCGTGTCGGGTACGGGCACCACCACGTCCTCGGGCGGCGGCGGTTGCTTCTTCTTGCGCTTCACGGTGTCCAGAGAGATCTGGAATCCTACCGCCACCTGCCAGGTACCAGCGCCGGAGTACTTGTCGTCGGCCGGACCTTTTGACCAGTCGTAACCGCCTGCTATGGAACCCACCCCCTGCAATTTGACAGGACCGATCGAGGTTATATCCTGGGTCAGCTGCAAGCCCCCCAGCAGGCTGAACTGCTGGCCGGAAACTGCAGGGTCTTTCGAATCCGTGCTTGCATAGCCGGCCTGGCCGATCACGGCAATCTGCGTACCGCTGTCGGTGTTGATAAAGACATAGGACGGCTGAAGTGCGATCTGGTATTGATCACCGCCAGCCAGCGCCTTGCTGTCCCACGTGAAGATGTGCCCATACTGACCCAGCAGCGCCAGCTCAAAGCCCGTCTTGCCGCTGTGGAACTGGACGTTGGCTGCCAACTGGCCGCCCAACAGGCCCGGCGGGGGCTTCGGAATCGTATAGACACGCGAGTACTGCCCCAGCCCCTGCGCCTGCAACGTCAACCAGGCCGTTGGGTCGTCTTCCTTTGGCTTTTCGCTCTTTTTGTCCTTATCTTCCCCGGTCGTCGCGTCCGCTGGCTTCGCGTCGGTGCTCTGACGTTGCAAACGACGAGCTTTCCCCGATCGGTCGGCCGTCTGCTGGGTGACGTGCGCGAGCTCATGCGCCAGGAGTTGTCGTCCAGAATTTGACTCTGGCGCGTACTGGCCCGGCGCGAAGACCAGATCGGAGCCGACGGTGTAAGCGTGGGCGCGTACGGCCCGGGCTGACTCGGCGGCCTGACTGTCGGCATGAACGCGCACTGAGCTGAAGTCGCATCCGAAGCGCGGCTCAAAGAACGCCTTTGTCCGAGAATCGAGCGGCTGCCCGGGCGCCCGCAGCGTATCGTGCACGATCCGCGGAGCCAGGCCCTGTTGCGCCCCGGCGTATGATTCCCTGCGGGACAGCTTGATGTCAGATTCCTGCTCTTTGTCCTCTTCCGCGCAACGGTCACACTTTCTTTGCAGAATCGTTGGCTTGCCAGTCAAGCCCTGTGAACCGGGATCCCCGATCCGCATCGCGCGATCGGCGACGCGATCCGCTTCCCTCTCCAGAGGATCGTTCACCGCCCCAATTTCCAGCTTCGCCTGGAGAGGCCGCTGCAAGGGTTGCAGTCGATCCCCATTTCGCGAGGGCGAGAAGATCGAAAGGTTTTCGATTCCGTACGAAACGCGTTGCGACTGGATGCGGGAGTCCGTTTTCGAAGCGAAATGATCAAGCGGAGGCTTCGTACGAGGAACGGGCCTGGGAGCTTTTGGATTGAACCCGCCGCTGCGCTCGGAAACTCTCGTCAGCATCTCGCTGGCCTTCGATTGGATTTCTGTCGGACTTGCCTGGAGTTTCGACTGGGGCCGGGAAGCTCTGAATATGGCCTGCCAACGATCCGTTGTCAAGCCAGTTCATGGGCCGGCAACGATTCTGCGAACCACGCGAAAGCTGTGCGTGGGCGCGGTCCGGGCGCACTGCTCAGTTCAGTCGCAGGAGCTTCACTGGGCAGGCGCTGCCGTTGCAGTGCTGAAATCCGCAACCCCAGCCTGGACCGTGGTCTTGTCCTCCGTGCCCTGGCGGTAGGTCCACACGCCGTACACGCGGTTGCCCCACGCAGCGAGGGCCAGGTAGTCGCCCATGAATACGCCATCAGGATTGAAAGGAGTGGTGGTCCATGCGTAATTGGCGAAAGTCTTGCCATTATCGGTCGATCGCGCCAGTGCGACAATCTGGTTCTGGTTTTTCGGATCCTGGCGGCGATCGTAGAAGACCACGTTCACCGCGCCGGTAACGGGGTCGACGGCGAGCCACTGGAAGAAGTGCTCGGCGCCGTCATGGACCGGATCGCTGTTCACCTTGATGGGAGCGCCCCAACTGCGGCCATGGTTCGTGGAGACGCTGAGAAAGATGTCGACTTCGCCGTTGCGGTAATCGCTCCAGGTCACAAAGATGGCACCGCCTTTGGGACCTCCGCGGGGATCGATGGCAATTTGGGGGAAGCCGTTGGCGCGATCCATGCCATCAATGGCGAACATAATGGGCGCGGTTTGGATGATGTCGCGGGCGCGAGAAAAGGTCTGGCCGCCGTTGTGGGACTCAGTGAGCTCGATGCGATCGCGCTCAGCCCACACGCCATAAACCGTGCCATCGGGGCCGACGGCGCCGTCGAAGCCCTCGAGAGCGCCGTTATCGTCACGAGGCAGGCCGCGGTCGCTGGCGATCTCCACGGGCTGCGACCAGGTGAGGCCGTCGTCGGTGGAGCGCGAAAAGAGCATCTGCGAATCGGCGAGCGTCCAGCGGGTCCAGCCGACGTAGAGGTTTCCTGCATAGCGGCTTTTTGATGTGTCAGCCACGAAGTAGGGCTTGTCCTCGAAGGGAATGCCGGGTTCGGTGGGCTGAGCGACGACGGTGCGCAACTGCGGCTCCCAGGTCTTTCCGGCATCAAGAGAACGCCGGAGGAAGATCCCATTACGCGTCGCACCATGCGCCCAGTAGTTGAAGGTGCCCAGCTTGTCGAAGGCGATGCAGCCGACGAGGGCATGGCCTTTGTTGTCGAAGACGACGGAAACGTCCCCGGACATTTTGTAATTAGACGGAGCGACTCGCTGAGCGAGCGTCCAGGTGCGGCCGGCGTCGGTGGAATAGCTGGCCTGCGCGGTGTACTGAAAGACGGCGACGACGTCCTGCGGGTTGAGTGGATTGACGGCGATGCCTGGCTCGGTCCACGTTCCGGGCTGGGAGGACAAGGTGGTGACCTGCGCGCCAGGCGCAACGGGCAGGTTCTGGGCGAAGGCGGCTGTGGCCGCAAGGACGGCAAGCGCAGGGATGGCAGAACGAAATGCCGGCATGCACCCCATTATGCAATTCGAGAAGATTTTGGGTGGCGAGAGAAGATCCCTGCGAAGCTATTGCGCTACGGTCAATTCAATCGGCATGGAGGGGTCGACGCGAGAACCGGCTTCCGGATTCTGCGCGAGGATGGTTCCGGCAGGAACAGGCGGCGCGGAGGAGGTCGACGGGCCTTGAGCGGCAACTGGCGGGAGATGAGTGTTCTGGGTTTTGAGAGGCGCCAGCTGCAAACCGGCGTGCGCCAGGGTGAGAGCGGCGGAGGTAAACAGCTGGCCCTCGAGATCGGGCATGACAAAGGCCTGAGATGACCGGGGCGGGGCTGCCTGCGCAGCGACGAGAAGATTCATCACCGGGCTGGCCACACCGGAGGCGTCCGGACCGGGGCTTTGCGCGATGACCGCGCCGGGTTGCGCGCCTGATTCCGCGAGCACAGCGACGCTGCCCGTCTGCAGGCCGGCGCGCCGGATATTAATGGAGGCGATGCGCTGATCCTGCCCGAGAACGTCGGGGATGGCCAGCTTCTGCGGCCCAAGGCTTTCGGTAAGCCACACGCGCCAGCCGCGTCGCACGATGGCACCCACGCCGGGGGATTGATTGGCCACGCGCCCGGCTGGGACATCGGCGGAGTAGAGCTTGTTCTCCACGTGCAGGGTGAGACCGGCAGCGGCAGCTCGCTGGCCTGCATCGGCCATGGTCATGCCATGGAAATCGGGGATCGAGACTTCCGATCCGTGTATGGCGAAGTGCATCGTGAGGAGGGCCGATGTCATGCCGACAATCACGAGCAACATGACGACGAGGACAAAGCGGAAGAATCCAATCATGACTCGTATTCGATGGAATATGTGACCGGCGCGGATTTCTCAAGCATTTTGGAGACGGAGCAGTATTTGTTTTTGGAGAGCGCAACAGCGTCCTCGGCTGCTTTGTGAGTGACGCGGCCGCGAATGCGGTAGGTCAGGTGAATTTGCGTGAAGACCCGGGGCGGCTCCGCGGCTTGCTCGGCGGAGGCGCTGACGGTCAGACCCTCGAGCGGCTCGCGCTTTTTCTGCAGGATGCTGACCACGTCGACCGAAGTGCAGCCGCAGAGCGCCGCCAGTACGGCCTCCATAGGACTGAGACCCGCGGCGTGAGATGGGGAGGCATCGAAATGGACTGTCTGCCCGCTCTCCGATTTTCCATCGAAGAGCATGTCCTGCCTCCATTCCGCACTGGCCTTCATGAGTACACCTCCGCAGCGCCGAAGGCGGCGCTTATCGACGATTCCAGGCGGCTCGATATTCGATTCAGCCTATCCTGGACTAACTATTGGATTCAGGCCGACGATGATTTGACTCCGCGCCACAGGCCGGCGATGCCGAAACTATAGGGGGTCCAGGAGACCTGCTCAAATCCCGCCGAGCGCATCATCTGCAACATCATGGACGGCGCCGGAAACCTTGCCACGGACTCAGGCAGATACGCATAGGCCTGCCGGTGGCCGGAGATGCGGGAGCCAATGGCGGGGAGCACACGCCGGAAGTAAAACGCATAGAGTCGTCCGAGCGGACCGCCTGGCTCGCTGAAATCGAGAATGCCGAGTTCACCGCCGGGAGCAAGGACGCGGAAAAACTCCGCAAGGCCTTTCTGATAATTCGCGAGGTTGCGGAAGCCGAAGGCTGTGGTGATGAGGTCGAGCGAGTTGCCGGCCATGGGCAGATGCAAAGCGTCGGCCTCGATGACGGTGGCGCGGCTGGGCGGCAATTTTTGCCGGGCGCGCGCGAGCATGGCGGGAGAAAAATCCGCGGCGATGACGGGCTCTGCCGGGTCCGGCCGACGACGAAGGAGCGCAAGGGTCATGTCGCCGGTGCCGCAGCAGATATCGAGAATGCGGGTCTCGGGACGCGAGAGGATGTGCCGGAAGCGGCGAGCGGTCCGCCGCCACCAGAGGCGATCGACGTTACAGGAGAGGACGTGATTGAGCAGGTCGTAGCGGGGCGCCAACGCTGAGAACATATCGCGGACAGCCTGAGCCGAACTGGCCTCGTCATTCGCCCCGGGAGGGCGCGACCCGGCGATGGCAGCATTGTCTCGCAAAGGCCAGCATACCGCACGGAAACGAGGTTAGAGGGGACAGGCTACAGGTGGCGGAGACACTTCGCGAGTGAAGCAGGTGGTATAACGGCTGCCGTATGAAAAACCCGATTCGCATTCTTATCGCTCTACTCGTGATGCTGCCTTCTATAGCGGCGATGGCGCAGGATCAAACTGGAGTCGCCTTCGAGCGGGCGCAGCACTTGCAGCACGGCATCAACACCAGCGGGTGGTTTGGCCAGGCCCAGAATGACGACTATTCGCCACAGCATTTGGAGACTTACACGACGGCGGAAGACATCGCGCTGATTGAGGCGATGGGTTTTGACCACTGCCGGGTGAGCATCGATGCGGGTCCGCTGGTTGCGTGGCAGTGGACCGGCGCCGAGACACCCTTCATGACGGAATTGGACCGCGCCGTGCACATCATGCTCGACCACCACTTGTCGGTAATCATCGACATTCATCCCAGCAGCGAGTACAAGGCGGAGCTGTTTCAGGGAACCGCGGGCGTTGTGCATTTCACAGCACTGTGGCGGGCGCTGGCAGCACATTTCGCGCCCTTCGATCCGGAGCGCGTCTTCTTCGAGATCATGAACGAGCCCGAGCAGAACGATCCCTATCGCTGGCAGGGGATTGAGGCGACGATCGCCGAGGCCATCCGCCAGGCGGCTCCGCAGAACACGATCATCGCGGCCGGTGCGCACTGGTCAGGGCTGGGCGATCTGCTCGTTCTGGAGCCGCTCGACGATTCCAATGTCATCTACACGTTCCACGATTACGAGCCGTTTGCGTTTACGCATCAGGGGGCGACGTGGACGAGTCCCGAAGTGCGCCCCGAGCGCGCAATTCCCTACCCCTCCAGCCCGGAGAATATTGCGCCAAAGCTCGCGGATGAACCGAATCTGGAGGGCGAGTATTTTTTGGATTCGTATGGCGAGGACCGGTGGGACGCACAGCGCGTAGAGAACACGATTGAGTTCGCTGCGAAGTGGTCGAACCTCCATCATGTTCCCGTGTATTGCGGGGAGTTCGGCGTGCACCGGCCGTATGCTCCGCCTGATGCGCGTGCGCAATGGCTGCACGATATGCGCGTGAGCCTCGAGAAGAACCATATCGGCTGGGCCATGTGGGATTACCAGGGGAATTTCGGAGTGGTGACAAAGGCGAACGGCACGACCACGCCGGATGCGGAGGTTCTGCAGGCGCTGGGACTGCATGCGCCGCAGCCATCATCCGGGAACTGACTGGCCCTCAGTTGCGTAGGATTGGGGAGTGCGCAGGAGCGCGCGGGCACCAGGCGGCGTCCGGCAGCTGTTTGCGCGCATTAGAGGCTCGATCATGATCAAATTCGTGCTCTTCTGCATCCTCTTTGTGCTCTGCTGGCCGCTGGCCCTGCTGGCGCTGATTGCGTATCCGTTTGTGTGGCTGTTGCTGCTGCCCTTTCGGCTGGTTGGGATCGCCGTGGGCGGCGCGCTGGAACTGGTAAGCGCCATCATCTTCCTGCCGGCACGACTGATCCGGGCGATTTAGCCAATTCTTGACCAAGGCCGCGCATCGCGACGCGCGGCCTCATCAACAACGGCCGATCACGCTTGCCGGTGATTGCCACTCTGATTCCGTTATCTGAGCCTCAGAGCGGTAGCCCTGCGGTAATAACACTTAACGGTGATTGCACATCCCACTCCAGCGGCGCACTGTGATGGATATCACAGACACACCCCCCTCGCGCCCTTCCAAAGGCGGTCTGTGGCTCCCCCAGGAGAACATTCGATGAAAAGTGGGAAACTTTTGCTGACAAGATTCCTGAACGACGAGTCCGGCCAGGACCTGATCGAGTATGCACTGATCGCGGCCCTGATTGCGCTGGTCGCAGTTGCTGGTTTGAACGGCCTTGCTTCTTCAATCAACAGCGAATTCAACAGTATCGGCAGCGATATCTAGCCCGGGTCTTTGCGCGGGTTTGGCTCCAGCGGCGCGGGACGTCGCCGAGTGAAATCGGCGTGTGTTCCGCGGCAGGGACAGCAGTCATGCTGTCTCTTTTTGATTTTCGCTGGATTGAGAAGAACGCCGACGAGCCAAAGTTGAGGGAGCGGCGGCGACACGACGCTCTGCCGGCGGCAAACCGTACACTGGATGCATGGCGGGCATCGTTCTCGACGGCAAGGCATTCGCGAAGGAACTGGAAGCGGAATTATCGGCGCGCGTGCAGCGCCTTTTGCAATCGGGTCTGAAGGAATCTCCGGTTCTGGCCACCATTTTGGCGGGCGATGACCCCGCGTCTGCCACGTATGTGCGCATGAAGGGCAACGCGTGCCGGCGCGTCGGCATGGAATCCCTCAGCATCACCCTGCCGGGAACGACCACGACGGAAGAGTTGCTGAGCGCGATTGACGAGCTTAATGCGAATCCCCGCGTGCGCGGGATTCTGCTGCAACATCCGGTACCGAAGCAAATTGACGAACGGGTCTGCTTTGACCGGATCGCGCTTGAAAAGGACGTGGACGGCGTGACGGCCCACGGGTTTGGCCGCATGGCGATGGACGAGCCTGCGTACGGCTCGGCGACGCCGGCCGGCATTATGCGCCTGTTGCGGCGGTATCAGATTCCGATCGAAGGGCGAGAAGCAGTGGTTGTGGGGCGCAGCCCGATTCTGGGCCGTCCGATGGCCATGATGCTTCTGGCTGCGAACGCCACGGTGACGATCTGTCATTCGCGCACAAAGAATCTGCCTGAAGTCGTGCGCCGCGCGGAGATTGTCGTGGGCGCGGTGGGCAAAGCAGAGTTCATCCGAGGCGAGTGGATACGGGATGGAGCGGCGGTGGTGGATGCCGGATATCATCCCGGGGGCGCAGGCGACATCGAGCTGGCAGGAGTGATCGACCGCTGTTCGGCGTACACGCCGGTGCCGGGAGGCGTGGGACCGATGACGATCGCGACGCTGATTGCGCACACGGTCGAGGCTGCTGAGCGTGCGGCGGGATAAAATGCTCGCCGTAGCTTCCTCATCAGGCAGAGGCATTCCGTGCGGCTTTGGTTCGCGGCGAGCAGCGAGGTACCGGTCTATCGACAACTGGCGACGCAGGTAGTGCTCGCAATTTTCTCCGGCGAGCTGCGCCCAGGTGACCGCTTGCCGAGCACGCGCGATCTGGCGCGGCGCTTCGGGCTGCATCCGAACACAATCAGCGCCGGCTATCGGCAGCTGGAACGAGAAGGATGGACCGAGGGCCGGCATGGAAGCGGCGTCTACGTTCGACGGCAAAAGGAAACGGCGCCGACGCCGGAACAGCAGCTCGACATGCGCATCGCGCGGTTCATTCGCGAGCTGCGCGGCATGCGGATTCCGCCAGCCGTGGTGCGCCGCCGGCTGAGCGAATGGCTGGCGAGCCCACCTCCGGAACGCCTGGTGCTGGTGGATCCCGACGCTGAATTACGCGCGATTCTTCTGGCCGAACTGGCTCCCTTGTGTCCCCTGCCGGTCAGCGGCATGTCGATTGAGGAATGCAAGGCAGGGGGATGCGCAACGGCGGCGGTATATCTTTGCCGGCCGAGCAAGGCGGCTGCCGTCCGGAGTGCATTGCCCGCGGGCGCGGAACTGGTGGTTTTGCCGATTCGTTCCGCCAATCAGTGGCTGGCGCCGTGGCTGCCTGCGCCTTCCGGGCACCTGGTGGGCATCGTCTCACGGTGGCCGGAGTTTCTCTCCATCGCGCGGACGATGCTGGTTGCAGCGGGCCTTCCACCGGACGCCCTTCTGGTCCGCGATGCGCGACGGGCGAACTGGGAGCGGGGGCTGGATCAGGCTTCCGTCATCCTGTGCGACAGCCTGACGCGAACGCTGCCGGGGATTCCTTCGAAGCCGATGCTGGTGGCCTATCCGCTGCTGGCGGACAACGCCCAGGAGGAAATCGCCCGCTCGTGTGATCCCGCGTGGGCGGGATTGTGACAGACCGGAAAGTGTCTGCACGATTGCTCGCGCCGTCGTTGCTCCGCTCCACGCTTCTCCCATCGGCAAGATGCACGGGAGAACGCAAATGCAAATTTCATGGAGCAAAACCAGAATTCCCTGCATGATGGGCGGCGCGCGGGGCGCGCTTGGTCCTCTGGTCGCGGCGGGTGCGCAGTGTAACTGGAGCGGTCCAGCCCTGGCAGCGATGGTCGCGGCCGCGCTGGTATCCGATATCTTCGATGGCATATTGGCGCGGCGCTGGCGTTGCGGCACTGCGGCGCTCCGGCTATCCACGTTGTGCTGAGCGCCGAATCGAGGCCCACCGCTTCGTTCTTCTGCGTTGCTATGCGCAGGTAGGGGATTTATCCTTCTTGTCTCAGCGTTGCGATCGCACTGCTTAGGCGCACGCGTACAGCCAGTGGTTGCCGCGCGCATTGCTGGTCCGCGGAGACAGAAGATGGCCCTCCATTCCGTGACAGATCACACCGCAGCCCCCGCCCCGGCAGTTCTCCACGGGCGCGCGCTTGAACCGAATCGGCGCATCCCGCTCAGCATGGACTGGGTGGAAGAGGTTCGCGTCAACACCAGCGCGGTGGAGCGGCGGGCGGCGACGCTGGTGACGCGGCGTACGGTCAAGAAGGAGAATCAGGCGGCGTGGCTGCTGCGGGCGATCGCCTGCATGGACCTGACCACGCTCAACGGCGATGATTCTGCCGAACGAGTGCGCAGGCTCTGCGCCAAGGCAAGGAACCCGCTGCAGCGTCACCTGATTGAAGGGCTTGGAATCGAGGATCTGCACCTCACCGTTGGGGCGGTCTGCGTTTATCACACGTTTGTCGAGACGGCCGTGAAGGCGCTGGAGGGATCGGGGATTCCGGTCGCTGCTGTTTCCGCGGGATTCCCGGCGGGGCTGTCGCCGCTGGCGGAGCGAGTGGAGGAGATTCGCCGCTCCGTGGAGGCAGGCGCGTCGGAGATCGATATCGTCATTACGCGAGCGCACGTCTTCAACGGCGAGTGGCAGGCGCTCTATGACGAGATCGCGGCGTTTAAGGAGACCTGCGGACCCGTGCACATGAAGGCGATCCTCGGCACGGGGGATTTGATGACGCTGCGCAACGTGGCGCGCGCCAGTTGGGTGGCCATGATGGCGGGGGCGGACTTCATCAAGACATCCACAGGAAAAGAGTCGGTGAACGCGACGCTTCCTGTTTCGCTGACCATGGTTCGGGCGATTCGCGACTACGGCGAACGGACCGGCATGGCGGTGGGATTCAAGCCCGCGGGTGGCATTCGCACGGCGAAGCAGTCGCTGGACTGGCTGGCGATGATGAAGGACGAGCTGGGGCGGTCGTGGCTGGAGCCATCCCTGTTTCGCTTCGGCGCCAGCGGCATGCTGGCGGATATCGAGCGGCAGCTGGAACACCATGTGACTGGCCGCTACTCCGCCGCCTACCGTCACCCGTTGGCATAGTTGATTTGCGAGCGCTGGAAGGAGTCGCTGTGAGCATTGCGGAAAAGTTCCACACGATGGAATACGGAGCCGCACCGGAGGATCCGAAGGAAGCGGTGCAATGGCTGGAGCGGCATCATCGCCGGTTTGACGCATTCATCGGCGGCGCGTGGGTGAAGCCGGCGGGCGGAGAGTACTTCGCGACCAGCGATCCATCGAGCGGCGACACCCTGGCGGAAATCGCAGACGCGAACGCGGCGGATGTGGATGCAGCGGTGACGGCTGCGCGCAAGGCTTTGCCTGGATGGCAGGCGCTCAGCGGACATGAGCGCGCGCGTTTTCTTTATGCGCTGGCGCGCCAGGTGCAGAAGCACTCACGGCGGCTGGCCGTGCTGGAGACAATGGACAACGGCAAGCCCATCCGGGAAAGCCGGGACATTGATATTCCCCTGGTGGCCCGGCATTTTTATCACCACGCGGGCTGGGCGCAGTTGCTGGAGGCGGAGTTTCCCGGATACACCGCTTGCGGAGTCGTCGGCCAGGTGATCCCCTGGAATTTTCCGCTGCTGATGTTTGCGTGGAAGGTGGCGCCCGCCCTGGCAGCCGGCAACACAGTGGTCATCAAACCGGCGGAGAATACGCCGCTGACCGCGATGGCGTTCGCAGAACTCGCCATGGAAGTGGGCCTGCCTGCCGGTGTGCTGAACGTGATCAACGGAGGGCCAGCGACCGGGTCGGCGCTCATTGAGCATCCTGGCATCGACAAGATTGCCTTTACGGGTTCGACGGAAGTGGGCCGGATCATTCGGCAAGCGACGGCACACTCGCACAAGAAGCTGTCGCTGGAACTCGGCGGCAAATCGCCGTTCGTCGTTTTCGACGATGCCGATCTCGACTCCGCGGTAGAGGGCCTGGTCGACGCCATTTGGTTCAACCAGGGCCAGGTGTGCTGTGCTGGTTCGCGTCTGCTGGTGCAGGAACGCGTGGCCGAGACGCTGTTTGCGCGCGTGCGCGCCCGGATGGAAACATTGAGGGTGGGGCATCCGCTCGACAAGGCCATCGATATTGGCGCGATTGTCTCCCCGGTGCAGCTTGATGCCATTCGCCGCATGGTGGACGCCGGTGTCGCCGAGGGGGCAACCTGCTGGCAGCCAAGCCATCCGCTGCCAGGCAAGGGATCGTATTTTCCGCCCACGCTGCTGACGGGTGTTTCGCCGACCGCGATGGTGGCGCAGGAGGAGATCTTCGGGCCGGTGCTCGCGGCGATGACCTTCCGGACGCCGGCGGAGGCTGCAGAATTAGCCAACAACACGGTTTACGGGCTCGCGGCGAGTATTTGGAGCGAGAACATCAATGTGGCACTCGATCTTGCAGCCCTGGTGAAGGCTGGCGTGGTGTGGGTCAACTCCACCAATCAGTTCGACGCGGCGTGCGGGTTCGGCGGCTATCGCGAATCCGGATACGGGCGCGAAGGCGGCCGCGAAGGCATGCTGGAATACCTGACGCCGAACTGGCTGAGCAGTCTGCCGGCGGCTGCAGCGGCTCCGCGTCGGGCTGAGACGAGCGTGGGTGAGGATCTCGAGCCGGCGGTGTCGCCGATCGACCGGACCGTCAAGCAATATATCGGCGGCAAGCAGGCCCGTCCGGACTCGGGCTACTCGTTTGCTGTGTACGGGCGGGAAGGTCAGTTGCTTGGCGAAGCACCGCTCGGCAATCGCAAGGACATCCGCAACGCCGTGGAGGCGGCGCGCGCCGCGACGGGTTGGGCGCGCATGACAGCGCATGCCCGCGCGCAGGTGATCTATTACCTCGCGGAGAACATGATCCAGCGGCGCGATGAAATCGCCAATCGGCTCGCCGCGGCTGTCGGCGAAGAACAGGCCACGGCGGAAGCCGACCTTTCGATGCAGCGCATCTTCAGTTACGCGGCATGGGCGGACAAATACGAAGGGATCGTGCATCATCCGCCGGGCCGCAACATCACGATTGCGCTTCCGGAAGCGGTGGGGGCCATCGGGATTCTCGCGTCTGCGCGCGCGCCGCTGCTGGGGTTGCTGTCGCTGGTACTGCCTGCCATTGCGATGGGGAATACAGTGGTCGCGGTGCCATCGGAAAACTATCCACTCATCATCGGTGAGTTGTATCAGTTATTCGATACCAGCGATTTGCCCGCCGGGGTGGTGAACCTGGTGGCGGGGCGGCCGGTGGAACTGGGCAAGACGCTTGCCGAACATGACGGAATCGAGGCGATCTGGTGCTTCCGCAGCAACGAAGAAGCGGCGATGGTGCGCGCTGCTTCGATCGGGAATATGAAGCAGGTTTGGACCAACGATGGACACGAGTACGACTGGTTCCATCCCACGCAGGCGGAAGGCCGGTGGTTCCTGCAGCATGCGACGCAGGTGAAGAACATTTGGGTTCCGTACGGGGAGTAACTGAGTACCCTGCACCGCCGGGGTTTTGCAGGCTCTGCGGAGGACACTTCTCTTGCCGGCTAGTGCTGGATTTCACTGAGCAGGGCGTCCACTTCGTGACGGGAAGGCATGGAGGGCGCGGTGCCGCTGCGTGTGACGGAGATGCCCGCTACGGCGCAACCGAAGCGTACGGCCTCGGCGATGTCGCGGCCCTCGGCGAGCGCAACAGCGAGGCCTCCGGTGAAGGCATCGCCGGCCCCGGTGGTGTCTACCACATCACCGGCGCGAAAGGCTTGGACGTGCTCGCGGACCCTGGCGTTTTTCACGAACGCACCCTGTGCGCCCATTGTGATGACGACGTTGCGGACACCGCGTGCAAGCAGCACGTCGGCAGCATGTTCAGCGTCTTTAATTGAAACAACGCGCACGCCCGTGACGGCTTCGGCCTCGGTTTCGTTGGGCGTGAGATAGTCGCAACTGTGGAAGATCGATTCGGGAAGCGCGCATGCAGGCGCTGGATTCAGGATGGTCGGCACGCCCATTGACGTTGCCATTTGCAGACCGAACTCGACAGTGGCAAGAGCCAGTTCGAGCTGGGTGACGAAGATCGCCGACTGGGCAATGAACGGCTGGGACTGCGCAACTTCATCGGGATTCAGCTCATAGCATGCGCCGGGAACCACGACGATGGAGTTTTCTCCGGTTCTGGCATCGACAACGATGGACGCCGCGCCGGTGGGTGAATCCGTCGCGAAGACGTATTGCGTGTCAATGCCCTCGCGCTGCCAGGTTTGCCGGGCCATGTCACCGAAGAGATCGCGGCCGACCTTGCTGATGATGCCGACTCTGGCTCCGGCGCGCGCGGCGGCGACGGCCTGATTCGATCCTTTACCGCCCGGCCCCACGCGGAAGGTGCGGCCCATGTAGGTTTCACCCCACGCCGGCAATTTGTCTGCAGAGAAGGCGAGATCGGTCACATAACTGCCCATCACGGTGACGAATCTGTCGCTCATGCCGATCCTTCGCTTTCCATCGCGATCCGATTTCCGCGGGCGGAGGCTATTCCGGTAAAGCAATTTGGCTGTCGATGTGGAAATGGCCGGTGACATCGGGCGCTCCGGTGTCAGGCTGGCCGCCCCCGATGCTCACGGTATAGTCACCCGCAGCGATGATGGGGTGCCCGTCGTCGGTGACCATACTGATGTCGCGGTTCCTGAGCTCGAACTGGACCTGCTGGCTTGCGCCCGGATCGAGGTGAACCCGCTCAAATCCGCGCAGAGCGATGCGCGGCGCGCCCGCAACAGGCGGAAACTTCAGATAGAGCTGCACGACTTCGTCGCCCGCCACTTTGCCGCTATTTGTCACCGTCACGGTGGCGTGAACCGGATCGCCTGCGTGGATTGGCGCATCCGGAACGGCTAGCCCGCTGTAGCTGAAGGTGGTATAGCTGAGTCCGTAGCCGAAGGGATACAGCGGCTTGCCGGTGAAGTAGCGGTAGGTCCGGTTGTGCATCGAATAGTCTTCAAAGTTGGGCAGCTGACTCACATCTTTATAAAAGGTGACGGGCAGGCGGCCCGCGGGGTCGTTCTTTCCGCTGAGCGTATCGGCGATGGCCGCTCCGCCTTCTTCACCCGAATACCACGCATCGAGAACGGCATTGGCGTGCTCGCTGATCCAGTTCACGGCAAGCGCGCTGCCGTTCATCAGAACGACGACCAGCGGCTTGCCAGTGGAAGCGACGGCTTCAACAAGATCTTCCTCCGGTTGTGGCAGATCGATGGAGGTGCGGTCACCGCCCAGGAAGCCTGGCTCGCTGACGGGCATCTCTTCGCCTTCCAGCTCGCTGGTGATGCCCACTGCGGCGATGACGACGTCAGCCTGCTTCGCCGCGGCGATCGCCCCGGGCGACGGCGCATTGTTGACGCGCGCCCAGATCAATTGGGCCTGCGGCTCAGCTGCGCCCGTCGCCCCGTAGCTCACGCTGATGGCGACTCTCTGCCCCTTCTCCAGATGAACGCGGCCGACTTTTGCTTCGACGCCATGCGTCCGGAATTCCTGAGCAATTTCCTTGCCCTCCGCAGTCACGCGGGCAAAGCCGTCGGCGCGAATGCCGATGAGGTAATCGCCGGAATCGGGCGGAGTCAGAAATCCCGTCCATTGCACGCCAATGGACTTCTTGCCGGCAGCCTCAGCGGGAAGATTGCCTGCGCTGAGATTCACGTTGGGGTCGACACGGGTGACGAGCGGCCTGGGCTTCGCGCCGGGACCTAAATCCATCCCTTCCCAGTTGCTGTATTCGGCGTTGAGCCCAGGTTTGCCGTCGGGCGTAGTGAGCAGGCTGTTCGGCACGGGACTACCGTCGTTGCGCAGGAATTGTGTGCCGGGCACATAGGTGATCTTCGCGTTGGGAAATTCAGCCTTCAGGCCATCGAGCAACGAGACGGTGTGGGTGGGAATCCCGGTGTAATTGCCGAGCAGAACGCGCGTCTGATCGGCCAGGGGGCCCACCACGGCAATGTTTCGCACGCCGGGTTTGAGCGGCAGCGTGCCGTCGTCCTTCAGCAGCACCATCGCTTCGTCGGCCAGCTTGCGGGCGAGGGCGCGATGATCGGCGCTGTCGAGTTCCTTCTGGTCGATGTTCGAATACGGATCGGTGTTTGGAGGATCGAACATGCCGAGCCGGACGCGCGCCGTGAAGAGTCGGACCAGTGCCGTGTCGATGGCGCTCTCGCTCAGATATCCCTGCTGGACGGCGTCGATGTAGGGTTTGTAATCGTGGTCGTCCTTCACCTTCGCGATGAAGTCGGCACACTCGTTATCCATGCCGCGTTCAAGCGAAATGGCAGATGACTGCGCCTGCGTCGGGCGGTAGCGGTGACCGTTGAAGATGTCGATGACGGCGCCGCAGTCGGACACGACATAGCCCCGAAAGCCCCAACTGCCGCGCAGCAAATCCTGGAGAAGGTACTGATTGGCACAGGCCGGCTGCCCATTGATGGCGTTGTAGGCGCACATTACCGATCCCGCATGGCCATCGACGATGGCGGCGCGGAACGCGGGCTCGTAAGTATCGAGCTCGTCGTGCCGGCTCACGTCCACGTCGGCGAAGTGCCTGGTCGGCTCCGGGCCACTGTGCACGTCGAAGTGCTTCGGTGTAGCGATGACGCGGTAGTATTTTGGATCATCGCCCTGCATGCCGGTCACAAACGCAACGGCCATACGCCCCGTCAGGAAAGGATCTTCACCGTACGTCTCCTGGCCGCGGCCCCAGCGCGGATCGCGAAAGATATTCACGTTGGGCGCCCAGAAATCGAGGCCGTGGAAAATGGCGGAGCCGCCGTCTTGTTTCGACTGCGCGTTCACGATGCGGCCTTCGGTCCCAATGTCGACGGCCATGGCGTGAATGCCAGGCGCATCGAACGTCGCGGCGAGGCCGATTGGCTCAGGGAATTCGGTAGTGCCGTCGACGGCAACGCCGTGCAGCGCCTCGCTCCACCAGTCATAGGCGGGAACTTTGAGGCGGGGGATGGCGCGCGCCTGATTCACGAGCTGCGACGCCTTCTCTTCGAGCGTCATGCGGCTGACCAGGTCTTTCGCGCGCACTTCGGGAGGCAATGCCGGATTCAGATACGGCGGCGTCGAGGTGTCCTGCGCCATGACCTGCCTGGTGCTGACAGCAGGCAGAAGCATCCCTGCACACGCAGTGAGAATTGTCCCGATTCGCAGATTGATCCTTTTCAAGCGCTTCCTCCAGCAGTTGCAATGGCGGGGACCATCATAGCGGTTGAGCTGATGAAATTTCCAGGCTGGGGTGTAGAGAGAATCGATTTACTCGCACCCCTTTGTTGCGCACAGGTTCTGACTGAAGAAGGGCAGCACGTGGTTCTGGAAGCGGTCGGCAACCGCACTGGTGTGAGTTCCGTGATACAGCTCGAATGTATTCCTGATGCCGTAGCTGTCGAGGATTGCGTGCAGTTTTTGCGTATCGAAGCGCAGGCCGTCCTGGTCGCCTACGTCGATGGCGATGGCGCGATACTGGCGCAGGTTGTCGATGTATTGATCGATGAAGGACAGCGGTGCGTTGGCCGTCCACTTCGCCTGCACCTCCGGCTGCGGCTGGCCTTCCTTCATGGGCAAATCGAAAAAGAGAGGCGGATTCTTCGGGTCCGGTGACCACGCAGCCGCCGACGCAAGCTGCGCTTTGCTGAAGAACGGCAGGTCTGCCGCATCGGCCGGGGATTTCATGGCCGCTATCTCCGCCTCGAACTTCCTTTCGGCGTCGGCAAACTTCTGCGCGTCGAGGCCAGGAGCTGGTCCCGCGGGCCGCGGCGACATGCAGCAGGGACTCATGATGTAGAGGCTGCCGAAGACATCCGGATACTTCATGCCGATGCGGCTCGCGCCATAGCCTCCCATGGAATGGCCGACCAAACCACGGCTGAGGCGGTCGGGGATGGTGCGGTAGTGAGCGTCGATGTACGCCACGACGTCGCGGGCGATGAATTTTTCGAAATTGCCGGTGGTCGCGGAACTGGAATACATCGAGCCGCCATAGGCGGTTTTCGAGTCGGGCAGCACCACGATCATCTCCTTCGCACCCTGCGCGAAGGCGCCTTCGATGGTCTGCGGTACATGGATCTCGTGCGTCCACTGCTCCGCTCCGATGGAGAAACCGTGGAGAGCGTACACGACGGGATAGTGGCGATGCTTGTCTTTGGAATAGCTCGGCGGCAGAAAGACGATCACGTCGCGGTCGACGGCCTCGCCTTCGAGGTTGCCCTCGAGCGAGGTGCCGTGGATTTTGATGTGCTCGCCCATCACCGGCTTCGCGCCGGCGACAATCGGCGGGAGCTCAGTTTGTACCTGCGCCGCGAGCGGGAGCGTCATGGCGGCGGAGACGAGAAGCGTGGTGAGGCCGCGAGGATTGATCGTTGACATTGGCAGTCCACTCCAGATGAAGCGATGTCCACTATACAAGACCTCTCTGCCGAGCATTCGCGCAGGAAATTTCGACTGGAGCGTGGCCGAAAAGCCACGCAATCCCCTCCGGGCGCGTATTCTGTTTTTTCTATCTTTGGGAGCTCTATGCCATTCATCACTCGCCGTGACCTTCTCGCCTCCGGGCTCGCCGTTTCCGCCTCTTCCCTGGCTGCCCGCTCCGCCTTCGCGCGCACCGCTGCTCTGCTGGCGGATGATATTCCAGGGGGCTCGGCCGCTGCCCTGTCCGCGGTTGCGCCGCGTGAACAACTGCTGTTCGACTTCGGCTGGAAGTTTAAGTTCGGCAATGGCAACGATCCGTCGAAGGATCTGGGATTCGGATACGGGCAGAGCGACTTCAGCAAGACGGGAGATTTCAAATTCGCGAAGGCGGGGTATGACGATTCGAGCTGGCGCGCGCTGAACCTGCCGCACGACTGGGCGGTCGAGCTCCCGTTCGTCCACGATGATTCGGGCGGCGGAGACAACTCGCTGAAGTCGCATGGATACAAGCCGCTGGGCCGCCGCTTTCCAGAGACGAGCGTGGGCTGGTACCGGCGCGAGTTCGACGTTCCGGCAAGCGACCGGGGACGCCGCATCTGGGTGGAATTCGACGGCGCCTTCCGCGACATTCTGCTGTTCGTCAACGGCTGCTTCATTGGGCGCAATGACAACGGCTATGCTCCGTCCCGCTTTGATCTCAGCGACTTTCTCGCGTACGGCGAGAAAAACTATATCGTTCTCCGCGTCGATGCCAGCTTCGGCGATGGCTGGTTCTACGAGGGCGCAGGCATTTACCGTCACGTGTGGCTGACCAAGACCGACGCCGTTCATCTGGGCAAGTGGGAGAGCACGGTGCGTTCGTCCATCAGCGGAGGATCGGCGAAGCTGGCTCTGGCTGCGAGGGTCGAGAATGAGGCCCAGCTGGCTGCGAATGCGAAGGTGAGCTGGAAGATCGTCGACGCGAAGGGCGCAGTGGCGGCGACAGCTGAAGCGCCCGCACAGTCCGTTTCGGGCGGAGGATCGGCTGCGTACAGCGCGACTGCGGAGATCAGGAATCCTGCACTCTGGTCCGTAGACGAGCCAAATCTTTATTCGGCGATTGTCACGATCGAGAGCGATGGGACAGCGCGGGACGCGGAACGCGTGAGCTTCGGAATTCGGACCGCCGTGTTCGATGCGGAGAAGGGCTTCTCGCTCAACGGGCAACCGTTGAAAATCCAGGGAACCTGCAATCACCAGGATCATGCGGGCGTGGGCGCGGCAGTGCCCGACCGGCTGCAGTGGTTCCGGCTCGGCGTGCTGCGCGAGATGGGCTGCAATGCGGTGCGGACTTCGCACAACATGCCCACGCCGGAATGGGTGGACGCGTGCGACCGCATGGGCATGCTGATGATGTGCGAGACGCGACAGATGAGTTCCAATCCCGAAGGGCTGCGGCAACTGGAATGGATGGTGAAGCGCTACCGGAATTCGCCATCGATCATCATCTGGTCGATCGGCAATGAGGAGTGGCTGCTGCAGGGCCCGATGGCCGAACAAGGGGCGGCGATCGCGAGATCGATGGTGGATCGGTGCCATGAGCTCGATCCGACGCGGGTTGTTTCAGCCGCCGTGAACGGGAACAACCAGAAGGGCGTGAGCGAGGCGCTGGACATCATCGGGTTCAATTACAACCTCGAGTATCCGGATGCGTACCACGCGAAGAATCCGAAGCGGGCCATCTACGGATCGGAGACATCAAGCGCGATCAGCACGCGCGGCGTGTATTCGACCGATCCGTTGCGCAATACGGTGAACAGCTATACCGGCGTCGTGCCGTGGGGCGAAACACCGGAGACCTGGTGGACGTTCTATGGCACGCGCGAATGGGAAGCAGGTGGCTTCGCGTGGACAGGGTTCGATTATCGCGGCGAGCCGACTCCGTACGGATGGCCCTCGATCAACTCGCAATTCGGCATCGTGGATATGTGCGGCTTTCCGAAGGATTACTTCTTCTACTACAAAGCCTGGTGGGGAAAGGAGCCGTCGCTGCATCTTTTCCCGCATTGGAACTGGGAGGGCCGAGAAGGCGATGAGATTCCGGTTTGGGTCTATTCAAACCTCGAAGAGGTGGAGTTGCTGGTAAACGGAAAGAGCGTGGGCAGCCAGAAGGTTCCTCCTCTTGGCCACGTGGAATGGAAGGTGCGCTACGAGCCCGGCGGCATTGAGGCTCGCGGATCCAGGAATGGCAAGATGGTTCTCACGGAGAAGCGCGCAACGACCGGCCCGGCCACAGGCATCCGGCTGACGGCAGATCGCACCGAGATCGATGCCGATGGCGAAGACGTTGCCATGTTGAAAGTGGAGGCGCTGGACAAGGAAGGGCGACCGGTGCCGATCGCGGACAACCGCATCGCGTTCACTCTCTCGGGGCCAGGCAAGCTCATTGGCGTGGGGAATGGCGACCCAAATTGCCAGGAGAGCGATCAGGCGCCGAAACGATCTCTGTTTAACGGACTCGCTCAGGTCATCATTCAGAGTACGAAGCAACCGGGCGCGATTCGGATCGAGGCAATGAAGGACGAAGGAGATGGCCCGGAGCTAACTGCGGCGCAGTTGACGATCACGAGCCGGCCAGTTGAGGCGCGGCCTTCGGTTTCCGCAACACAGGGATCCTGAGTGGCGATTAAGCACCAGCCTGTAGCCGGATCGTGGCTCCCTCGAGTCCAGGAGATTCGGCGCGAAGCTCAATCGATCCTGGCTTGCCGGTCGGGCGGATGATGGCCAGACACTGGCCGTGGAACGTGTCGCGGCGTGGCTGGCGGAAGCTGGCCACATCTTTCGGATTGGCATTGCCGACAGCGGCGATTTCGCCAGCGCCGCTGGTTGAGAACGAAACCGGGACGACGGCGTCCGGCAGCGGGCGGCCTTCGGCGTCTGTGACCGTCGCCGTGACGTAGCTCAAATGGTCGCGGCTGGCCCGGATGCTCATCCGATCCGCGCTCAGGACGAGCTTGTTCGCGCGCGCGGTAGTGACGAATGCGATGTTGCCGATTTGCTTCCCGCCCTGCCAGGCCACGGCTCTCAGTTCGCCAGGAGTATAGAGGACGGTGAACTCGGCGGTCAGCCGATCGCTCTCGGTCAGCTTCTTCGATTCCGCTTCCCTTCCGTTCAGCATCAACTGGACGCGGTCGCCGCTTGTATAGACGCGCACGACCATCGACGAGCCCTCCAAGCCGGGCCAGGTCCAGCTGCGCAGCTCGTCGCTCCAGCCCCATTTGGTCAGGTGCTGGGTCCAGCCGCGCGGCACCGGCCGCTGCACCGCCATTTCAACCGGGCTGCGCCGCCACACAACGTCGCGAAAATACGACTGCGGCTTCTTGTTGCCGATGAGATCGATGTCGCCGCAATACGCGTTGAACCACGGATACGAGCCCAGTTGGCCGATCGGTCCAGGCTGGCTTTGGATTTCTGTCCGGCCGAGGCCCGACTCGCCAGGATAGTCGATCGCAGTCCACACGAAATCGCCCAGGACCCAGCTGTCGCTCTCAATCGCCGCCCAGTTCTGGAAAGCCTGCACAGGGAAGGATTCTGTGCCCACCATGACCCGGTCCGGATACTTCGCGTGGTCGTTGGCATATTCCCCGAACTCGTAGTTGTAGCCGCCCACGTCGAGATAACTGAAAGCCGGCTGCAGATCCTGCCAGGTTTGGCCGGGATGGTCCCAGGCATGGCAAATTGCGGCGGTCACTTTGCGTGTGGGATCGAGCGAGTGCACGCAGGCGGCGAGTTCCTTTCCCATCTCAACGCCGCGTGGCTCGGCGCGTTCATTGATTTCGTTGCCGATACTCCAGAGAATGACGCAGGGATGGTTCCGATCACGGAGGACCATGCTGGCAAGATCGCGCTGCCACCAGTCTTTAAAATACAGGTGGTAGTCGTCGGGGTTCTTGCCTATTTCCCAGCAGTCGAAAGCCTCATCGATCACGATCATCCCGAGCCGGTCGCAGGCATCGAGGAAATCGCGAGACGGCGGATTATGGCTGGTGCGGATTGCGTTGAAACCATTCGCGTGCAGCAGCTCGACGCGGCGTTCTTCCGCGCGCGGGATGCATGCGGAGCCGAGCGGGCCATTATCGTGATGCACGCATCCGCCGCGCAGCTTGACTCTTTCGCCGTTGATGCGGAGCCCCTGGGCAGCATCAATCTCGACTTTGCGCACGCCGATGGACAGAGACGTGGAATCCGCCGCGCCGCCGTCCGCGTCGACGTAAACCTCTGCGCGGTACAAGTGAGGATCGCCTGGCGACCATAAGCGAGGATTCTCCAACCGAAGTTCGCATATGGCCGACACGAACGCATTTGGCGGGACGATCACCGGTTGCTGTGTTTCGCCCGCGAGCGAGCCGTCCGCGCCGATGAGACGTGCTCTCACGCTGGCATTCCTGGACCTCCCTGCTCCGTTCTCCGCCGTGACGGCGATATTCACCAGAGCCATTTCTGCGGCCACCTCAGGCATCGTGACGTAAACGCCGTAAGCGGGAATACGCAGGTCGCCCTGCACGGTCAGCCAGACTTTGCGATAGATTCCGGAGCCCGAGTACCAGCGGCTGTTTTTGCCGGCGTTATTGACTCGCACCGCGATGGTGTTCTGACCTTCGCGCAGGTGCCGGGTCAGATCGAACGCAAATTCTGTGTAGCCATACGGATGGCTGCCGAGATGCGCGCCGTTCAGCCAGACGTCGCTGTCCATGTAGACGCCTTCAAAGCGAACTTCGGCTTTGCCGCCGGACGGAACGTCCGGCCGGGGGAAGGTCTTTCGATACCAGCCCATTCCGCCGACGGTCCACCCTGTGGCGACTTGCCCCTCGCTCGCATAGAGGTCGAAGGGTCCGGTGCGGAAGTCGTGCGCCCCTTCCGACCAGATTGCGTCAGTTGGCGCGCCTGAAGCCGGCGAAATGTCTTCGATGCTCCAGTCGTGTGGCACATCGAGGATGCGCCAGGCCGACGCGTCGAAATCGGGAGCCTCGGCACCTGATACATCGCCGCGATGAAATCGCCAATTATCACAGAATGCGTGCATGCGTTGCGGAGTTGCTGCAGGCGGTTCGGGCCGTACTCCTGCCGTTCCCAGGGCATCCGAATCCGCAAGAGCGGTGGGAGGGAGCATCGCGGCCATGGCCGCGCCCAGCATGCCTTGCATCGCCTGGCGCCGCGTCAACGGCAGGACTTCACCTGAATTCTTTGCGCTCATCGTCAGCTATCGCCTGGCTGCCGTTGTCTCGATGCTCTGCCAGATTCTTCGGAATATGTACCCGGCAGATACTAACATGCAGGTTTTCGGCCCACAGTGCGGCGGTATCGTTCGGCCTGCAGCTTACCGGGGCTGCGATCTAGTTTCGCTGGATGCTTGCCAGCCAGGCCGGGGCGCCGTCGACATGGAATCGCGTTTGAATTCGGTCCGGTGCAAGGTCGGCGATTTTCCATCCGCAGACGGGCGTAAATGCGGCTCTCAACTCTGCTTCGCTGACCGGATGCGGACCGGTATCCGGGCCGCGATCACTGAAACAAAGCACATACAAACTTCCATGCTTCTCAGTCGCACGGGCCAGGCTGGCAACGTATCCCCGACGCTCATCGGCGTTGAAGGTGTGAAACAGTCCGCAATCCAGCACTGTCCGGAACTTGCGCCCTAAGCGCTCCAACTGAAGCGCATCGGCCAGGACAAAGTCCGCCGCAAGGCCCCGTTCGCTGGCTTTGCTGCGGGCCATGGCCAAAGCCGTTTTTGCCAGATCCATGCCAAGAACCGCCAGTCCCAGCGAGGCGAGAAGCAGAGTGTGCTCGCCGCTTCCGCAGCCCGCATCGAGCACCGGTCCGGCCAATTTTCGCGTCGTTGCCAGCCGCAAAATTGCGGGCTGCGGGTGGCCGATATCCCAGGGTGCAGGTCCGTCCTGATACGACGCGTCCCAGGGCCGTCCTGTCCTCTGTTCATGGCTGGTGGGGTAGCGCCCCCCGAATCGATCCTTCGTGAAGGTTTCTGATTGTGCCGGCATGCTCGTCCGCCTGCCCCTGTGGCTCTCGCCTCCGATGGTAGCAGCGAGCCGCCATGGGAACACCATTTAGGAACAACGAGATCGAATCGCCAGCCTTCTCGCTGCGCAGAGGCCGCGCTCCCGCCAACAACATTTGCAGAATAAGCTGGAAGTTTGGATGCTATTTTCGGCAGATTCGTTGGACCCGGTAGAAAAAAGCAGTTTGCGTCATTTCCAGCCGCTGACTTACCTCCCGTATCGTTCTGAACGCGTCTCAACCCTTAGCTAAGTTTAGTTACGCAGGTAGTACGTTCTGGACGTGCTGCTCAATCCTGCATCTCATGAGAATCGCTGCAGCTTCGCCCGGCGTTCGGCGGAGCCAAGGAGTGGTCAGAAACATGTTCCCGAGGGAGCAGGCGTCACGACACGAGCGAACCCTCACCCTGCAATCGGAAAACGTCTTCCGCAGATTAGTCGAGGGCCTCCGCGACTACGCGATCTTCCTCCTCGATACCGAGGGTAATGTCGTTTCCTGGAACGCAGGCGTCGAGCGCATCAAGGGATACTCTGCCCCGGAGATCATCGGAAAACATTTCAGCGTGTTCTATCCGGAAGCCGACAAGCAGGCGGGAAAACCGGAATATGAACTGAAGGTAGCGGCGCAGACAGGCCGCTTCGAGGATGAGAACTGGCGCATTCGCAAAGACGGCAGCCGGTTCTGGGCCAGCGTGATCATCACGCGGGTCGAGGACGAAGCGGGCAAGCTAATCGGATTCGGAAAGATCACCCGCGACCTGACCGAGCGGCGACTGGCCGAACAGCGATACAGGCTTCTGGTCGAGGGCGTCTCGGATTATGCGATTTTCTCGCTCGACGCGAAAGGGCACGTATCCAGCTGGAACGCGGGAGCGGAGCGCATCAAGGGTTACAGGGACTACGAGATCCTCGGCGAACACTTCTCGCGTTTTTACACGCCGGAAGACCGGGCAGCGGGATTGCCGGAGCGCGTGCTCCAGACGGCGCGCGAAGACGAGCATTACGAGTCCGAGGGCTGGCGCGTTCGCAAAGACGGAACTCGATTCTGGGCCAGTGTGGTGGTCACGCCCATTTGGGATGATCAAGGCGAGCTGATTGGGTTCTCGAAGATCACCCGGGACGTGACCGACCGGAAGAACCTGCTGGAGAGAATCCGGCGGCATGCGGAGGAACTCGAAATCCAGGTGGCCGAGAGGGAGCAGACCAACGCAGAGCTCGAGGCATTCAGCTACTCGGTGTCACACGACCTGCGAGCGCCGCTGAGGGCGATTGAGGGATTTACGCAGGCCTTTATTGAGGACTACGGCGCAAGCATCGATGCGGGCGGGCGGGAATACCTGGACGAAGTCACGTCTGCGGCTAAGCGGATGAACCGGCTGGTACAGGATCTGCTCAACTTCAGCCGACTGAGCCGGATTCAGTTTGAGTTGCAGCCCGTTTCGGTGGCCGAGGCCGTCCACCAGGCAATTGGCCAACTACCGGAAATAACGGATCGGCTGAAAGTACAGGTTCCGCGAGAACTGCGCGTGAACGCTCACAGCCAGACACTGGTGCAGGCGCTCAGCAACCTGCTGAGCAATGCGATCAAGTTTCACGCGCCTGGGGCTGAGCCGGATGTCACGGTATCGGCGGAGCGGGACCATGGCCGGGTACGCATCGTTGTTCGGGATAAGGGTATTGGAATCGCGCTCGAACACCAGGAGCGAATTTTTCAGGTGTTCGAGCGGTTGCACGGCCAGGAAGAATATCCGGGGACGGGTATTGGCCTGGCAATAGTGAAGCGAGGAATCCAGCGCATGCGCGGCGATGTGGGACTGGAATCGGTTCCCGGCGAAGGCAGCACGTTCTGGATCGAGCTTCCGGAGGTAAGGAATTGAATCAAACCGTTCTGCTCGTAGAAGACGACCTTGCGGACAGCAAGCTGATCCGCCGGGCGTTTGACAAAGCCGAAGTGGCTGCGCGCCTGGTGCGAGCCAGGGATGGAGATGACGCTGTCGCCTATCTGGACGGCACCGGTCCCTATACAGACAGGGATGAGCATCCTTCGCCGACTCTGGTGCTGCTGGATATTAAGCTGCCGCGGCGATCCGGCTTCGAAGTCCTGTCGTGGATCCGGCGGGACATGCGGCCGCTGCGGCGAACGCCGGTCGTGATGCTAACCTCATCGCGGCACGCGGTGGACATCAACCGCGCGTACGAACTCGGAGCCAATGCCTACACGGTGAAGCCCGATACGCAGGCCGACATGATCAGGCTGCTCGGAGCGATTCAGTCTTTCTGGATACAGTCCAGTGAACCTCCGCTGGTGGCGTCAGCCGGCGGGGGTGCAGGAAACGCGCCTGTTGCACGGACCCATCAGGTTACTCCACGACGGGTGCTCCTGATTGAAGATGATCCGGCCGATGCGGCGCTGATCACGAGGGCCTTCGATCGCGCCCAGTTTGCGGGATCCATTGAACACGTGCTGAACGCGAGGGCGGGTCTGGAATGGCTGCGGCGGCGCATCAGCCTGGACGATCCTGGCGAGTTCCCTGGATTGGTATTGCTGGATCTCAAGCTGCCGGGCATGTCGGGACTTGAGTTTCTGAGAGAAATGCGCAGCATGCATGAGCTGCGCCAGATTCCAGTGGTGGTCCTGGCAACGGCTCACGACGCGGACACGATCAATCGGGCTTATGAGCAGGGAGCGAATTCCTATCTGGTGAAGACCCCCGATCCCGATGAAGTCAACCGGCTGATCCAGTTCGTGAAGCAGTACTGGCTGAGTGTCAATCAGGGCATGGCGAGCGTAACTTCGTGAGCGAAGTATTCGGGATGGAACATCGACAGGCAGAGTTGCGGCAGCCGGAGAAGGCCGGGTCCGCATACCTTTCTCTGGGGCCGGAGGAGATCGAGGCCATTCTGAACGCAGAGACGCGAGGTCTCTGCGTAACCAGCGCCGAGGGACGATGCCGCTTTGTCAGCCAAGCTCTGTGCAACCAGCTGGGTTATTCAGGCCACGAACTGCTGGACTGCCCAGTGACACAATTCATTCCTTTTCTGGATGAGAGTTTTCTGAAGCGTGGCCGCCAGGGAATCCACGCAGAGGAATTTCACGTACCGCGGAGGGACGGTCGAGCTTTCCCCGCGCGCATCGAGATTACCGAACTGACGGCTGTCGGGCAGTCGACAGGGTTCGCAATCTTCGTCACGGACCTTTCAGACGAAAAGCACATAGAAGAGGTCCTGCAAAAGGCGGAGCGACTCGCGTCGGCAGGCCGCATGGCAGCGGCTATCGCACACGAGATCAACAATCCGCTGGAAGCGGTGACGAACCTGCTCTTCCTTCTGCGCAATCAGGAGCTTTCGCGGGAGTCCACGCATCTGCTGTCGCTCGCCGAATCGGAGATAGGACGGGTATCGCGCATCGCGCGCCAAACCCTCGCTTTTTATCGGGAGAACGGCAAGCCTGTCAGGGTCGATCTCCGCGAACTTCTCAACGTCTCGGTCGATGTCCATGCCATCCGGATACCGGAGTTGCGCGTGCATCGGCGGTATCGCACGGCCCAGATGATCTCGGGATACGCCGCAGAATTGCAGCAGGTATTTCATAACGTGATTGCGAACTCGATCGACGCGGGGGCGACGGATCTCTGGGTACACCTGCATCGCAGCACCGGTTCGGCGCAGGGGAGGCGAGGGGTTCGCGTCAGCATTGCCGATAATGGCTGCGGCATCGACCCCTCTGTGCGATCCCGCATCTTTAACCCTTTCATTACGACCAAAGGGGAAAAAGGTACCGGGCTGGGACTGTGGGTGAGCCGCGGAATGATCCTGCGCCATGAGGGCAGCATTCGGCTGCGGACCTCGACCCGGCCGGACCGCACAGGAACCTGCATCAGCATCTTCCTGCCGCAATAACCAATCGAACGGAGTGTGCGGGGCGAGCCTTATCGGCTCCGCTCCAGCGTGATCACGGTGACGCTTGCCCGCGGAAAGGTGTGGTGCAGCGTACCGCCGTTCACGGCCTCCTCCGTCTTCTCAGGAACCACCCGGTCCGGTTCATTCTCATCGTTGGACTCATCGATCGTATCGGCGTGCAGCGTTTGCACCCGGGCCCGGCCTTCCGCCGGGAACGCATCGACGCGAACATCCGCGGGAATGTCAGTCGTGAGGCTGCGGTTGACGCAGAACAGAGTGAGCCGGTCGCCCGCATCATTGAGCGCGGCGAAGGCGTCCAGGTACGGAACGTGGGCGATCTCCGGCAACCGTCCCACGCCATGCGCCACGGAGTAGTTGCCGCTCTCGGTCTCCACGCTCACCGGCCGCGATGCGTGCGCGGTCGAATACATGCGCAGCGCCCAGTAGCCCGGCGCCGCATAGACTTGCCCGCGCTGTTTCCAGATGCCCGCGAATTCCATGATGCCCGTCATGTCCGAGATGGGAGTGATTCCTGCGTGGCTCATCAGCATGTTCAGGAACCCCGCGGTGTCGACCGCGCCCCCCATATTCGTAAAGTTCGGCGTCCATGGCCGGTGCCCAATAAACAACCACTCGGTAAACGCAATGTGAGCGTTATGCGCGAAAGAGGGAATTGCGTCGATCTGCTGCTGCTGTTGCTCAAGCCGGTGGCCCAGTTCCACCGGCAGGGCAAACGACGCCGCATCCACGAAGTCCGCCGATGCGCGCGGCATTTGGGTGTCGGTATTCGTGACGACAAAGTGCGTAGACAAGTAATCGAAAGTTCCGGCGGGATTCCCGAGCTGGGCGGCGTTCCACCGCTCAAACCCGTCGGGATCAGCGCCGGTGGCGATGAGTTTTGCCTGCGGATCAACCTTTCGTACGGCCTGGCTAAACGCCAAAGTTCTGGCCGCTAACTGCCCGAGCGTGGGATAGCCTAAGTTCCAGTTACCCCATAACTCATTGCCTAACTCCCACAGCAGCCCACTGGGCTGAGGCCAATGGTCGTCGATATACTTCACCCATGCGGCTGCTTCGTCGGGAGTGCCGCTGCCCAGATTGAGCGCCACCTGGGGCTGAGCGCCGATGAGCCGGCAAAAATGCAGGAGTTCGTCCGTTCCAAAGGTGTTGTACTCGGGGATGCCCCACGCCTGGTTGCGCATGCTGACGCGCTTATCGCGGGGCCCAATTCCGTTTTGCCAGTGATAGAACGAGGTGAAGTTGCCGCCGAACCGCACCAGCGGGGTGTCCAGCGCCTTCGCCATCGCCACGGCATCGGGATCCAGGCCGTCGAGCGCATCGTTCGGCATGAGCGAGAACTCGTCGACATCCACATCCTCATCGTCCGTCACCTGCACCACAAAGTCAGCAGGATCGAGGCGGTGCAGCTTATCTTCGGGCAATGTGAGCTCGAAGGTGTATTTGGTCCACGCGGTCGCGCCCGCGTCAACATGGGCGTGCGCCAGCACTTCCGATCCATTGCGCGGCCGCAGGGAGATTTCCAGTCCCGTCGGCCCGCTCACGTGGCGCGCATAGAGGCTGCCGTTGTAGGCGAGCGTCCTCTGCACCGGCAGATAGACCTGCTGCCGAATCCCGGTGGGCTGGCCAGGCACGCCCAGGATGCGGAGCGACATCCAGGAATTGGCCGCGTCCCCATAGCGGAGTTCGTAGCGGTTTCCCTCACCGTAATCGAGAGGCTCCCAGGGCAGGGGTAAATCCAGATCGGAGGCGCGGCCCAGCGCCGGATCGGCCGCCAGCATCTGCCGGATATGATTCGCGTCCCACAAGCCCATCTCGAGGCTCGGGTTCTCCAGGATTTCGGCCCAAAGTCCGTTGTAGGTGGAGTTGCCGATCGGCTCGAGAAAGGTACCGAAGATGGTGCGCGGAATCTCCGCGCCTGCCGAGTGGGCTGCATCCACACGAATCGTCGCCACCCGGGGAATCGGCTGATTCACGGTGACCTGCGCCGTGGCCGCCGTTCCGGACAGCGCAACGACAGCCACCGCCAGCCCTGCTCGGAACCCTTTGTTGCCTCGACTCATGCCTGCTCTCCTCTTCCTTCCCTTCCGGTCACTGTGGGGGCGGCGTGGAGGCAGCCGGTGTTCCTGCCGCTGCGTTCAGCTTCCGCCAGTCTTCAATATCCTTCGCGCGCGCTTGCACGGCGGCATTGTGCAGTTGCTGAAATTTTTCCACTGCTGCACGCGCCTGTGCGGTCTGGCCCAGCTCCTTATAGACCTGTCCAAGGCCGTACCACGAGCGCTGCGCCGTTTCGCCCTCGAGCGTGGTCGCTTTCTCGTATTCGGCGGCAGCCTGCTGGTTTTTGCCCGCTGCGGCGTAGGCCCGCGCCAGATAGTAATCAGCAACGGTAGGGCGACCGTAGAGCTTGACCACCTGCTCCAGCAGCGGTATCGCCTCCGCGCCCTGTCCGGCATCCACCGCAGCGCTGGCCCGGTTGTACATCGCGATGGGGTTGCCGGGAGTGAGCCGCAGCTGCTCGTCGAAGGCTTTCTCTGCCAGGCTCAGCTGGCCGGTCGCCCGATACTCCCACCCCAGGCCTTCGTAGAGATCCGCCTGCTTCGGCGCGATGTGGATGGCCTGCTGATACTCGTCAATGGCCTGGGTATGCTGCTGCGCCTGGGCATCGATCTGAGCGTTCAGCCGATGCAGCCGCCACGAGCCCGGATCGAGCTGGTAGATCCGGGTGTAACTCTCGCGCGCCACCGCCATGTGCGCCTGCACGCGATAATCGAGAATCCCCACATCGGAAGGGGCCAGTTCCGCCGCGCGATCCAGCGGGCCGACGGCCTCGTCGGGATGATCGGTGTTCAGTTCCACAATGCCGAGCCAGAGAAACGCCTGCGGATTGGCGGCGTCCTCCTGAGTGGCCTGATCAAGATCGGTGAGGGCTTCTGGAATATGGTTGGTTTGATACTCAGCGATGCCGAGGAAGAGATGCGCTCCATGCGCCGATGGATCGAGCTGGAGAGCGTGACGCATCGATTCAATGGCTGGATTCAGGTGGCCGCTCCTGAGTTGCGCCAGTCCAAGATCGAGCCATCCCGGTGCAAAGGTCGGAGCTTCCTCCGTTACCCTGGAATAGCTTGCTTCTGCCTCGCCGGCTCTTCCCGCCTGCATGGCTGCGGCGCCCTGGCGCATCAGCGAGTCTACTTCCGGCGGAAGCGCCGATTGTGCCAGGGTTCCCGTTGCCGCCACAAGGAGTCCTGCGGCCATCATCACTTCAATGCGCGTCCATCGATGCATTGGGCTCTCTCACATCCAATCTAGCGCGCCAATGTCGTCCTTGCTGATTGCGGTCGGGAGATTGTCTTCCGCCCGGGTAGAACGCGGCTTCTTCGCTTTGATGGGACAGGACAAAGCCGATGCGGTTTCGCGCACCCAGGCTGCGCGCCGGCGAAGCTCCCGTTGGAAGGCAGGAGGCCGCATGTTCACCGTGTCCATCGGGCATGCGGCCTCTGCAGTTGTGTTCGGCGCCTACGCGGTACACATCCTCAGAACAGGAGCCTCCCTGTCACCTGGATGCTGCGCGGCGAGTTCGCCTGATACGTCGGTATCCCGAATGTGAAGTCTCCGGGGTTGGTATCGGGTGTCCCGTAGAGGTGCCGGTTGAAGGCGTTCAGGAATTCGAACTTCATCTCGAAATTCAGCGTCTCGTGCAGGGGCACTTCCTTGAGCACGCTGAAGTCCTCATTCATCCATGCCGGCATGCGAATATTCGTCACGCGGGGGGTGTCGCCCAGTTTGAAGGGGCCCCCGTTTCGGTATTTCTCGAGGTTCTGATCCACGAAGGCCGGCTGGGCCGCTCCGGAAGTATATGCCGGCGCCGGATTGTCCACTGCTCCCTCGAACAAGCTGTTGACACCGGGATCGGTGCCGTTCGCTGTGTTGAACGGGTTCAGATGCTTCCATCCGCTGCGGTAGACCGTGCTCTTGAGCGGTGCGCCGGTTTCATCGTAACGAATGGCCTGCTGCCATCCCGGAATTCCGCTCGAACAGCAGAACGCGATCGGCTGGCCGGACTGGTAGCGCTGGACGCCGCCGATCTTCCACCCGCCAACAACGTAGGAGAGCGGTCCGTTGCTGACCCAGGCTTTGCCCTTGCCGAAGGGCAGTTCATAGACGTAGCTGGCCACAAAGGTCTGCGGCACGTCCTGAACACTGATGGCCTTTTCCATATGCAGATTGGCAGGGTCCTGCACCTGCGGCTGTCCGGGGTTCGTGTTGGGCAGGGCGCTGTCTGTGTCATTCTCATTTTTCTGCCAGGTATAGGAGAGCTGCAGACTCAGACCGTTGCGGTATTGGCGCTTGAGGCTAACCAGCAACGCATCGTAGCTCGAGTGTCCGGTCGATTGCAGACAGCAGCCTGAATCAATGAAGTCATACTGGGGGAACGGCCTTAGCGCCTGTTGGATCGTAACGCCATTGCCCCACAGATTGAAGTAGCCCGGGAAAGGAACGGGAACGCCGTACGTATTGTTCATCAACCCTGCGTTCAGCTCATCGCCCAGCGCAATGTCCTTCAGAGGCATGTTGTTGATGTTCTGATTATTCGCCTGCAGGTTCTGGCCCTCGCTGCCGACGAATCCGACGGTCATAATCAGATCGGTCGCCAACTGGTGCTGGACCTGCAAATCGTAGTCGTAAATCGCCGCCGGCCGTCCTGCGGTCTTTTCGATATAGGAACCTGGCACGAAAGCGCCATTGTAGACGCCAGGATCGAGGTTCGGCGGCGGGTTGAAAGCCGGAAATCCGTTGTCGATCTCAAACGACGGGTCAAATCCGTTCTTCGAGGGGAAAACGGGGTTGGCCTTGTACCCGGTATTCATCGAACCACCGAAATCGTCATACTGCAGCGGTCCATAGAGGATGCCTGCGCCGCCGCTCAGCACTGTCTTGTTGTTCATCCAGCCGGGCGCATACGCGAATCCGATGCGCGGGGCGATGTCCTTGAAATACGTGTCGGCCCATTTCGTATTGCATCCCGTGCAGGTGGTTCCGAAGACCAGAGCACCGGGCACGCCGTATTCCGGATCGATGGCCGTAGGACTGAAGTTGGAGGTGAAGTTGTCCGCCTCGTGCCGCGGCACATCGACGCTGTAGTTCACCCCCAGGTTCAGCGTCAGGCTTTTGTTGACTTTCCAGTCATCCTGTACGTATCCGGAGTAGTACCAGGAAATCCATCGGGACTGGTGCGCGAAGACGTTTTGATTTCCGTTGCAGGCGAGGCCGAGTTCTTCGCTGGCCAGGCCGTTGCCGGTTTGCGGCTGGTTCGGATCGGCCGCGGTTTGTGACGTGCAGAAGTTAATCGTCGGTGAGTCTCCGGCCAGCGGTGTGTATTGCTGATAGCGGTCGTCGGTGCCGATCGTGAGACTGTGCTGACCCTTCTGCCATGCGATGCTCTCGACCACGCGCAAGCCGTTGTCGACGTTGTCGCCGTTGTTCGGCATGCCTTCCTGCGCGGTGAACCCGTTCGTGATCACCGGGAAGTTTTTCGAGACAGCATTCCCGATCCCAACCGTCTGGAACCAGTTGGTATTGGAGAGGATCGGCTCGGCATAGTTCTTGCTGTTGCTGCGATTCGATCCCACGATCAGATGGTTCAGCAGCGTCGGCGTGATCGAATAGTCCCAGCCGAGACGCCAGAAGTGCGTCTCGAAGTCCTGCTTCCAGGTGGCAAAGTCAATCGGATAGGGCAGGTACTGCGGGGTTCCGGTAATCAGATTGTTGTCACGGGTGCTGTACGAGCTCCAGATTTTATGCTTTGCCGTCACGTTCGCATCAATGCGCACCGTGTAGGTGGTATTGGTCAGTGGCGAACTGCTGACGAACTGGAAGTTGTTGAAGACCGCGGTCGGATTCGTAGGCGGCGGAAAGTACGCCAGGAGTTTTGTCGCCGCACTTGAGAACCCGCTCGTAATCTTGTTTCCCGGATACGCAGTGCGGCACTCGACCCCGTTGACGACCTTCGTAGTGGAGGGATCGAAGATCTGACCCTGGTAAATCGGAGTTCCGTCGCAGGGGTTCGTTCCAACAACATTGCTCGTGTTGTAGATGGCTGGGTTGGAGAAGTCACCGCCCAGTTCCTGCGCCGTCGGCACCGTCGTTGTCGTGGTGGCGCCCCGATTGAATTTGAGTTGCTCCCAGCTGAAAAAGAACAGCAGCTTATCCCGCCCGTTGTAGACCTTCGGAATCCATATCGGGCCGCCTAACGTTCCACCGAAGTCATTCTTGCGATCAATCGGGGTAGTATAGGTTGATCGGCACGCGGGCGTGTCGTTGCTGCCGGAGCAGGCCAGCGCCTCATTGCCCCCGTTGAACCAGAGATTCGCATCCAGCGCCGTGTTTTTCAGCAGCTCATACGCCTCACCGTGGAAGGTGTTCGTGCCGCTCTTCGTAGCGAAATTCTCGAACCCGCCGGTCGTCCGGTTGTACTCTGCCGGCGGCACGGCCTCGGTTACGGTGAGCTGCTGGAGCGCATCAACCGATGGCGCCTCCTCGTCGAACGAGGATCCGTTCTCGCTGCGCTGCTGGCTCAATCCATCGATGAGAACCTCGGATCCATAATCCTGGCCGCCGGCGATCTTGCTGAAGAAAATGCCATTCGGGCTGTTTGCGGTGCCCGGTCCGGTGTTGCCCGGCAGCAGGAAGATGAAGGCTTCCGGCGAGCGCAACGCTCCCACGCCGCCGAGCGCCAGTGGCAAGTCCAGATACTGCTGGTCGCTTACCGATCCTGTGACGTCTGACGTCTCGGTTTGCAGAGTAGGCGCGCTCGCATTGACCGTGACGCTCTGAGTCGCGGTGCCGACAGCAAGCGACACGTCGAGAGCGCTGGTAATCTGCAGATTCACGATAACGCCGGTGAGCGTCTTCGGCTGGAAGCCTGCGGCGCTGACGGTTACGTCATAGGTTCCGATGGGCAACTCGGGAAAGCGGTACGAGCCCGCGGAGGTCGACTGGGTGTCAAACGTGGTGCCCGACTGATTGCTTTTCGCCTGCACTTTTGCGCCTGGGACTACCGCGCCGCTCGGGTCGGTTACCGTTCCTGCCATGCTGCCGTATACGGTCTGCGCGCCGGACTGAGAAACCGGCACCACCAGCGCTCCAAGGACAAACAGGAAGGCACACCCCAACGCCTTCATTTGTGATCTCATGCTGCCTCCATCAAAAATCGCGAACCAGTGAATTGTGTGCCGAACAACGCGGCGATCACGCCGTCCGGTCATAAGAATCTGTGAAGCAGGTGACTGAGATGCAGGAACCAGGGGCCGGAGCACGGCAGGGTACACGCCCTCTGCAAAGTAACCGTTTTCATCCATGGACCTGATGCGACTCGTTCTCACTCCTGCCCCCGGGGAAAGATGGCCTGAAGTGGGTGACTGGGAAAAACTACGGGTCACAACACAGAGGGCAGGCTAGAGCTTTTGGATGAGATTGACTTAAGCCTTATTACCCATTGACAAAGGTATTGCGCATCGACGATACTTTCGATCCCCTGGCGTTCGCGTCAGGCGCACTCTTTTCCTCTCGCCGGTTCACAGGTCTTCAAGGTGAACGATGCCCCGAGCCAGGCAATAAGTCACAGCTTCCGTCCGATCCGCGACCTCCAGCTTCATCAGCAGATGATTCACGTGGTTCTTGACCGTGCTCTCGGAGATACGAAAGACGTTGGCGATTTCGCGGTTGGTGAGGCCGCGCGCGAGCAGCCGCACCACTTCCGTTTCGCGCGCTGTCAGCGGCTGATGGGCCGCTCCCTGAGAGAGCTGCTTTTCGACGCCAGGAGAGACCCAACGGCGCCCCGCGCAAACGGCCTGGATGGCCTCCATCAGCATGTTCCCGTCCAGGTCCTTCAGGATGTACCCCAGGGCCCCCGCCTTCAGAACCTGCAAAACTTCCTCTTCGGTTTGATAGCTGGTGACCACCAGGATGCGAGCGGTGGGAAACTCGCTGCGGATCATCCGGACCGCTTCCATCCCGCCTTTATGCGGCATACGCAGATCGAGCAGGAGCACATCGGGCAGGAGCCGCCGATAGTGCGCGACCGTCTCCGTGCTGTTGGAAGCTTCGCCGACCACCTGAAAGCCCATCTCCGCTTCGAGCAGACTGCGAATTCCGATGCGATAGACCAGATGGTCGTCGGCGACCAGAATGCGCAGGCGCGGGGTTGCGGACAGGTCGCCGGCCAGCGGTGTCCGCGGCAGCGCGACGGGGGATTCACTCATAAAGCCACCATAACTCGAATGAGCGTGCCGTGCGGGCCAGACTCCACATGAAACTCTGAATCGATGGACGCGGCGCGCTCGCGCATACCGGTCAGCCCGAAGCTTCCCTGCTCCGGTCCCGGAATCGCCGCCAGGTCGAAGCCGCGGCCGTTGTCCTCTACTTCCAGGCGCAGCCGCTTTGCCTCGTAGCCCACGCGAACCCAGATCGTCGATGCTCCTGCGTGCCGAACCGCGTTCGCAATTCCCTCCTGCACGATGCGGAAGCACTGGTTCACCAGGTTGTATGAGAGGGGCACGGGACTGCCGGTGACTTGCTGTTCAATCGTCGACCCGGTATCGACCCGCATTTGCGCAACGCAGCGGGCAATCAGCGCGTCCAGAGGATCGCTGCGCGATGCTGAACGCAGAATCTCGATCGACAGGTGCGACTCGTTGCGGCTGTGCCGGACCAGATGAAGCGCCTCATGCAAGTAGGCGCGCGCCCGCTGCGGATCCCGCTCGAGCATTTTCTCGGCGGCCTCCAGCTGCAGGGTGATGCCGGCAAAACCCTGGGCCAGCGTGTCGTGGATGTCTCGCGAGATATTGGCCCGTTCCTCGGCCAGCGCGCGGAACCGCGCATGCCGTCCGCGCGCGTAGAGCTGGAAGGCAGAAAGCACGGCGATGGCGAAGAGGCCGGCAAGCGCCAGGATGTGCTCGCGCGTCCACCACGACGGTCCTTCGACCAGCTCCAAATCGTCAGGCGAGCGCAGGCGCAGCACAAACGAGTCGCCGAAATTTCCGGTGAGATTATTGCTCACGAACAGCACGCCCGTCACGCGCAGTGTAGAGCCCGGCTGCATCAGTTTTGGCGGCAACTCGCCGCCGGCGCTGTCGCCGCCCAGGACGGCCGAGAAATTCTGATGACCGCCCGTCATATTGAGACGCACACCCGTCAGCCCGGCCGGCTCTGCGCTCACCAGCTTCGCGTCAGTCTGCACCAAAAACAGTTCGTTCTCGCCCTCCGGCGCCTCATCGGGAGTGATCGCCAGCGGCAAGGGCATTGATCCGTTCCAGAGCCGCCGGAGTCGACCGTTTTCAATGCGGGGCCACTGCGCCAGGTCCATATCGCCTGTGACTTCCACCTCGTCGCCCAGCGCAGTCGGCGCCGGGTTTGCCAACTCCACTTCAGTCGCTCCGGTGCGGTCTTCAATCACCAGACGGTCGCGATTCAAAATGACGATGCCGCGCACCACTACCGGAACCGGCGTCCTGGCGGAGCGGGCCGCCTGAATCGCCGATTCAATGGATTGCAGAGTCTGCGGTCCCCCCGTTTGTCCTCGTGCACACGGGGCGCAAAGACAAAGGAGTGCCGCAATCACGCGCACACGCGCGCGGATTGGGCGGCAGATCTCCGCAGGTCGTTCGATCCCCGGCATCTCCATTGGAACGCACAGCGCCAAAGACACTATACTTGCTGCGCAGATCATGGCCATTCGAGGTAGTCTCCGCCTGGTTACGCTGGCCGCGCTTGCCGCGGCCGCGGCCCTCGCCTTTGCATTCCTCCGCGGAGGTTCTGCCAAAGCCGATCAGCAGCGCGGGGACTGGCTGCCAATCAGCGGCAACTGGACCATCCATTCCGGGGTGATTTCCAATCCGCATTACGGCCGCGGCGACATGATGATCATCCAGCGCCCCAGCGGCAGCGACTACCAAATCTCCGCCGACATCCGCTTCGACCTTCTCTTCGAAGAAACCCACTACGGCGACGCCGGGCTGATCATTCGCGCCACCGATCCGCGACCCGGCGTGGACTCTTACAAGGGGTACTACGCGGGCCTGCGGCCGGGCAGCCAAACTGTCGTTCTCGGCCGTGCGTCTTACGACTGGCGCATGCTCTCAGAGGAGAAGCTCGCTGCACCGATGGCTTCGGGCGACTGGTATCATCTCCAAATCGCCGCGCGCGGCTGCACCCTCGACGTCATGGCTCGGCCACTTCGCGGTGGTCCCGCCACACAGATCCATTATCAGGATCCGGGTTGCCTCATCTCCGGTGTTGCGGGGTTGCGCTCCTTCTACGCCGATGCCTCATGGCGCAATGTGCAGGTCGCCCCCTTGTGACGCATTCAGGCCCAGTTCATCCTGCATCAGCAGCCCAACGATCGCATTCCCCGTCATCGTGCCGCGATCGATAATCTGCACCGGGAGCTGGGTGGAATACTCGCTCGCCGGAGAGCCTGAAAGCGCGACTCGCATCGCCTGCATGGCACGCCGCCCCAACTCCTGCGGGTCGCTGATGACCAGCGCGTCGATGTCGCCGTCATGCAGCGCGCGCAACTCATCCAGCTCTTCAGAAACTCCAATCAGCGCCGGACGGCGGCCTTTCCAGGTGTCGAAGGCAACGGCGGCGGCATGGGTCGAAAACTCGGCGGTGGTGAAAATTCCGCCGATCCTGGGATGTTCCGTCAGCAAATCGAGAGTCGCCTGCCGCGCACGCGCCCAGTCTGACAAGCCATACTCGACGCCGACCAGCTTGAGCTGTGGCGTGCGGGCAATTTCATCCATGAATCCTTCTTCGATCCGGGAGCTGCCTTCCACCGTTGGGCTAACCCCCACGATTCCCACTTCGCCACGGCCACCCAGCAGCGTGACAAACCGCCGAGCGGCAAGCCGGCCCGCCTCTTCTTCGTTCCACCCAATAAAAGCCGCATAGTCCCACGATGGCAGCGCAATCGGTGTGCCCACCACGACCACAGGGATGTGCCGGAGTTCCGCCTTGCGCAGCACGGACGCCAGCACCATCTGGTGCGACGGCGAGACAATGATGCCCTGCACGCGCTGCGCAATCGCATCCTCCACCATCTGCGCCTGCTCGGTATAGTCGGTCACGGCCTGCGGGGCAGCCATCTCCACGTGAAGGCCAGCCGAGTTCTTCTGAACCTGCTGGGAGAACACTTCCCAATAATGCAGGCCGCCCGTCGGCATAATCACCGCAATCGTGGGCGGCTTGCGATGGCAGCCTCCCGCCGCCGCGATGGCGGCCATTGCGCCGGCCGCCCGCAACCACTTCCGTATTCGAGTCGCGATCCGGCTGGGCATGTTCCTGCTTATACCGCGTACTTTTTCGCGCCGTCTAGCGGGCCGCCGTTTTCGCCGGAGGCGTGCTCACTTCTTCGACACGCACATAGCGGCCACCCTGCACGTCATGGAGGGTCTGCACGATCCCGCTCGGCCAGCGAATCTCCACGGTCTTAACCGCGGTGTCGTTGCCCAGACCGAAATGCGCGCGTACGTCGCTCGCCGACAGATAGCTCGATGAGGTGGTCACGGTCTCCCACTGAGAGCCCTGCGACGTCTCAATGCGAATCACGGCTCCGATGCCGTCGCGATTGGATTTGTGCCCCACCAGTTTGAATCCGATCCAGTGGTTCGCCGTCTTTGTCCGGTTCATGAGAATGTGCGCCGGCCCGACATTCTCCGTAATCACTGCGTCCACGCGGCCATCGTTGTCGATGTCTCCCACGGCCATGCCGCGCCCAACCCAACTCGCACGGAAAACATCGTTCGATACTGGTCCCACATTCACAAATCTCTTACCGCCGACGTTTCGCAGCAGCATCGGAGGCTCGCGATAATGCAGATCCGGAAAACTCTTTTCGATCGTGTCCAGATCGTGGGCCTGTGCGATCAGCAAATCCTTCCAGCCATCGTTGTCGTAATCCAGAAACCTCACGCCCCAGCCCGAGTGCAACAGGGTTGCGCCTCCCACACCCGTGACATAGCTGTCGTAAGAAAAGGTTCCGTCCTTCTCGTTGCGGTAGAGGGCGTACTTCTGGTTGGCCAGGTCGTCCACAATCAGGTCGGGCCAGCCGTCGTTGTCGTAATCGGCGAAGTCGGTGCCCATACCGGCGAACGTCCGCCCGTCGCCATCTACCGCTACGCCCGCCTCCAGCCCCGTCTCTTCAAACGTTCCGTTGCCCCTGTTATGAAACAGGAACTCCACCATCGAATCATTGGCGATAAAGAGGTCCGGGTGCCCATCGCGGTCGTAATCGGCCACCGAAATACCCAGCGCCTTGCCGGGTTTGTCCAGTCCGAGCTTGTGCGCTTCTTCGGTGAAGGTGCCGTCGCCATTGTTGTGGTACACCAGCATCGTGATCGGCGGGAAGACATCGGGATGACAATACCCGCGATTGTCCTTCGATCCGCACCAGACATCGTCCCAGTCCCACTGGATGTATCGCAGCACGACCAAATCCAGAGAACCGTCGCCATCGAGATCGACCCAGGCTGCTGAAGTGGACCACCCGCTGCCGCCCACTCCCGCTTTTGCCGTCACATCGGTGAAGGTCCCGTTGCCGTTGTTGTGGTACAGATGATTTCCGCCGAGCGACGTGACGAAAAGATCCTCGTATCCGTCGTTGTCGTAATCCCCCACGGCAACGCCCATCCCGTATCCCACGCCCGCCACGCCGGCCTTCTCCGTCACGTCTTCGAACGTGCCGTCGGCCTTCTGGTGGTAGAGCCGGTTCCAGTATTTCGGATCGGTCTTCTGCGGAATCGTCCCCTTCGGCACGAAATCGCCGAAGGGCGCGCCGTTCACAAGGTAGAGATCGAGGCGCCCGTCGTCGTCATAGTCGAACAACGCGACGCCCGATCCCATCGTCTCCACCAGATATTTCCTCGAGCTGTGCGGCGCCTGATGGATAAAGTTGACGCCTGCCTGCGCCGTCATGTCCTCGAAGTCCGCGGGCACCAGCCCTGCAGTGCTTGACGATTGGCCGAACGCACCGGCAAAGATCGCAGCCAGCAGACCAGCGGCGGCCGTGAACCCTGCCACGCCTCGCATTTACCGCTTCCTCGCCGCGCATGGAACGCACAGCTGTCCGGTTACGCCCCTGCCCTCTTCGATGGTGAAAATCCGGTCCACCGCGGGCAGACGCACGTTCTCCACTTTGCCATCCGGCCAGTGAATCTCCACCGCATCGACGCTCGCGGCTTGTCCCAATCCAAAATGCACGCGCATATCGTTCGACGAAAGATAGCTGCCCCCGCTCAGCACATCGCCGCGCTGCCGGAGCCTGCCCGCCGTGAGGTACACGGTGGTCCCGACCGCATCCCGCGGGCTCTTCGGGCCGCCAATCAGGTTAAGTTCTACCCAGTGATTGGTATCTGCATCGACATTCCGCAGCAGCATGGGCACACCATCGAGGTTATTGATGACCACATCGATCTTTCCATCGTTGAACAGGTCTCCGAATGCCGCGCCTCGGCCCACGCCTACCTCCGCCAGCCCCGAACCCTCCACCGCCTGAACCAGTTCGAATGTGCCGGTGTGCAAATTGCGAAAAAGCAGCGGCCGCTGCGCGTAGCTCATGCCCCAATCCGGATGCTGGTCGACCTGCGGATATACATTACCGTTCACGATCAGCAGATCCTTCCAGCCATCATTATCGAAGTCCAGAAATCCGTCGCCAAAGCCGACAAAAGGAATCGTCGGCGCGGCGATCCCGGTTTTGTAGCTGAGGTCGGCGAAGTTTCCGGTCCCGTCGTTGTGAAAGACCAGGTCATAGTCGTCGGAGAAATCGGTGCTCACGATGTCGAGGTGGCCGTTGTTCTCGTAATCACCGAGCGCCAGGCCCATATTCGCCACCTCGCGCCCGTCCTGATTCAGAGCGAAGCCGCTCATATAGCTCTGGTCGTCGAAGGTCCCGTCGCCTTTGTTGATGTAGAGGTAGTTCGGCGTCGAATCGTTCGCGACCACCAGATCCGGCTTGCCATCGTTGTTCACATCCGCGAACACCGCGCCCAGCCCATAGTAGCCATTCGGGTCGCTGACGCCGGCCTTGACGCTCACATCCGTGAATGTGCCGTCGCCATTGTTGTGGAACAGGTGATCGCCTGCGCCTTCGAGCCCGCGCGGACCGCACATCACGTTCACACCGCGATACTGGCAGAGCGATCCCTTCGTCGATTTCGATCCTGCAACCGGGGGATTCTTAAAGTCGAACTGAATGTATCCGGCAACGAACAGATCCAGCCGCCCGTCCCCGTCGTAATCGCCAAAGGTCGCGCCGGTGTGATCCACCGTCACATCCGGCGAGCTGCCGGCCAGCGTCACGCCCGCATTCTCGGCCACATCCGTAAATGTACCGTCGCGGTTGTTGTGGTACAGCCGATTGCTCCCCACGTTGGTCACGTACAGATCGGGCCAGCCATCGTTATCGTAGTCGCCCACGGCACAACCCAAACCCCACCGATCGTTGGCCACGCCAGCCTTCTCGGTCACGTCTGTGAACGTCCCGTCATGGTTGTTGCGGAAGAGCGCAGCATGGGGTGGAGAGGCTTTGCCGTCGCGTGCATCGAAGGTCGACCCATTGACGAGATAAATGTCGAGCCACCCGTCGTGGTCGTAATCGAGCAGGCAGACGCCGGATCCCTTCGCTTCGATGATGACGCGCTTCTGCGGCGTTCCCGTCACATTGCGCCACTTCGCCAGACCTGCCTTCGCCGCAATGTCGTCAAATAGCACAGGACCGCTTTTGACGAATCCGCCCGCGGTGATCGGCCGATGCTGTTCGTCGAACTGCGCCTTCTGCGCGGCTCCGGCTGCGATACCGCCCTGCTGCGCTGCTGCCCAGGGTAAGCATCCGGCCATCAGGACCGCCGCGGGCCACGCGATTCCCGAGCGCAGGCCTCGCTTTCGCCTGCTCAGGAGCCCTGGACCGCGGCAAACTCTCACTTCCTGTCTCTCTCCAGAAGCTCGCAAGGGTATCGCTCGCGGCTGGGACAAGCCGCCGACGGGAGTTAATCGTGAATATACATGGACCAGGGAGGCCTTCGACGCCTATTGCTTCGCCCCTGGAGAATCCTTCGAGCCATACAGCTTCGCACTCAGAGCCAGTTCCGCCCGCGCGTCGTCCATCTCACCTGCGGCACGGTATGCGCGCCCTAAATCGTAATGCAGCTTTGGATCGCGCGGCGATAGCTGCACCGCTTCGCGCAGCTCCGCCACTCCCTGTTTCGCGTGGCCGCTCTCCGCCAGCGCGCGTCCCAGCTTGCCGTGGCACTCCGCGCAGCGCGGCGCCACAGTCACAGCCCGCTGCAGCAGCGGAATTGCCTCTGCTGGCCGGTCGTGCTCCAGCAGAAAGGCTCCGTAGTCCAGATAGGGCCATTCGTCGGTTTGCGCATGGGCGTTCGCCAGCGTCACGGCTGCCTTGTACGCCGCCTCGGCCTGATCCGGCTTGTTATCCATCTCGAAGGCCAGCCCGAGATTCGCCTCCGCCTTCACGTCGCGCCCATCGAGAGCCAGAGCATGCTGGAACGCCTGCTGTGCCCCGCCGAACTCGCTCTGCGCATAAAGGCACCGCCCCAGCCCGTACCATGCCTGCTCGTTCTTCGGGTCGAAGACGACCGCCTGCTTCATCCACCGGATCGCATCGTCGTAGTCGTTGAGCAGCACATAGTCCATTGCCACCACTTTCAGATCGTCCGACTGCGGTGTGGCCAGCTTCGCGGCCTGCGTATAGGTCTTGAGCGAATCCGCCGGTTTGTTCTCGCGATTCAACACAAAACCCAGCATGAAAAGGGTCTCCGCAGATTGCGGATGCCGCCCAGCATAGGACTCGAGCACGGTCTGGGCGTCTGCATAGCGCCCGACATTGGCAAGCGACTTCCCTTCCATCAGCAGCGCGTCGGTTTGGCCGGGATTTTCCATTTCCGCCTGCGCGAACAGCGGCGCCGCTTCGGCATAGCGATGCGCGCCGAAGGCAGTCTGGGCTCGATCATAGGCACTCTGCGACTGCGCGCAGGCCGCGAAACTCGCCACCAACGCGATAGTGCCTGCGATCGCGAAAATTCGCTGCATACGAGCGAAGATTATAAGAGGCGCAGCGAACCTCGATCCAGTGACGCGCACGCAAGCGGCAGCGGCGAGGCCTCGCGCCACGTTGATACAATGAGCGGCGATTCCCGTGCTCTCCCCTTTCATCATTCCCGCGGTTTTGTTGGCGGTTTTGCCGCAGGCGCAGCAGCCAACGATGCAAAGCGGAAACGATCTTCTGCAGGCCGGCAAACCCGCCGACGCGCGCGCAGTCTTTGAGTCCATCCTTGCCGCCGATCCTGCCAGCAACCCAGCGCAGAACGGCGAACTCGCCGCCAGCGAGCAAATCGCTCTTCAACAGCGCGCCGGTAAACAGATGGCCGATGCTCTTCAGACCCTGATGCGCGCTCAAAAATTCGCGCCACGCAATGCGCGCCTCGCTTACGACATCGGCATTCTTGAAGATGAAATGCACCTCTACCCGGAAGCCGCGAAATCTCTCGATGCGGCGGCTCAACTGGGCTATGAGAATCCCGCACTCCTTTACGCTCAGGCACGGGTCTGCATGGACCAGCAGCAGCTCGGGCCGGCCGAGGAAAAAATGCTCGCCTATCTCAAACTGCGCCCCGATGATGCCACCGCCTATTACGGGCTGGGCCGCATCTACCAGCTCGGCCTCGAGTTCGACAAAGCTCGTCTGGCGTTTCAGGAGTCGGTACGCATCAAGCCCGACCAGACCGAGGCCTGGTATCAGCTGGGGGACATCGCACTCAAGGAAAACCACGACGACGAGGCTCTGACCGATTTCAACCGCACCCTGGCCCGCGACCCGCGCCATGGCGGCGCCCTCGCCGGAGCCGGCCAGGCGTGCTTCCACCAAAAGCAATACCGCCAGGCGCTCGACTACCTGAACCGCGCCATCGCGGCGGCTCCCCACTACGCGCCCGCCCACTACTATCTCGGTCTTACCCTGGCACGCCTGGGCCGAACCGAAGAATCGCAGCGTGAGCTCGCATCCGCAGCAAAACTCGCCGATGCGGACAACCGCGAATCCAGTACCCGCTATCAGCTCCGCCCCTCCAGGCCACCGGACTGAACCCCTTTTGCCGGATCGCCTGTTACCTGGTTTGCGATCTTTACGCGCCTTCAATCACGATGGAGCTCAAAAAAAGCGAGCGGCGACGCCTACCGAAAGCGGCGGATTCGCAGCGTGTGCCGTCCGGAACGATAGAATCCGGTTACAAAAACAGTCGCTTTGCCGGTCGTCGAAAAGATGAGCTGGCGAATGCGCAGCAGCGGCGTATTCTTGCCAATCCGCAGCAGACCGGCCATGCGCGGGTCGGCGTCGGTCGCGTCGATTTCCTCGTCGGCGTAGACCAGGGCGACGCGGCAGTCGCGCTCCAGCGCGAAAAACAACGACATACCGTCAAGGATCTTCCCGAGCAGATCGGGAAACTCGGCTTCGGACCAGTAAGCAACTTCCAGAGCGACGGCTTCGTTCTGGGCGAGCCGCAGACGCTCCAGCCGAACGATGCGGGCGGTTGGCGCAAGGCCCAGCCGGGCGGCAATTTCAGATTCGTGGGTGACGATGGTTGAGGCGACGATGCGCGATTGCGCATTCAGTCCAAGGCTGGCCATCTGCTCGGTATAGCCAAGCAGCTTGTTGAACTGGACTCTCGGCGGCGCAACGAAGGTTCCCGCGCCATGCCGGCGTTCCACAATTCCGTTGCGGGCTAGTTCGGTCAGAGCATGCCGCGCCGTCATCAGGCTCACGCGATGAATGCGCGCCAGCTCCCGTTCCGACGGAACCACGTTCCCCGGCTTTAACTGGCCGTTTGCGATTTTGAGACGGATCGCTTCCTGAATTCTTCTGTAGGCCGGTTCATCCGAGTGGCGAGGCATCGTGCTCACGGTCTGGTCTCCCCACGCCCGAGGAAAATGCAGTGCTGCCGAATCATGCGCCGACAGGATGGCGGGCAACGCGTGCCGCTGCATCCTAGCAGACCGCTATAGAGCGGACAAGAGGCCGGACTTGAAAAATCGTGGCCTCCGGTCTCATCTCAGCAATGCCCGCTACGGATTTACTATGATTTCCACAGGGCGGGCGGACAGCGTGGCTTGACACACACCACAGAATTGCTCTATAGCATTTGTCAAGGTGCTATAGAGCTTTCAGGGGAAGCTGTTCTCCAATCCTGCAAGCCGGAATCCCCAGTACCCGTGGTAGCTTTCCGAAGTCGCGCTGCAGGTCTTGCTCCACGTTCGTACTTTTTTCCCGTTATCCCTGAATGATCGTGCGTTAAGAATTCGGCTTCCTGAGCGCGAATCCGCGCCCTGTTCCAGAGTGACGTTATCCGAGGCCAAAAGGGAGGTCAGGAATGAAAAGGACCACGTTGTGGGGATGTATCCTCGCGGTGCTTGCCGCGTATTCAATGGTTTGCCCACCACTCCGGGGACAGCAGATCACCGCGTCCATCACCGGCACGGTTGAGGACACGGCGGGGGCGGTGATCAATGGCGCGACCGTTACCGTTACAGATATCGAGCGCGGCACTCCTTATGCCACGAAGACAGCCGACGGAGGCATCTTCACATTCGCGCGCCTTCCCATTGGCACCTACGATGTGAAGGTCGAGGCGCAGGGGTTTGAGACGTCCGTCCAGTCGCACCTGACTCTGGTGCTGAACCAGACTGCCCGGCTCGACTTCAAAATGAAGGTAGGCGCCGTCACGAATACAGTCCAGGTCACGTCGGCGGCTCCGGCTCTGCAAACGGAGACGACACAGGTCAGCACGCTTGTCGATTCGCGAGCGGTCACCAATATCCCGCTGGCGACGCGCAACTACGTTGAATTGACTCTCCTGTCGCCGGGCAGCGTCCACCCGGACAACTCGACATTTAACAATGGCGATAATACCGCGAATGGCGGCCGGCCTTACATCAACGGAAATCGCGAGCAGGCGAACAATTTCATCCTGGATGGAATGGATAACAACCAGACATCCGACAACCTGCTGGCTTTCACGCCGTCTCCGGATGCGATCGCGGAGTTCAACCTGATCACGGCGAATGCCCCGGCTGAATTCGGCAATTTTCAGGGTGGAGTGATCAATGCCTCCATCAAATCCGGCACGAATCAGTTCCATGGCGATGTGTGGGAGTTTTTCCGCAACGATGTGCTGAATGCGAACCAGTGGGAGAACAAGTTTGGGGGGCCGGGGAATGAATTGCCGCGGGCAGCTCTGCGCTGGAACATGTACGGCGGGACGCTCGGCGGACGCATCATCAGAGACAAGCTGTTCTTCTTCGCCGACTATCAGGGACAGCGATTCGATCACCCGGCCAGCAGCAATTTCATCACGGTTTTCACCAATGCCGAGAGAGGCGGAGACTTCAGCGTTCTCCTTCCCCAAACTCAGCTCGTGAATCCGCTGAACGGCCAGCCGTACAAGGATAATCAGATCTCCACTTCCCAGGAGAACGTCGTCGCCACCAATCTCTTTGCTTCGAGCTACTATCCCAAGCCGATCAATGACAATGAGATCAACAACGCCGTCAACGTGAATACGCAGGCTTACGATACGGATCAGGGCGACATCAAGGTCGATTACAACATCAGCGCCGCGGATCACTTCCAGGGCCGCTACTCGCAGGAATACCAGGATGATCCCGGCAGTAACTCGCTGCTCATTCTGGGTAACAGCTTCGCGCATTCTCCTGTCCACAACGTAGTCGGCACGCTGACCCATACCTTCAACCCCACGATGCTGAATGAGCTGCGCCTGGGCACCAGCTGGGTCACACTCTTCAACGGGAGCACTTTCGACTCGACGATCGGTAACCTGGGCACACAGCTTGGGATCGCCAATGCCAATACAGCGGGACCGGGACTGCTGCTGCTGGGTTTCGGCGGCGGGACCGCGCCGGGACCCAACCCCGGGACAATTCTTACGAATATCGGCAGCAGCGTCGTCGACCAGGATTTCGCCGACACCGTGATTCAGTTCGATGATGGGTTGACCTTCACCCGCGGGAAGCACGTATTCAAGGCTGGGTTCCAGATGTGGAGGTACCGGATCAACACCTTCTACAGTGGCAACAGCGGAGAGTACGGCTCGATCCTCTTTGGCGGGGCCTTCTCGGGCGATCCGGGAGCCGATTTCTTCCTGGGCTATCCGGAAGCCACGGGCAAGGGCGTCAGCAGCGGAGGTTCGTGGCACCAGTTGTCCTGGGTCTTTGCAGGATACGGTCAGGACGACTGGCGCATCACCCCGACCCTGACCCTGAATCTCGGGCTGCGCTATCAGGCGTATACGCCGTGGGTGGAACTCAACAATCGTCAGGACAATCTGAACCTCACCACCGGGCAGATTGAGTATGCCGGCAAGGACGGCAACAGCCGGTCGCTCTATAACTCCGTTTACGGAGTGCCGGCCTTTGAGCCGCGCATCGGATTTGCCTGGTCGCCGGATTCGATGCATTCGAAGGCGGTGCTCCGCGGCGCCTATACCATCTCCTCCTACCTGGAGGGGACGGGCACCAATCTGCGGCTGGCGCGCAACCCGCCGTTTACGCCGACAGAAGTCACGGCGACTTACAGCAGCCCGACCTACACAACCCAGCAGGGTCCGGGTGGCAGCGTCACTGGTGATCCCTTCGCCGGCGCGGTGATGTACGTGTGGGATAAGACGGTTCAGCCGGCCATGGATCAGCAGTGGAACCTGACGGCTGAGGACGCCATCACGCCCAATACCACGCTCCAGGCGGGATACGTTGGGGAGCATGGAACGCATCTGATGGTCCCCACACCGTATTCGCAGAAGCGGCTCGTCGGTGGCACGGTCGAGCCGGGGCTGTATTTCCAGGGCAATCCCACTTTGCTTGCCGATATTTCGACGGTGTCGGGCACGGCGTCGACCGGCTACATGCACTACAACGCGCTGCAGGCGGTTCTGCAGCAGCGCATTTCTCACGGCCTTGAAGGGCAACTCGCCTATACGTGGTCGCATTGCCTGACAAACAACAGCGGATACTACGGGACATGGGGATCGGCCACTCAGGCGACGCCGGCTTCACCGTACTATCAGAACCTCTATGATCCCTCGGCTGACTACGCCAGCTGCTACTACGACTCGAGAAACATTGTTTCCGCCTACGCCACCTACAACATTCCCGTTGGCAGAGGGCAGCAGTTCGGCGGCAACATGAACCGGGTTGCCAACGCTGCCGTGGGCAACTGGCAGGCGTCGACGATTATTGAGCTCCACAGCGGCTTTCCTCTGGCCGTCTACAACGCCACCGACACATCCAACACTGGGTCGCGCGGGCCTCGCCCGAACTGTGGTCCGCAGACCGTGTACGGACGCAAACCCAGCGTCGATTCAAGCGGCGCGTTCCAGGGTTATGTGTGGATGAGCGCGAGTGGTTACTCGGAGCCGGCGCCGAACACCTTCGGCAATTGTCCGGCGCAGGGGCCGGTCACGGGGCCCGGGTACACCGACACCGACATCGGTCTGATGAAGAACTTCCCCATCACAGAAGCAAAGTTCGTGCAGTTCCGAAGCGACTTCCTGAATGCGTTCAACAACGTGCAGCTGGGACATCCGAACACGAATTTCCCCAGCTCCGGAGCATTTGGGCTGATCAACACTTCACAACCAGCAAGGAACATCCAGTTTGCGCTGAAGTTCTATTATTAGGCGCAGGGGCAGGCGCTCCTCCGCGCCTGCCCTCGCATCCTCTCATGACTTCACCTCACGGGCTCATCGCTCTGGCGCTCTTTCTGTCCGCGGGCGCCGTTTTGTCTCCGGCACAGAATCCCGGCAAAACCGATTTGCCGGTAGCGAAACTGGCCGCAGATGCCGTATCGCAGGCGGAGGCAGGCCATTGCTCTCAGGCTCTGCCCCTGCTGGCGAAAGCGTCGGGACACCTGACCGACAGGGCGCTCGAAAAGCGCGTCGAACTGGACGGCGTGCGCTGCGCCTCCCTGCTGCACTCCTGGCCCCATGTGGCCGATTTTGTACGGGCTCTGGAGCGGGATTTCCCCCGCGATCCCGAGGCGCTTTACACTGCGGTCCACGCGTATTCCGATCTGTCGACGCAAGCGGCAGAAGCGTTGGCCCATCTTGCGCCCACCTCCATCCCCGCGCTGGAACTCGACGCGGAAGCGAACGAAGTGCAGGGACGGTGGGATGACGCGGAGAAGGATTATCGAACCATCCTGAAAACCGATCCGCGCTACCCGGGAATCCACTTCCGGCTGGCCCGGCTCCTTCTGTCGCGATCGAATCCTCCGCCGGATTTCCAGGACCAGGCAAAAAAAGAATTGCAGGAGGAGTTGGCGATCGATCCATCGAATGCCGGGGCAGAATACGTCTCGGGGGAACTGGCTCGCCAGATGCAGGATTTTCCGTCGGCCGTCGAGCACTTTTCAAAAGCCAGAACGCTCGACCCAAATTTTGGCGATGCCTGCCTGGGACTGGGCATGGCCCTGCTCAGTGAGAAGAAATATGTGGACGCCATTGCTCCGCTCGAGATGGCTGTGAAGCTGGACCCTGGAAATCCGGCCGGACACTACAACTTGGCGACCGCCTATGCGCGCACCGGCCACAAGCAGGAGGCCGAGCGTGAATTTGCGCTGCAGCAGCAGTCTGCACAGCAAGCCAATCCAGCGGGAGGAACAAGTCCGCAGTGACGCTGCGCGCACCAGGCTGGCCGGGGCGAACACGCCGGGATTTCCTTCGTACCCTTGCTGGAGCGGCCGGTTTCGCGGGCCTTGAGAAGCTCTGGGCTGCAGCGCCTCAGAGCTCACCGTATCCATTCGAAGAAGTGCCTGCCGCAGCGAGCCGGATCAAGTGGGTCCACACCGCAGGCAAGTCGCCCGAGAAATACCTGCCGGAAACCACAGGGGCGGGATGCGCCTTTCTCGATTACGACAATGACGGCTGGATGGACATCTATCTGGTCAACAGCGGCGCGTGTGATTTCTACAATCCCAATCCTCCCCTGCGCAACGCCCTCTATCGCAACAACCGGGATGGGACGTTTACCGACGTGACCGAAAAAGCCGGTGTTGGCGGCGGTGGGTACGGGCAGGGCGTTGCAGTCGGGGATTACGACGGAGACGGCTTTCCCGACATTTACCTCACTCAATATGGACGCAGCATTCTCTACCACAACAATGGCGACGGTACGTTTACCGATGTGACGGAAAAGGCCGGTGTCGCGGCGCCCGGATGGTCTTCGAGCGCGGTTTGGTTTGACTACGATAACGACGGGCGCCTCGACCTGTTCGTCTGCCGGTTCGTGGATTTCAGCAAAGCCAAAAATCTTCCCTGCCTTACCTACAACAATCGTCCGGGATACTGCGTGCCGCGCTACTACAAGCCAACTGCAAGCTGGCTCTTCCATAACAACGGTGACGGCACCTTTACTGACGTAAGCCGCAGTTCCGGCATCGCAGAGCACCTGGGAAAGGCCTGGGGAGTGGTTTCCGCGGACCTGAACAACGACGGTCGCATGGATCTCTTCGTTGCCAATGACACGTCGCCGAATTTTCTCCTGATGAATCGGGGCAACGGCAAATTTGAAGAGGTTGGTGCGCTCGCAGGGGTGGCGTTCAGCCAGACGGGAAAGGCGCGGTCCGGCATGGGCGTGGACGCTGCCGATTTCAACCAGGACGGTTGGCTGGATCTTTTCGTAGCCAACATCGATCACGAAATGTTCTCGTTGTACATCAACAATCACGACGAGACGTTTGACGATGAAGCGGCAGCCGTCGAAATTGCCTCCGCCACCCGATTGATGAGCGGATGGGGATCGAAGTTCTTCGACTACGACAATGACGGCAACCTCGATCTCTTCGTCGCCAATGGCAATCCGGACGACCAAATTGAGACGATCGAGAAGGACGTGACGTACCAGGAACCGATGTTGCTGTTCCATGGGAACGGAAAGCTGCTGCACAATGTGAGCGCGGAAAGCGGCCCGCTGTTCTCGAGGCATCTCTCTGCGCGGGGCCTGGCGATCGGCGACTTCGATAACGACGGCGCCGTCGATGTCCTGGTTTCCATCAATGACGGGGCGCCGCTGCTGCTGCGCAATACCGCGGCGCAAGGAAATCACTGGCTCGGAGTGAAACTGGTTGGGAAACAGTGCAATCGCGATGCGATTGGGGCACGGCTCACCTGGCAAGCCGGGGATCTGCGGCGCAGCAGGACCAAAGTCGGAGGCGGAAGCTATCTCTCCTCCCACGACCCGCGCGTGGTACTCGGGATCGGCGAACGAACCCGAATCGACTGGCTCGAAGTGAAATGGCCGGGACCCGCCGGCAAGACCGAAAGATTCACGGTACTGCCTGTTGATCGGTACATCACGATTGTCGAGGGTGAAGGAATACATGTTCTGTAGGTCGTTTCAGGCATCTTCCTCCAGGAGCTGAAAAAGCGGCACCTGCGGCGATGGCAATGCATGATCAACCCATCGCTCCAATGCCACTCCAGGGTGCGAACCGGCAAAGTCTGACGAGAATGCCAGGGGGGGCAGTCAGAGTCCATTCGTGAATGGGAACGGACGAAAACATGCACTGAGAAACGAGCTGAAGGTCAGCCCGCGCAGAAAGCCTGTAAAGGGGTGGGTTCTTGCCGATTCATTCCTGTTGAGTCCTGCCGCTTCGCGGATTCCAACTGAGATGCATCTAAGTTGAGGCATCTGAAATCAGCAGCATACGACGATTCATGGCGGAGAGGGGGAGATTCGAACTCCCGATACCCTTTCAGGTATGTCCGCTTTCGAGGCGGGTGCATTCAACCACTCTGCCACCTCTCCGACGCCACGACGGCCGTACCTTCGCTAGTCTACCAAACCGCCTGGCGGCGGTACTGCCGACGCTCTCCTGGAGTTGCTTTTCGCAGCCGCTGCAGAGCGTATGCGCACCTTGTAACCTATAGGGACAGCATGCCCCAGGCCGCAGCCGCGTTCCTCTCTCGCGACTTCCTCCGCTATCAGCTTGCACGCGTCGCCGTCATCATTGGCGCGGAAGCTCAGGCCCTGGCCGTGGCGTGGCAGGTGTATCAGATCACGCACAAGGCCATCGACCTCGGCTATACCGGCCTGGTCCTGTTTCTGCCGGGACTTGTGTTCATTCTGCCGGCGGGCCATACCGCAGATCGCTTCGACCGGCGGCAGGTGATTCTCGTCTGTTACTCGCTGCAGGCCTTCTGCACCCTCGCACTCCTGTATTTTTCCTGGGCGGGATTGACCCGTGTATGGCCGATCTTCGTCGTCCTGTTTCTCATCGGGACCGGCCGGGCCTTTTCCGGACCGGCCAGTTCCGCACTCATACCGCACCTCGTGCCCACGGAGCATTTCGTGAACGCGATCACCTGGGGAGCGACTATTTTCCAGATTGCGAACATCGTTGGTCCGGCGCTCGGCGGCGTGCTGTTCACGCTGCCGCTGCGTGGGCGCCTGCACGGGGGCGGGATCGTCTATCTCTTCACCTTCCTTTGCATCCTCTGCTTTCTCTTTCTGGTCGGATCGCTCCATGTGCGGCCCGGCCGTATGGAACACCGTGCGATGTCAACGGAAGTAATTCTTGCCGGCTTCCGTTACGTGGCCCAAAACCAGATTCTGCTTGGCTCGATTTCGCTCGATTTGTTCGCCGTTCTGCTGGGGGGAGCGGTCGCGCTGATGCCCATTTTCGCGCAGGACGTTCTCCAGGCCGGACCTCGCGGACTCGGCATGCTGCGTGCCGCGCCGGCCCTCGGCGCGCTGTCCGTCTCGTTGTGGATGATGCTTCGGCCGATCCGCCGTCGTGCGGGGGCTAAAATGCTCGTTTGCGTCGCCATCTTCGGAGCATCCACCATCGTCTTCGGCGTAGCGCGCAGCCTGCCGCTTTCGCTTGCGGCGCTTTTTGTGGTCGGTGCATCGGATATGGTCTCGGTCGTTATCCGTTCATCGGTCCTGCAACTCGCAACCCCCGCCGCTATGCGGGGCCGCGTCAGCGCCGTCAATTCCCTTTTCGTCGGCGCGTCGAACGAGCTGGGTGAATTTGAGAGTGGGCTCACCGCGCAATGGTGGGGAGCCGTCCGCGCGGTGATTTACGGTGGCATTGGATCGCTCGCCGTAACCGGACTCTGGACGGTATTCTTCCCGAATCTGCGACGCGCGGATGCGCTGACTCCTGAAGCTCTGATGAGCGCCGAGCTGGCCGCCTCCGCCGAGGAAATCGCTCAGCTATGAATTCACCGCGACTTGCGAAGGGGACCGAGCGGCAACGAGCATCGATCGAGCCACCGAGTGCCTCAGCCGGATTCTTCGGTTGGTTCAATGTGCGCTCGCCGTGGCCGGTGTTCTGGATTGCCCTGCTGGTGCGCATCGCCTACATGACGCTGGCGCGCACCTGGCACATTCGGCCCTACTACCCGTACGATTTCGGGTTCGGCTACGAGATGGGCCGGATCGCCCGAGCTCTCGTCACGGGCTATGGATACGCCGATCCCTTCAACGGTCATACGGGTCCGACGGCGTGGGTGCCACCGCTTTACCCATGGATTCTCGCCGGCATCTTTCGGCTGACCGGCGTGTACACCGCACTTTCCGCGTGGATCGTTCTGGCCTTCGACTGCGTGCTCAACGCGCTCATGATTCCGCTCCTCTGGGAGATCGCCGAGCGGTGCTTCAACCGCAGGGTCGCCCTTTGGTCCGCATGGGTCTGGGCGCTCTACCCCGCAACCATGCAGTACGCCGTGCGCTGGATCTGGGAGATGACGCTGACGACGTTTCTCTTCACGGCGGTCCTGGTGCTCACGCTGCGCATGAGACCTATCGGCGATCCGCCGGACCCTGCATCCGACAGCGGCCCTTCGATCCGGACATGGGCGTTGTTCGCAGTTCTGTGGGGGCTGATCGCGCTGAGCGATCCTTCGCTGTGTCTGTTCTTGCCGGTGTCCGGAATCTGGATTTTGTGCGGTTCAACCGACCGGAGCGAGCTTGCGCGACAGTTCCTCTATGCGACGGTAGCTACGCTAATTTTTATCTGCTGCCTCGCGCCATGGACCTGGCGGAATGCCCGCGTCTTTCATCAATTCGTTCCACTTCGCACAAACTTTGGCGCGGAGCTTTATCTGGGGAATGGCCCGGGCGCGACCGGCCTGCTGATGGAGTACGACCATCCCTTCCAGGCGCCCGACCAGCTCCGGCTTTACAGGCAGATGGGCGAGATCGCCTACTGCCGCTGGCGCGGCCAGCTCGCCAAACGCGTCATTGCGGCCGATCCTGCGCGCTTCCTCGCGCTGTCGCTTCGACGCGTCTACTACTTCTGGTTTTCAGTGCCTCACCCAGACAGTGAAGGATTCGTCGGGCTGGTGAACGAATATGGCCGCAATCTGAATTACCAGTTCACCAGCATTGTCGGGCTGTTCGGACTGGCTCTCGCGCTACGCCGCCGTATTCCCGCTGCCTGGCTCTTTTTCTGGGCGTTTCTTCTGCTGCCGCTCACGTATTACTTTGTCACGGTTCATGCTCGGTTCCGCCATCCCCTCGAACCGCTCATCACGATTCTTGCTGTGTTCCTGTTCCAGTCCGCGGAGAACAGCCGGGAAGTGCGATGGTTCCGGCGCAGGGAAGCTTAGCCCTGCCTGGCTAATATTCTCTCTCGTACCGGACGTACTTCGGCTCCCAAACCGTGGCAGCGACCGCAGCGTCCACCTCGCCATCCGGCAAATCCGATAAGCCCTCGGCGATGGCCTGCCGCGCTACCTCTGTCGCGATCGCGCGGCTGAGAGTTCTCGATTGCGCCAGAGGCGGCAGCAGGTTTGCGCGGCGATCCTTCTCCACCGGCGACAGTTTCGCGAGAGTTTGCGCCGCGGTCATGATCATCGCATCCGAAACGCGCCGAGCACGCGACGCCACAATGCCCAGAGCCAGCCCGGGGAACACGTAGGAATTGTTCGTCTGATCGATGCAGATTTCCCGATCGCCCACCTTCACAGGCGCGAATGGACTTCCCGTCCCGATAAGCGCCTTGCCATCGGTCCAGCGGAGAAGATCCTCCGGCGTCGCCTCGCTCTTCGATGTGGGATTGGACAGCGGGAAGATGATGGGGCGCTCCGCGTTCTTCGCCATGGCTCGGACCGCTTCTTCAGTGAACATTCCCGCCTTGCCCGCGACGCCAATCAGGACGGTAATTTTCGCGTCCCGTACCACTTCTTCGAGGCCGATTTTCTTCGGATCGGCGACCTTCCAGCCTTCCACATCCTTGCGTGGCCGCACAAATTCCTTCTGCTCGTCGTGGATGCCCTCGGCGCCTTCGACCAGCAGACCGGGGCGCCCGAGTGCATAAATGTGACCGCGCGCTTCCGCATCGCTCATGCCTTCGTCCTGCAGGGCCTTCGTGAGCAAGTTCGCAATGCCGATGCCAGCCGATCCAAAGCCTAAAATCGCGACTCTCTGATCGCGCAGCCTGGTCCCCGCGGCCTTCACCGCAGCCAGCAGAGTCGCCAGCACCACGGCGGCCGTTCCCTGAATATCGTCGTTGAAGGTGCACAGGCGGTCACGGTACGTGCTGAGCAGCCGCGCCGCATTCGACCCGGCAAAATCTTCCCATTGCAGCAGCACGTGCGGCCAGCGCTTCTCGACCGCGGACACAAACGTCTCGATGAAGGCGTCATACTCCGCGCCGCGCACGCGCTTGTGCCGCCAACCGATATAAATGGGATTGGCGAGCCGCTCCTCCTTGTCCGTGCCGACATCCAGCAGCACCGGCAGGCAATTCTCGTGATGGATTCCTCCCAGTGCAGTGTAAAGAGCCATTTTGCCAATGGGGATGCCCATGCCACCAGCCCCCTGGTCCCCCAGGCCGAGAATGCGCTCGCCGTCGCTGACCACAATCGCGCGCACATGGTCGTAGCGCTTGTGCGACAGGATTTTCTCGATGCGGTCCTTGTTCGGATAGCTGAGGAACAAGCCGCGCGGCTTGCGCCAGATTTCGCTGAAGCGCTGGCACCCTTCGCCTACTGTAGGCGTGTAGACGATGGGCATCATCGCACGAATATCGGAGAGTATCAAAGCGTAAAACAGCGTCTCGTTGATGTCCTGCAGGTCGCGCAGGAACGAATATTTCTCGAAGGGCGTCTCCAGTTGATCGAATACCGTTCTGCGCCGGGCAATTTGCTCCTCGAGCGTGCCGATATGGGGAGGAAGCAGCCCGTGAAGGTCGAAAGCGTCGCGCTCTTCTTCGGTGAATGCGGTCCCTTTGTTGAATCGAGGATGATTCAAAAGGGTAAAACCAAACAGCTTCACCCGGAGCACGGGTTCGGTGGCGGGTTCTGCGCTCATCTGCGCCATAGGGGGCCTCCTCAGGAGGAGAGAATGGCCGGACACACCGCAGCCTCAGGCCGGGTGGGAGTGTCCGGCTAACCCAAGAGTCTAATCCTCGTCAGGGACGATTCCGGCAAACATCCCCACATCCTCAGTTACGGAAGTCTGCCCGCGTCGCGCCGCCACCAGGTAGCGCTCCACCTGCATCGCCTTCTTCACCTCGGCCCCGACCCGCCGCAGAACCCCCTGTTGGGAGGTGTGTTTCCCGAAAGCGTCGAATTTGCGTTCTCCCAGTTCGCCCAGTTCCAGCGTCAGCGACCAGGGGGTGGTCGCGGCGAGCCGGGTCAGTTCAGGACGATCGCGGACAGAGACGAACGGGGTTGCCGCATAGTAGAGCTTCTGCGGCGCATAGGCCGGGCTTCCATGGCTGAGAGGTTCGGAAAACATTTCAGGGCGGCCCGCCCAGTGAAATGCCAACGTCGCCACTGCTGAAATGACGGTGTGGTCACGATGCAGATTGACGCCGCCATCGCCGCCAAAGGCAAGCACGACCTGAGGTCGCCAAAGGCGGATGTGCGCGATGACCACTCCGACCATCTCCTGGAAATTCTGCGTGGCCAACTCTCCATCGGGATAGTGCAGCACTTCACACCGGGTCACACCGAGAATCGCACAGGCCGCGGCCATCTCTGCGCGTCGCAGCTCGCCCAACTGCGCGTTATCGGCAGCCTCGCCCCGAAAATGCGCTGCCTGGCCGTCAGTGAAGCACAGGACGCTGGTTTCAGCGCCGGCCCGCGCGGCCAGCATCAACGCGCCGCCAAATGCGCCGCTCTCATCGTCAGGATGAGCGGTTACGCAGAGGAGTCGATGGGACAAGCGAGGTCTTCCTCGGAAGAGAGATCGTCGAGTTCCTCCCACGGCAAGTCGATCTGCGCCACGGGAGCAAAACTCTTTCGATGCAGAGACGATGGACCCAGCTTCCTCAGGGCCTCGCGATGGTCGGGAGTTCCGTAGCCCTTGTGCGACGCAAGGCCATAGCCAGGGAATTCCGCATCCAGCGCGCGCATACGTGCGTCGCGATACACCTTGGCCACCACAGAGGCGGCTGCAATGGAAATGCTGAGCGAATCGCCATAGATGATGCTGGCTTGCGCATGCGGCAAATCGAGGCGCATGGCATCGATCAGCAGGTGGTCGGGTTGCGGATCGAGCCGCATCACCGCCGCCGTCATCGCCATCCGCGACGCCTGATAGATATTGATTCGGTCGATCGTCTCGGCGTCCACTTCCTCAACGGCAACCGCGAGGGCGCGGGTACGGACAATCGCCTCCAGGCGGACGCGATCTTCCTCGAGAAGTTGTTTGGAATCGCGCAGTCCGCGAATCCGCGTATCGGCGGGCAAAATGACCGCAGCCGCGACGACGGGCCCGAAGAGAGCGCCACGGCCCACCTCGTCGACGCCGGCAATCACCGTTGCGCCCTGGGCCCGAGCCAGCTTCTCGTATTTGTTGCCGCACTGGAGCGACCGCAGCATGCGCATTTTGCGCGTCGCAGCCGAGACTTCGCCGGAAAGCCTTCTTCGCCCGGATTTCTGAGACGGTTCGCTTCCTTCTTCAGGATTGCGCGCGACAACCTGGCCCATGCACGCAGTCTACCGCTCGCAGGGCTGCGGATACTCGTGGAAAACCGGGTTGAATCTTCTCTTCCCAACATCCCGAAGGGACCGGCCGCCACAGCGATGCCTCCGCGTTACTCCCACCCCTGGGGCAACTCAATTGAATAGCGCTTCTGGTAATCGAAGAAGACCATGCCGCGCATCCTTGCGAGATGCCGGTGAGCGAAATCGTTCAGGGAATCCTGCTGTTGCAGCTCGTCAGCGCTCAGATCCGGGTACGGCTCGGCAGTCAGCGGGTCGAGCGCCACACCGAACTGCGCGTTGACGGTTTTGCCCGCGGGAATGACCACCGGGTCCCATTGAACCGACTCCATCTGATGCATGCCGCCTTCTGGAATTCTCGTCATCAGCACGCCCACAGCGGGTGGAGGAATCCGGTATGCCCTCCGGGTCGTATTGGTCAGAGCGTAGCGGAAAACAAGATGGACCTCGCGCTCTTGTGCCTGAAACGTCATGTCTGTGAATTTGGCCTGGATTGCGCCAGGATCCCACGAATCGGACGGCGCCCAGTGCGCACGATTCCATCCGATGAGCGCAAGCAGAAAAGCCACGGAGCAAGCCGCAATCAACGGCCAATGGCGGCGGCGCTGGGTTTCTGATCCCGCAGTCTCCGAGTTCCGCTGGTCGTTCATGGACACGCCTGTTGGGATGCGTCCATTGGCTGACGCGCCAGGCCAGTGGGGCCCGAATGTTCGAGCCGATCCCGTGCGAGTCCTTCCCCTCGTCGCGGATGATCCGAAACACAGAAACGCCCCGGCCGGAGGGCGGGGCGCTTGATCTCTGGTTAGAGCGCCGGCATGAAGCCTAGGCTCTCTCGACTTCCTTCAGACGAGCCGCCTTGCCGCGCAATCCACGAAGGTAGAAGAGCCGGGCGCGACGCACCTTCGAGGACCGCACCTTTTCGACCTTGTCGATGACTTTGCTGTTGAACGGGAAAATGCGTTCGACTCCCTGGCCGAAGCTCATCTTGCGCACGGTGAAACTGCCCTGAGCGCCGTTCTTGCGGGCAATCACCACGCCTTCAAATGCCTGGAGGCGTTCCTTGTCACCTTCTTTGATCCTGACCTGGACCCGCACGGTGTCACCCGGCCCAAAAGGGGGCAGATCGGTACGGTTCAGCTTCTCGGCCAGGCGCTGCATCACGGGATGTATCGACATAGTTGTTTCCTGAAAGAAATTTGCGAATCTTCAGTTTACAGGAAATTCGCGCCGCCGTCCGCTTCCGTAGCGACGATTCCCCTGCGAATACCCGCGTTGTCCTCCCGCTGCTGTTGACCGCACGGGGAGGTATCGAAATGCCTGTTCCCACGGGCTCCCGCCAGATGTACGCTGGCGGGCATGAATTTTCGATCGGCCGCGGAAGCACGGCAGCGCAGAGCCCGCGTCATCCTGCTGATACTCGGCTTCCTCCTTCTCGGACTCTCTGCGGTTTTTGCCCTCCATACCTGGCTATTTCTGCTCCGCAGCGCGCGGGCAGTGGGCACCGTGACGGAGTTGCGCGTTGATTACGACGATCAGCATCGCGAGACCAACTATGCTCCTGTCTTCGCCTTTGCCGCAGGCGACGGGCAAAGCCACGCGGTCGTCTCCGACACCTGGGCTAACCCGCCTGCATTCCGCGTTGGGGAGCGCGTGCCGGTGCGGTATCTCGTCGACGATCCGCAGACGGCGAAGATTGCCACGTTCTGGCAGTTGTGGTCGTTTCCGGTGGTTTTTGCGCTTGTGGGATTCGCGTTTGCCGGCGCGAACGTTTTCCTCTTTCTCTATGAACGGCGGAAAAACGCGCAAATCAGGACCCCGCTGAAATCCGCGATGAGAGAAAATCCCAGGACATGACGGCTGGCAACCAAAGCAAAGCGCCTGCCGGTTAGCAGGCGCTCAGGAACCTTCGGGTTCGCTTACTGCGGATCGAAGATCGCTCCAACGTTGGTGTTGTTGGTCATCGTAATCGTGCACTCGGTGGGGGTTCCCGGCACCGGCGTGCAGTTGCTGGACCATCCGTCAAACCGCGAACTTCCGTCAGGAGTGGCGATCAGCGTGACCGTCTGATTGAGCGTGAACGTCCCCGTGCAGGTGCTGGAACTCGTTGTGGTTCCGGCTGTCGAAACGCAGCTTACATCGTTGGGGCCGAGAACCGTTCCGCCACCGCTGCCCAGGTTGATGACTGTCAGGGTCGGCGTAGTCGGACTGCCATTGCTCGCCGTGCTGGGCGGCCAGGTCAGAGTGCCGCTGGCCGAGACCACGCTGGTGTCGGGCAGCGTAATGAGAGCCGTGACCGACGATGTCCCCGTACCCACCGTGGTGGCGAGACCGGAAGCGTCAATCGTACCCACGTCCGTGTCGCTGGAAATCCAGCTGACCTGATTCGTCAGGTCAGCCGTCAGCGGCGCGGCGCTGTAGTTTCCGATCGCCAGAAATTGCGCTGTTTCTCCGACCTGCCCGACTGTCTGGGTCACGGGAACGATGGACAGCGAAGTCAGGATGCGTCCCGACGAAGAATTGGTGACGGTGATGGCCGCAGATGCCGTGACCACACTGTTGTCGGGTGAGGTGCCCAGAGCGGTAATCGTGGCTGATCCCAGCCCAACGCCCGTGACGAGTCCCGAGGAATTGACCGTGGCCACCTGCGCATCGCTGGTCTGCCACTGCACCTGATTGGTCAGGTTGGTGGTGATCGGCGAGCTGGTGTAGGTGCCGATCGCGATGAGTTGCGCCGTTTGGCCCGTCGAAGTGATGGATTGCGATCCCGGAGTGACGTTCAGGGCCGTTAGCTCGCGCGTGGACTGCGAAGAAACAACGGTGACCGTGCCGATTCCAGTGACCACGGAGCTGTCCGGACCCGTCGCGAGGGCAGTAATGGTCGCGCTGCCAACACCGACAGCGGTCACCAGGCCAGTGCCCGTTCCCACCGACGCCACACTTCCGTCGCTGGTCTGCCACGCAACCGAATTCGTGAGGTTCTCAGTGGTGGGCGCCGAACTGTAGTTTCCGATCGCGAGGAATTGCGACGTTTCGCCGGTCGTCGCAATGGTCTGGTTCCCCGGAATTACGGTTACGCTGGTGAGCGCCCGCGTCCCCGAGGTCCCGGTGCCGCCGGAACCAGCCACCGTAACATCGGAACTGGCGCTCAGAACGTTGTAGGCGCCCTTGATCGTCGCCGTGATCACAGAGGTTCCGCCGCCAACGCCGCTCGCAAGACCCGTTGAAGAGTCAATGGTTGCCACCAACGGAACAGTCGACGACCACGCGACCTGATCGGTGATGTCCTCAGTCGTGGTCTGATGCCCGCCTTCGGTGTAGATGCCGACAGCGCTGAATTGCTGCGTCGCCCCCTGGGCGATGGTCACCGAACCCGCTGCAGGCTTGATTTCAATGCCGGTCAGCGACCGTGAAAGGCAGCCGGTGAGAAAGAAAAGGCAGGAAAAGAGGGACAGTCCGATGCCGAGGGAGGCACGGCGCGAAGGCACACACGTGGGCACAGTCTTCCGCAATTGCATAGTCGATCACCGTCCTCAGGCAAACTGAAGAGCGGATGGCTCTCTAGCTTCTGGGTGCGAGTCTGTGCGGAATTATAGGCAGCAGGATGGCCCGGGCTATTCCACTTTCGGGTTACCTTGTTCGCGAAAAGTAACCTGCGCGAGTCAGCGCCCCCACGCGCCGCCACCATGGCGTCCCCCGCGTGACGACAACATTGATCCTGAACCTCAAAAACGGATCATGTCCCCGCGGCTTCTGGCATCCACGGGATGGACCCGCGTGAACTGTCGACACCTGCCGAGGAATTTTCCGTCCGGCTGACCAAGCCGTAGCTTTGGGAATTTGCTCAAGCTTTGCGCGGCGGGCGGCGATCAACGCGAAGGCGGATCCAACCCGAGAAGCGGCAGTCGCCGGCTGAAAGAATGGTAGGCACGACTGGACTCGAACCAGCGACCTCTTCCGTGTCAATTCTGTCCCTGACCGTAACGCATTGATTTCAGGAGCATCGGTGGCACCGAAAAGCACTGAAAATCACCCAAAATTCAATTTCGGTACCGTGGATCGTACCGTGAAAATCCGAGCTTTGACCTCTACTCAGACACGGTAGCGCACTGATGCCAAGGAGCAGGGAGTCGGTTTGGTGCCTTGAAACTTGCGAGTTGCCGACAATCGCTCGAAACCGGTCAATGAGTGATTTGACCTGTTGTCAACGGTTGAGAATTACTGGACACGAAATGGTTTTATTGGTCTTGCTTGTTGCCCCGAATTGACGGCTCCTGCGCCAACTTCCTTCGCAGCAGGTCCATCGGACCATCGGGCTGAAGCAATGTTTCAGGCAAACCTAGCACCTCGCGGGCAAACCGAGCATCTAACTCCTCACGAACGGGGTCCTCGTCCATTTCATGGAGCGGCAGCATGGGCTTGTAGCACATGTGATCAAAAAGTCCCACTGCGATTTGGAGCTGCTCCGGCGTAAGCGCCGTCACGTCCAACACAGGCATCGTTTGCAGAGTGGATTTGGAAAGGCTGCCTCTTCCAGACTGCTGTTTATTGGAATGCCACCAGCGCAACAACAATCCGAGCGACGTGTTTGCCCACGCAACCAGCGCCTTCTCTTCCTTATCAGAGGAAGCCTGTATTGACCGCCATGCGCGGCCGCCTATCGTTCGTCTAGGAGTGAACTGCATCGCTGTAGATTGACTGTTGAAACGAAAATCAAGGTTGCAGTGGCAGTTTGAGGCGGTGGCCCACACACTGGCGGTCTTTTTGTCGATCAATTCTTGTTCTTCGAAAGTTGCGCCCTGGCCTGCCCGATGTTTTGTACCAGCGAGATTGTTAGTGTAGCGCAGCGGACGAGTTAGTCATTCCGCCGCAGTCGGGGGTGTGGAGAAGTGGGAAGCGCGCAGCGGTTTCCACTTCTCCATGCCCCATGCTCTTTGTCAGCCAGGCCTCGGGCGCCGGTGGTCGGTATCCCAGCGAGGAGTGCGGCCTGACGGTGTTGTAGTGAACCCGCCA
>DATDHZ010000087.1:0-5869 GCA_036521315.1 Acidobacteriaceae bacterium
CGACAGCGCATCAAAATACAGCACTGCCCAGATGGCCAGTTCGCACGCATCCACCAGCCGCGGCAGCGGACGCCACCGGCAATACCAGAGAATCGCCCCGAGAAACAGCGCCGTTGTCCAAACCTGCAGGCTCTGCCCCGCCCCGTTGAAGTGCACCACCCGCGCCAGCGCCAGATCCGCCGCGAGCACCACCACCAGCGTCGCGCCCATCAGCAGATTGAACCGCCGCCCCCCGCCAACCGAAACGACAGGACTCCCTTGTGTCGCAGCGCTCATCCCTTGTGCGGTTCCTGTTGCGGATTCGTCGTCGCCGCACCCGTCCCCTGCCCGCTCGGCGCTTGCGTCGCGTCCGCCCCCGGCACGGCCTGCCCCGCCGGAATAATCGTGACCTTCTTCAGCACTACCGGCTCAGTCGGCTTGTCGTGATCGTCGCGGTTCACCCGCGCAATCGACTGCACCACCAGCACGCTGTGCGGATCGCATTGTCCGAAGATCACGTAGTGCTGATCGAGGCTCGGATACGGCGCCTCGGTGATGAAGAACTGCGACCCATTCGTGTCCGGACCCGAGTTGGCCATCGCCAGCCGCCCCGGCACGTCAAAGTTGAGATTCGGGTCAAACTCATCCTTAAACATGTATCCCGGATCGCCCTCGCCTGTCCCCAGCCGATCCCCGCCCTGGATCATGAACTCCGGAATCACGCGATGAAACGTCGTCCCGTCGTAGAACGGCTGCCCGTGCACCTTCTGCCGCGTCCCGGGATCGGTCCACTCTTTCGTGCCCGTCGCCAGGCCAACAAAATTCGACACCGCCTCCGGCGCCTCCTTGTTGAAGAGCTTGCAGGTCATCTGCCCCATGCTCGTATCGAAAATAGCCGCCGGCCCCGTCGGCTGCGGCGATGGATGGATCTGCGTGTCGGGCGAATCCGGCAGGCTGGCAGACGACCGCGGCGAAGATTGCGTTTGCTGATTGGCGGGAACCTGCTCATTCGCTGGCGCCGGCGCATTTTGCGGCGTCTGCGCGTTTTGAGGCGCTTGTGTGCTTTGCGGCGCCGGCGCATTTTGCGGCGCCGGCGTATCCTGCTGCGCGAGACCCGCGCCGCCCAGCAACGCAGCGGCAACCATCAGAGATGTGAAGCGAAGGCGAATCATCCGTGTATCAGACTACGGTATCCGCAACTCCGCCCGCCATCCCCTTTCCCGGTCACTGGCCCAGTACCCGCGGCCTGTGGCCTACACCCTATCCCTCAACCCTATTCCCTGCCTTTGTAACTCACATGCCAAATCGATCCTGACCCGTCATCCGTCACAAACAGCGATCCATCCTGCGCCACCGTCACGCCCACCGGCCGTCCCCACACGTGTCCATCCGGCGTCGTAAACCCAGTCAGAAAATCCTCGTACTCGCCCGTCGCGTGCCCGTTCTTCATCGGCAGCAGGATCACCTCATACCCCGCCCTCTTCGCCCGGTTCCACGATCCATGCTCCGCCGCAATCCCATCGCCCTTGAACTGCGCCGGAAACTGCGATCCCTCGTAGAACAGCATCTCGAGCGAAGCGAAATGCGGCTCCAGCAGTATGTCCGGCGTGATCACCTTTCCCTTCAGTTCCGGATGCTTCCCCTCCTGCCGCGGGTCCTGCACGCCGCCGTTCGCGCTCATGTAGTACCACGGCCACCCGTAGAATCCGCCTTCCTGGATGTGCGTGATGTAGTCGGGCACCAGATCGTCGCCGAGCATGTCACGTTCATTCGTCGAGCACCACAGTTCGCCCGTCGTGGGATTGATCGTCTCCCCCACGCAGTTGCGAATCCCGTACGCGTACACCTTCTCGAATTTTCCTTCCGGCGTGAACTCCAGCACATCCGCGCGATGAAACTCCTCCGGATGGGTGTCCGCATCGTCGTCGTTCGAGTGCGATCCCACGCTCACCAGCATGTGCTTTCCATCCTCCGTGAACGCTATGTCCCGCGTCCAGTGTCCACCGCCGCGCAGCCGTCCGCCTCCCGGCAGATCCGTCAGCTTCTCCGCCGGTCCGCGCGCCTTCAAATCTCCATTGCGATAAGGAATCCTCACCACCGAATCCGTGTTCCCGATGTACACCCACTGCGGATTCGGCCCCGCCGGATAAAAATTGATCCCAAACGGCTGGCTCAAACCCTCGGCAAACGTCGAAACCTGCTTCGGCTTGCCATCTGGCCCGACTCCGCGAAACACCATCACCTTGTTGTCGTAGCTGATCGCCACAAACAGATCGCCGTTCGGCGCCGTGCGGATCAGCCGCGGCTGATCCAGTCCCGTGTAGTACTGCTCCACTTTGAATCCCGGCAGCGCCTGCGGCCACGCATTCTCCGGCCGCGGCACCATGTCCGCCCCGTTGTCCACGCCCTTGCTTGCGTAGGGCGCCGGCAAATCGTTCACCGTCAGGTGCCGGACCACCCCCGGATGCTCATGCGAGTAGTCCGTAAACGCGTTCTGCCCCGTCAACACCTGGCCCTGCGCCGCTCCTGTCAGCAGCACAGCCACAGCCATCAGCCCAACCGAGCGGAGATCGACCAGCTTCTGCATTGTTCCTCCGGAATAAAACGATTCACTTGCCTATAAAGCGATGCGCCGGTCAGCGGCTCCGGCACATAAAATTGAGCGAACCGATGGCCCCTGTGTTCCTACTTCGCCCCTCCGCCGGCATTCGGCAGCGGCAGTTCCTTCATCTCCGTGGGCGAATTCAGTATGTGCTCCACCAGCGCCGTGGGGACAGTCGCCGTCAAAACCGCCTCTTTCCCGTGGCGCTCCACCGCGATGCTGTTCACCAGCGACCGCGTCTGCTCATCGAAAGGCTGATTTCCGCTCCCACTCTCCATCGACTTGATCAGCGTCAGAATCGTTTGCAGCGACTCGGTCGTATCAGCCGCCGCTCGTTCCGTCGGGGCAATCTCCACCACTTTCAGATGTACGCGCCCCACCCATCCCAGCGAGGCGATCAGGGTCGCATCCACCGGGATCGGCAGCCGCAGCCCCATCACCCGCGGCCCTCCATTTTTTCCCAGCGGCAGAGCAATCTGTCCAATGCCCCACGCCACGCTCAGCAGCGGCACCTGCTCGTAGTGCTTTGAGAGCAGCGACGATCCGGAAAACGGCAGCGCTGCCGTCCGGTACCGGTCCACCATCGAGTGAATCTGCTCCGGCGACGGCGTGTTGCTCACCGCCACCATGTCGTAGCCCAGCAGCGTCACCCGCACCGTGCGCCCTTCGCTCGGAATCTCGTAGATCGTGTGCCCCGCGTAGTTTTCCTCGCCCGTCGCCTGGCCCGCGAGGTACTGGATCAGCTTGCGCCCATCGAAATGCCCGGTGAACACCTCCGAAAACGCCACCGGCCCATTGGGTCCGCCTGGGTCCCGCATACGGTGCAGCGCAAACGCCGCTGCATCCAGATCGCGCTCGAACTCGATCCCCGTAGCGTCGATGAAATGCTGGTACTCCGGCGAATGGGTCACCGAATGCTCATCGAAATGCGTCGCCGAGCGCAGCGGCCGCAGATTGATGTACACGATTCCGTCCGACTCGGGCAGCAGCCGCGCCGCTTCCGGAGGTGCGTTTTTGCGGAGATAAATCGCCCCGGCCAGCAACAGCAGGACCAGGACAACAATGGCAACGGAGAATCGCGTGCGCCGGCGGATCATCGGACCCCTCTATCATCTCACCCGCCGTCGGTTTTTCCCCTTCTCCCGGCTGCGCTGCGGCCTCGCCTTCTCGATTGCGGCGCCTCTTCCGCGTGTGATAATTTTAATGCTGGACCTCCAGTTGGTCGACGCAGAAGTGTGTCCTCAAACGGGAGGTTCCGCTTTCGTCCGGGCTGGCGTAGCTCAGCTGGTAGAGCATCTGATTTGTAATCAGAGGGTCGGGGGTTCAAATCCCTTCGCCAGCTCCAGTTCTTCTCCTCCTCGGACCAGTGAGGGTCGGCTTTCCCATCGCAGCGATGTCCTCATAGCCAGCGAGTGCAGGTTGAGCCGGAGGCGTCCTCCGGAATGTCTGGCCGGATTCGAAGCGAGAGGAACGGCAGCAGGAATTGCGGTTTCCGCACAGGTGGCCGAGTGGTTAATGGCAGCAGACTGTAAATCTGCCGCTCTTTGGAGCTACGGAGGTTCGAATCCTCCCCTGTGCACCAGAGTTTTGAGGCGCAACGTAGCGCCGGAGTGAATCGGGTGAATCGCGGAGCGAGCCCTGGGAAGGGGCGAGCAAAGCGAGAGGGATTCGACGAGAGCCGCAAGGCGCGAAGTCGAACCCTGGAGAAAGGCACTACGGAGGTTCGAATCCTCCCCTGTGCACCAGAGTTTGGCAATTCGCCGAAGCGGGCGAATCTGGGAGTTTCACCGTGAGTGTAGTTGGAGTTGAGGACAATGCCCCGAATCCAGCAGCCGATCGTCACCGGATGTGGGTCGGCCTGAGCATTCTGGCAGTCCTCGCGGTGCTCGCCTGGTTCACCATCGATGGCGATGCCGTGCTTCCCGTTCGGGAATACAGCCTGGGTGGCCTCTCCTTTGGTGGTTTTGGCCTTCCCGTTCGCTTGATTCCCGAGCTGATCCTGGGACTCTTCGCCGTGCGGATCGTCACCGCGAACATGCGGGCGCGCCTCGAAGATCACGGTCGGCAATAACAGGTTTTCCGTAGTACGTTGGGTAGTACAGGGCTGATGGTTCTCAGTTGCTAGAGCACTCCCCTGGTAAGCCCCCGCGGCATGATGCCGCGCCAAGGGAAAAGGGGTCTCCGGTTCGCGCTTTTCATCCCGGTCATCAGCTCCAGAACGGAGCGCGTCCCGGGCTGAGTTTGTGAGTGTAGTACAGGGCTGATGTAGCTCAGTTGGTAGAGCACTCCCTTGGTAAGGGAGAGGTCACCGGTTCAATCCCGGTCATCAGCTCCAGATTTCAGCGGACAACGTCAGCGTTCAGCGATCAGAGTTTTCCACCTGATAGCTGAACGCTGCGCACTGTGCGGGAGTAACTCAGTGGTAGAGTCACAGCCTTCCAAGCTGTTGGTCGCGGGTTCGATTCCCGTCTCCCGCTCCAGAATCTCGAAATAAGGTGCTGTTTTGAAAGGTCACGGCTTTAGCTTTCCCGATCAGTCCCAGAATCCTGGCGCCGCAGTTCCGCAGACAGGAAGTCACCCGGCCATGTTTGAGCAGGCCGCCCTTCCCGTCCAGGACGAGGCCACCTTCGCCGTCGTCCGCCAGGCGCTCGACGAAGCCTTCGCGCCCGCCCGCGTTGCCGCCTTTCTCCGCAAAGTCGCCGGAGCCAAACTCCGCGTCCGCCAGTTCGAGGCCGTTCTCGCTGCCGGATTCCTCGGCCCCCAGGCGCAAAAGAGTTATGCCGCCCTCGGCGACGCCGACCGCGGCCAGATTCGCGAGCAGTACCTCCGCCGCGTCGAGCAGGTCGCCCCCGACGTCCGGCAAAAGTTCTTTAAGTTGTACGCCAGCTACTAGGGTCGTGCCGCATAAGTTGGGCCGAGCAGTGGTCTTTTGTAGTGCCGTGCTTTATAAGTCTCAGTGAAGACGTGGTCGTTGCTTTTGTATCAGGGCACGACTTCAGTCCTGCCGTATGCGGATGAATATCTGGCGGGCTTTTAGCCCCTGTGGGGTTTTTCCGGTCCGTCTCGATTCGTCGAGTCGTTCTTCAATGACCGCGAGTCGTCAGCACCGAGATTGTGAATGGAAGATCTTTTGGAGAGGGCAAAGCGATGGCGAAGGAAAAATTTGACCGGTCGAAGCCGCACGTGAACGTGGGGACGATCGGGCACATCGATCACGGCAAGACGACGTTGACGGCGGCGATCACCAAGGTGCTGCAGAAGCACAACCCGAAGAACCATTTTCGCTCG
>DATDHZ010000088.1:0-14148 GCA_036521315.1 Acidobacteriaceae bacterium
AATACGTTGAGCTCCTTTAAGGAGGAAGGGAAATCACAAAGAGTCGAGAAACCGATCTAGCTGCTCAACCACCCGCCTCGCCAGCCCCACCCCGCGCCGCGAGGCGCAAAGCTGACCAGCCCCGCGCTTCAGCGCGGGGAGCTACCCGACGGGGGCTGCGGTCGCACGCCATGCAGGCGTAATCGCCTCGGCCCCGATCCCGCGCCATCAGACGCACCCGCCTCGCCAGCCCCACCCCGCGCCGCGAGGCGCAAAGCTGACCAGCCCCGCGCTTCAGCGCGGGGAGCGAAGAGAGAAGCCGCGAGTCCCGGAGGGACGATGCTGCCCGCCCGTGACCTTCGTGCGAACCACCCGTACATTTTCATCGCCACCAACCCGCCCCACAATCCAACATGACGACAACGACGTTGCCATGGGACATACCTACGCCAGGATCTTCATCCACTGCATCTTCAGCACGAAGAACCGCGAGCCAACGCTCCTTCCCGAGCGCCGCGTTCCGCTCGGCAACTATCTGGGCGGCATTGCCAAAAGTGAAGGCTTTCATCTCATCGAGGCCGCGGGAGCTGCCGACCACCTGCACCTCCTCATTCTTCTGCCCGCGAACTATCCTCTCGCCCAGGCAGTCCAGAAACTCAAGGGAGGATCGTCGCGCTGGATGGGGCCGAATTTTGCCTGGCAGCAGGGCTACGGAGCTTTCAGCGTGAGCCCATCCCAGGTTCCGGCTGTCCGCCGATATATTCGGAATCAGGAGCCGCATCATCGGAAGCGCGATTTCGCGCAGGAGTTTCTATCCCTCCTTCGCCATTGCGGCGTGGAGTTCGATGAACGGTATGTCCTCGGCTAGCGCCGTCCCTCCGGGACTCGCTGGCTGTCGGCCTCGGACCCCGCGCTGGGAAGCGCGGGGCTCAGAAGCACGGCGCCGCAGGCGCGTTCCTTCCGATGCTCCCGTAACGTTACCCCCGCGCCCAAAACCCCTGTACGCTACCCGCTGCACGCTGCACGCTCGTCTCTTGTCAACCCCCAGCCTCCGCACCATAGTAATGACCCCTCATAACAAGTCACTTAGCCGCCATCCAACTCAAAGAAAGTTGGCGTGCTTTGTATCGCAACCTGATATCCTGAACTTAGAGTAGAAAAAGAGAAAAAGCCTCACGCCCAGCGTGGGGCTTTTCTGTTTCTGCTGATCGCTGATCGCTGATCGCTGACCGCTGACCGCTGATCGCTGACCGCTGACCGCTGACCGCTGATCGCTGACCGCTGACCGCTGACCGCTGATCGCTGACCGCTGATCGCTGACCGCTGACCGCTGACCGCTGACCGCTGACCGCTGATCGCTGAACGCTTCCACAAGGAGCACGCAAATGTCCGACCCCGCACCCCAACCCGCCACGCCCCCAACCCAACCCCCGCAAAGCCCCCGCCGCTGCCGCTCCCTCACCGTCGGCGGCATCCCCTGCCGAGCCTCCGCCCTGCACGGCCAAATCTTCTGCGTCCGCCACGCCCACCGCTTCCCCGTTTGCCCCACCGGCGCTCGCATCGCCGTCCCCCTCCTCGAAGACAACGACACCCTCCAGGTCGTCGCCACCCAGGTCGCGCACGGCCTCTTTACCCAGACCCTCGACCCCTGGCGCGCCGGCAAAATCCTCTACGCCCTCCAGGTCGCCTCCCTCACCATCCCCCGCCCCGCGCGCCTCCAGCCCTCCGAACAGAAGCCCATCCCCAACCTCCCCGTCGCCCAGGCCGAGCGCGATCTCGACGGACACTTCCTGGCTCCCGACCTCCCCTGGAAAGGCAACGACGAAGCCTTCAACCCCGTCTGGAGCTACGACCGCCGCCGCTATGTCCAGGAGTGTGAACGCCTCGGCAAGCCCATCCCCGCCACTCCCGAAGACTTCCCCCCGGAAGGCTGGCTCAACCGGGAAGAAATGAGGGAATTCAATCCGAAAAGACCCGAGGAAATGAGCGGCGACTTCCTCAACCGGATTCTTCAAATCCGCATCGAGCAGGACCGCGCGGGCAAGCTCCCTCCGCTCCACAAACGCAAATGCTCGTACAACGGCGAACGCTGCCAGGGCCCCTGGAACATGGGCCGGCATCACAGACCCTGCACATGGTGCCTCAAGGAACGAGCAGAGCGCATCAGCAGACACCCCGAGGAGGATATCGACGTCGTCTCCTTCGCCTCGGAACTCGAGCCCATTCATGACCCCTGGGGCCTGAACGCCGAATCCATCGAAAAAGCGAGAGCGAGATATACCCTGTCCGCCGATCGCCTCTCCGCGCTCCTCCTCAACCGCAAATCCGCGTCCTCCGCCTCCAAATCCTCGGCTCCCCCTGCCTCGTCACCCACCACGCCCCCCATCGACCTGCAGGCCGCAGCCGAGCCGGCCATCCTCCCGCATCGGGAGCCACGCACCCCTGTTGTGCAACGCGCCAACACCGCCATCGCGCACATTCCAAAGCTGCGGCCCCGAGCACACCCCCAGGGGGGTGGGGGCGCAGCCGCCAACTGGTCAGGTCCGCCCGCCCGCAACTGGACATGGCCTCCTTGCCACTCCCGGGATGAAAATGGAGGACTCCATGTCTCTCGCCGCGCTCTTCTTCGCCGTCTTCGGGCTGCCGCCGATGGTGGTGGTCTGCTACTTCCTCGGCATCACGATTTTGCTGATCGGGCTCGTCGTCGCGTTCCGCCGCGATATGCCGCGGGCGCGCGGGCTCGACAAGTGGATCTGCCTGGGGCCGGTGCTCTACGCCGCGCCGCTGGCGGTATTCGCGGGCGAGCATTTCACGGCAACGCGCGCGATGTCGGGCATGGTCCCGCACTGGATTCCGTGGCACTTCTTCTGGGTGCTGTTTGTCGGCGTGTCGCTGGTGGCCGCGGCGCTGGCGCTGGCCACGGGGCGGGTGGCCGCGCTGGCGGCGGCGATGCTCGGCGTGATGTTCCTGCTGTTTGTCGCGCTCATGGATGTCCCCTTCGGCGTGGTCGCCGAGCCGCGCAGCCGATTCACGTGGGCGCTGATGCTGCGCGAGCTCTCGTTCAGCCTGTGCTCGTTTGCGCTGGCCGCGGCGATGGCGCGCACGTCACCGGGCGGGGCGCGCTGGCGGCCGGCGGGCGAACTCGTCGCGGCAATCGCGCGGGTGGTCGTCGGGGCGACGCTGGTGTTCTACGGCGTGGAGCATTTTCTGCATCCGCAGCACGTGCCGGTGATCCCGCTGGAACTGCTGCTGCCGGCGTGGATGCCGCTGCATCTGCTCATCGGCTGCGGGACAGGCGCGGCGCTGATCGTCACCGGCGCGGCGATGGTGGTGAATCGGTACGCGCGCACCGCGCTGACCCTCTTCGGGGTGGTCGCGATTGGGCTGGTGCTGGTGGTCTACGGTCCGATTTTGGCGACGAAGTTCAGCGACGTCGGGACCAACCTGAATTACTTTGCCGATACGCTGTGCTATGCCGGCGCGCTGCTCATGCTGGCGGGTTCGATTGCGCCGGAGCAGCGGGCGCGCGCGGCCGCGCCGGCTCCGGTGATCGCGGGCGAGCGCGTGGCGTGAGCACGGCCGGGCCGAAAGGGAGTTGCGCGGCGGCACTACACTAATCCACATGGGTACGCCGACTGAGCCGACTGCCGCGCTGGCGCCGAGCACAACGATCCGCACCTCGGAGAAGGACTGGATGTCGCGGCTCACCGCTGCGTATCGGCAGCGCGCGGCCGTGGAGCTGGTGGACGATGCGGCGGTGGGGATCGATCCTGCGACGCAAAGTTTGCTGCAAATGGGCGTGGCCGGGCGGCTGACACGCCGCGAGTGGACGGCGGTGTCGGTGTCGGCGGGCATGACGCTGTTTGGGGCAGGGCTGGTGGTCGCGGCGATTCTCGACCCTGACCCGACGAGCAAGCTGGGGCTGCTGGTGGGTTCAGGGGCGCTGCTCGCGCTGACAGGCGGATTTCAGACGATCCGTCTGCTGACCCGATTGAAGCCGCCGAACATTACCATCGCGGCGAAGGGCATCCACATCGACTGGCACTGAAGCGGGGTTGGGGCGGCCGGACGCGGGGTAAAAGCCGCGGGGCGGGCTGCCGATCATCTCTTTGTGCGCGCTGCGATTACAAAAGTTCGGGCTTGCAACTTTTCGGGGATGTCGTGGGAAGAAATGGGCAAGTTACGCTGAGTTATCCGCTGGTAACTGGGTAACCAGGGCGCCGGCGAGCAGTTGACTCCCCCCTGCCGTTGATTCGGAAAACGCTTCCTGTCGCGAAGCGCAAGGGCAGCCCGAAAGTGAGCGGATCGCGCCTGAAGAAGCCAATGAAGCGACTCGCAAACAAAGCCCTCCCCGTCGCATGCAGCGTGTTATTGCTGGCCGGCATCGCCGCAGCGGCGTCGTATCACCTGCGGTTCTATGTCACGCGGAACACGATACAGCAGCTGCAGGATTTGCCGGTCGGGCACGCGGTGCGGCTGGCGGGCGCGGTAACGGCTGTCGATGCGGCGGGCGACCGGTTCTGGCTGCAGGACGACACGGGGGCGATTCGGGTGGCGCGGCCTGGCGGCGCGGCGCCCGTCCACGTTGGCGAGTCGGTCGGGCTGGAAGCGGTGAAGCGGGCCCATTACGACGACGCGGTGGGACCGGACAGCGTTCGCCTGGACCGGATCGCTATTTATGCGCTGCGGGCGCATGCGCCTTTGCCGGCTGCGGCGCCGATGACACCGGACGATTTTCCGACAGGGGAAAAAGCAGATACGCGGGTAGCGCTAACGGGCGTGGTGCGGGACGTCGAGCGCGGCGACGATGGGCTGGAGCACCTGACCGTAGCGCGGTCGGGGCACGAAGTGGATGTGGTGCTCCCGCGCGGAGCAGCGGCGCAGGCCGGTCTGGTGGACGCCGAAGTCACGGTGACGGGAGTTCCGGAGCAGGTGCGCGACAGCCAGGGGATGCTGACGGACTTGCGGCTGTGGGCTGACGATGCGGCCGCGGTGCAGGTGGATGAAGCTGCGCCGCGGGAAGCGCCGCTCGAGAGCATCCGGCAACTATACAGCGATCCGGCGGTACGCAACGGGCACCGGCTGCGTCTGCGGGGGCGGGTTGCCGCGGCTGCGCCTGGTTCCCTGCTGGTGGAAGACGGGTGGGGAGCGATGGAATGCGAGGGGACGCGGATGCCGGACCTGCCCGCGGGGACGGCAGTGGAGGTTGATGGCTTTCCCGGCGTCGATGGACTGCGCATCGATCTGTACGATGCAACGGCGGCGGCGATTCCGGAAGAAGTCACGGCTCAGCTGCCGGAAGGCAGCGCGGATGCGCTGACCACGGTGGCCGCGGTGCGCGGGCTCACGAGCGAGCAAGCGAACCAGGCTCTGCCGGTGCGGCTCAACGGCGTTGTGACGTACGAGGACGATGACTGGCGGCTGTTGTTCCTGCAGGATGCGACGGGCGGCGTTTATGTGAAGTATTCGGGCGCAGCCCAGATTGCCTTCGGCGAAAAGGTGCAGGTGGTAGGACTGACGAACGCCGGAAACTTTGCACCCGTGGTCGTGGCTCCGCAAATCCACGATGAGGGGCGGGGGACGTTGCCGCTACCGCGCAGCGTGGACCCGATCGAAGCGCAGTCGGGCACGCTGGATTCGCAATGGGTGCGCGTGGACGGAATCATCCACCCCATTCGCCATGGAACAGCCCCTGGGCACCTGCGGTTCGGGCTGTACACGGACTTCGGCCAGGTGCAGACCTTCACGGCGCCGGGCATTTCTGAGCAAGAGCTGGAACCGCTGGTCGATGCGCGGGTATCGGTTCGCGGAGTTTTTGGGACGCTGTTTAACTCGCGGCGGCAGTTGGTGGGGTATCAGCTGTCGGTGGCATCGCTGAGCAACATCGAGGTGCTGGAGACGGCGGTGCGGGATCCGTTTGCGGGGCCAGCCACGCCGATTGGCGCGTTGCTGCGGTTTTCGGAGCCTGGCCGGTTCGGCCATCGCGTCAAAATCCAGGGCTCGGTCACGATGGTGACACGCAATACGGTCTGGCTGCAGGACGCCAGCGGCGGCGTGGAAGTGCGCGGCAATACGGGGTCGCTGCACATTGGCGACCGGGTGGAGGCGGTGGGCTACGCGTCGATCGCGGGACGGTATTCTCCGGTGTTCATCGACGCGGCGTTTCGCAGCCTGGGGCGGAATGAGCCGGCATCTCCGGAACCTGCGGCGGTGGAGCAAATCCTCCAGGGCGAGTACGATTCGCGGCTGGTGACGGTGGAAGGGAAGCTGGTCGCAGTGCTGGATGGCCCCTCGGGAGAGAGCCTCCTGATGCAGTCGGGGATCCACACGTTTACGGCCGTGCTGAATGCGGAGGAAGCGACAGAGCAAAGCTGGCCACCGGAGGCCGGCAGCGTTTTGCGGCTGACGGGAATCTCGTCTGCCGAGGTCAATTCCGATGAACTCTACCTGCTGCTGGACCAGCAGCCGGTGAGCTTCAGAATCCTGCTGCGCTCGGCCGCCGATGTGGTGGTGGTGAAGGCGCCGCCGTACTGGAACCTGCGCAACGCAATGTTCCTGATCGTCGCGTTCGCGGTGATGATCGTGGCGGCGCTGATCCGGGGGAATCTGCAGCGCCGGCGGATTCTCGAGCAGCGGGAGGCGCTGCGCAAGGCCGCGGAGACGACGCAGGCGATCAGCGATCTGTCAGGCGCGATGCGCGAGCTGTCGGCGCATCAGGAGTTCGAGGGCGAAGTGTCCGTGCGCGGCAATCCTGAAATTGCGCAACTGGTGGTGGGCTTCAACGGGATGCTGGCAGAGCTGAAGAAGGCGCACGGCGCCAGCCACGACGCGGAAGCGCGGCTGACCCAGCAGGCTCTCACCGACGAGCTGACCGGGCTGCCGAATCGCCGGCACTTGTCCGATCACCTGGCACAAAGCGTGGCCGCAGCCCGGCGACACGCCAGCCTGATGGCGCTGCTCTATATCGATCTTGACGGCTTCAAGCTGGTGAACGACAGCCTGGGCCACTCGGCCGGCGATGAACTGCTCGACCTGGTGGCGGAACGCCTGCGCGCGCGCACGCGGAAAGACGATTTTCTGGCGCGCATCGGGGGCGATGAGTTCACGATCATCCTGAACCAAATCGGGACGAAAGACGACGCGCAGGCCGCCGCCGAGAGTGTGATCGAAACGCTGCACCAGCCGTTCCAGGTGGGGGGACAGGAAATCACGATCGGGGCCAGCATCGGGATTTGCACGTTCCCGGACCACGCGAACGACGAGACAGACCTGCTGCAGCAGGCGGACAGCGCAATGTATGCGGCGAAGCGCGCGGGCCGGAATCGCGCCATGTTCTTCACCAGCGACCTGGGCCAGGCGATTCGCGAGCGGCTGACGCTGGAAAACGAGCTGCGGCGCGCGCTGGCAGAAAGCCGGGACCTCTTCATCCATTACCAGCCGGAGTTCGACCTGGCGAGCGGCACGATCACGCGGTTCGAAGCGCTGGCGCGCTGGAATCATCCCACGCTGGGAAGCATCCCGCCCTCGACGTTTATTCCGATTGCGGAAGAGAGCGGGCTGATTCACGCTCTTGGGGCCTACGTTCTGGAACGCGCCTGCGCGGACGCGCTGACCTGGCAGGCGAGCGCGGGGCAGCCGGTGCAGGTGGCCATCAATGTATCGAGCGTGCAGTTCGCCCGCGACATGTTCTCGGGTGAAGTGATGGAAGCGCTGCGCAAGACGGGGCTCGATCCGCACCTGCTGCAACTGGAGCTCACGGAATCGTCGACGCTGATCGGCGTGGAGCGGGTTTCGAAGTCGATGCAGGCGCTGCGCGACGCGGGCGTGACATTCGCGCTGGACGATTTCGGCACCGGCTATTCATGCCTGAGTTATCTGCCGGAACTGAGTTTCGACGCGCTGAAGATCGACCGTGCCTTCGTGAAAAACCTGCTTGAACGCACGGAGACCCGTGCGATGGTGCGCACGCTGGTGAGCCTGGCGCAGGAGCTGGGAATGCGGATCATCTTCGAGGGGATCGAGACGCCGGAACAGCTACAGCTGATCGAGATCATGGGCGGCCATGAGGCACAGGGATTCCTGCTCGGGCGGCCCACCGGGGATCCGATGGCGCACCTGCATCAGAAGCTGACAATTCCGACCTGGACCTGACGCTTTCGGAGGGCTGCGCCCCAGGGTCCACAGGAAATTGGGAATCGCGGCAAACCTGGAGTTTGGAAATCCTGTCTGCCAGGCACCAGGTGGCGTGAGCACGCTCGGTTCGACGGCAATTCTCAAGGCCATATTCTTCTGGGCCGTATTTCGCTTATTTTCAATGTTATGTACCGAACATAACGCTCGTAAACCTCACATTCTAAGCTGTTTTATTTGGCCCTGGTGCACGGGGAGGGAGAATTCGGCATCTAAGGGACTGCCGGGGGTGAGGGCTTCCTGCCGTGAACGACAAAGTTCTACAAATACCTGCCACCATGGTGCTGATGCGCGGAGTTCTGTGCGGCATCGACCGGCAGGCCGACGGCGAGTTGCTGCTCCGGAAAGAGATGCTGGCTGGTCCTTATCGCGTGGGAACGAAGCGGTACCGGTACACGCAATGTACGGTCCTGCACGCCCCCATCGATCTTCCCGACGGGGACTGCACGATCACGACCGACGACGGGTTCCATTTCTCGGCGATCCGGACGCGCGGTATGTGGCTGGATGGCGATCCGCAGCAGACCAGTCAGGAGAGTTCCAGAGAAAGCGCCTGAGCGGTCTCAACCAACAGAGTTGGAGTTAACCCCTCCGACAAGATTTTTTCAGTTTGGGCAAGCCTTCTGTGCTGTATTGCATCCCTGGTTTCCATCCTCGAAAAGAGTGGAGAGGACGATTTATGGTCACCATTGCTCGTATCCCCGCTGTGCTGCGCGGCCAGGATGTTGCGTCGCGATGCACGCTGGAGGCATGGAGGGAGCGTTCCTCCACGGGGCACACGTTCACGCGATGCAGGATTACTGAGGATGCTCCAGAGCTACCGGACGGACCTTATGAAGTGATCTTCGATGACCACTCGGTGAAGACCAGGAAGTACGCAGGTGCGTGGGAGTTGGTATATTTGCCGCGGGAGATCACGATTGACAATGCACAGTGGCCTCGTGATCTCGCAGGCTGAGGTGAGATTGCGACCATCGCCGAGCAACCGGATCTCACCTCCCGCGTCAGAAATGCATCACGTTCTCATTTCTGAAACATGGTGTGAACCAGGGTAACGACCCCATAAACAAATCCGCCAGCCAACAGCTCGAATACGAGCGCGAAGGCTAGTCCGCCCAGCGGGCCGGGGCGTTTTTGCCGGGCACCGGTCAACCCGTGTGACGGAGTTGACCGGCAGGGGAGCGAAGGACTCTGCTGATTGGTGAGAGGGGGCTGGGCAGACCAGGCAGGCGCGGTGTCCGGGGGGAGCATGCAGAACCTCACCAATATCTGAATTTGCGGGGAAGGCAGAGAGCCGCAGCGACCCACTGGTCACCGCCGATTTTGTTGTATTCACTTCCTATCGAGGGAGCGAGTCGGTTGAGGCCGGTAATCGCGACGAACGAGATGAGAGCGGCGATCAGGGCGTATTCAATAAGATCCTGGCCCGACTGATCGTGGAACAAGGCAGGTAGATCGCAATGATGCGTAACATCGTTACTCTCCAGACAAATCAGACTTGTACAGCACGAGTGTTAGTGTGCATGGCGACTTAGTAATCAAAAATACCGCCTTTGAGGCATTACCACAGTGCGAACCGCAGCCAGGCGCGCCGCTTGCCAAAAACGCGGACAAGGGCGGGCACCCGGGATGGTGAAATCTCCCATCTGCGAACCCATTCGACTCGGTCGCAGATGCGACTGCACTCAGGGACAGCTCTGCGCAGAGCCTTCAACAGCGCCAGATCAGGATGTGGAGTACCCGAGCGGGTATCCGGCGCGAGGTTAGTTATTGGCCGGCTGGGAGGAATGCAGGAAAGATGCGGGAGCGTGGCCCGCTTCGCGGCCGCGCGATGCGTTTTTGTCGGCGTACATGTTGCGGTCGGCGGCGATGCGCAGGGACTCCGCGGTGGCCGCGTCGTCGGGGAAGATGGCGATGCCGACGCTGGCGCCGATGGTGACGGTGTGCTGGTTGATCTGGATGGGCTGCTTCAGGTATTCGATGAGGGCGACGCTGACCTGCTCGGCATCGCGACGGCTGACCGGCTCCTCGAGAATGACGGCGAACTCATCGCCGCCGGTGCGGGCGACGGTGTCGGAGCGGCGGACGCGGGTGCGGAAGATGTCGGCTACGTGCTGGAGAAGCTGATCGCCGACGTGATGGCCGACGGTGTCGTTGACCTGCTTGAACTGATCGAGATCGATGAGAAGCAGGGCGGCGCGGGACTGGTTGCGGCGGGCCCGCTGGAGGGCGGTGGAGATGCGGTCCTGAAAGAGGCGGCGGTTGGGCAGGCCGGTCAGCTCGTCGTGGAGGGCGAGATATTTGTTGTGCTCGATCTGCTCTTCAAGCAACAGCAGGATCATGCCGACGGCGACGACGTACTTGGGCAGGTTCCAGACTTCGTTCTCGATGTGGAGATTGGGCCAGTAGGCTTCGGTGAGCGGGGCGATGACGAAGACCAGGGCCCAGGCGAGGAATCCCGCAATGGTGACCAGCGGGCCTGCAGTGGCGCGGCGCCAGGCGTACCAGAAATGGATGCAGCAGCCGAAGTAGACGGTGAAGATGACGGCGTTGAGGGCGAGGTCTGAGCCGTTAGGCGTGCGCGACTGGAAGAGGAACAGAAACAGGGCGAGTGCCGTATTGGGCAGGACCAGGGACCAGCGCAGAGGATGGTTGAAGGAACGCAGCGTGCTCAGCGTGACGGCCAGCGGCAGCACGGCAAAGAGAGCCGCAGAGACGAGCAGTTCCCAGCGGGGATGGGGGATGGTGGCGTTCAGAGTGACATAGAGGGTGTTGGCGAAAAGGAGCGAGGCCATCATCCAGCGGCTCGACGGACGCTTGCGGTAGGGGACGCAGGCCCACATGAAGAGCAGCCCCGCCCACACGAGTGTATTCAGGGTGACGATGGTGGCTAGCGCACCCACGGCCCCGGGCGCCGAGGTGAACATGTCGGCGAAAAAGTGGAGGACGATCATCAGCCAGCCGGTGAGCCAAAGGCGGGAGACGGACGTATGCCCCCGCCGCGCGACGGAGCCGAAGGCGCAGGTCAGCAGGGCGACAGCGCCCAGATCCGGCAATGTGTGCCAGTCGATCACAACGAAGTCTCTAACTCTACCGAGTATCTACTTTATCAATAGAGATATGAACAGGCGGTGACAATACCCCATTTGGCCCATCTTAGCGGGATTGGGGCGCGCGGGGAACGGGTTTGGCGGCGCGGCGGTGTTACCGCAGTACCGGCTGGGCGCTGAGCGCTGGGATGAAAAGATCCGGGGACTTACGGCTCCCGGTCACTGGCCTGACTGGTTGGCGCGGATGAAGGCTGCGGTGTCGTCGTGGAGCTCTTTCAGGGCCGGTTCGGTGACGTAGACCATGTGGCCGGTCTGGAAGAAGTGGTAACTGATGTTGGGCTGGAGCGACGCGGGAATCTGCAGGTGCTTGTCTTCATATTCTGCGCCGAAGTAGGTGCAGCCGAGGTCGTAATAGCCGCCCATGAGCATGATTTTCAGCTTGGGGTTGATTTTCATGGCGGTGGCGAGGTCGGGCATGACGTTGACGCTGGCATCCCAGCCGCGACTGCCGGGCGGCGCGTGGCGGAGGTCCCACTGGAAATCGGGATCGCGCGCGGTGGGCTTATAGGTCATGTTCTCGCCGTAGTGCAGAGTGTCGCGGGTGTAGATGTTGACGGCTGTGTCATAGGCAGCGGCGAGGGCGGCGGAGAACGGGTCGTAGCCGGCGTCTTCGCTGAGGGGATCGAGGTCGGGGCCCTGGTAGCGGGTGTCGAGGCGGCCGGTGGTGATGCCCTCTTCGGATTGCAGCTCCTTGGAGAATTCGCCACCGCTGACGCGGAGGTTGGCTTTGATCCAGTAAGCGGCGGGAATGCCGGTGTAGCTTTCGAGCTTTGCGGCGATGGCCTGCTTCTGGTCAGTGGACAGGTCGGCGCCCTGCAGGAGCGCAGAGGCGTAGGGGCCGAGCGACCACTGCTCGACTTCCCTGAGGAACGGCTCAAGCTGGGCGGGCTGATTCGGTACGCGGTGGTGGTACCAGGCGGTCGCGGCCATGGACGGGAAGGCGAGGAAGTAAGGCTTGTCGGTGCCGGGATTGCCTTCGGGGCCGTCGGCGGAGTCGTCGAAGTTGAGGATCTGCGAGAGGAAGATGGAGCCGTTGAGATCGAGGTGTCGTCCGAGCAGGTAGGTGAGCACGGCGGTGCGCGTGGTGCCGTAGCTTTCGCCGAAGAGGAACTTGGGCGAGTTCCAACGGTCGTATTTGGTGAGGAAGCGGCGGATGAAGCGGTCGAAGGCGTGGGCGTCGGGATCGGTGCCGTAGAAGGCTTTGCCGGCCTCTTTGCCGAAGACGCGGGAGAAACCGGTGCCGGGCGCATCGATGAAGACGAGGTCGGAGACGTCGAGGAGCGAGTACTGATTGGGAACGAGGGGATAAGGCGCGGCTGCCTGGCGCTGCGCGTCGGCGGGCATCACGACGCGCACGGGGCCGAAGGCGCCCATGTGGAGGAACATGGTGGCGCTGCCCGGTCCGCCGTTGTAGAGGAAGGTGATGGGACGGTCTTTGGGAGCGTCCTTCATGAAGTAGGCGGCGTAGTACATGCGCGCGGTGGCGGGGCGATCTTCGGGTTTCGCCGGCAGGTCTTCGCCGTAGCCGGGCAGGTATTGGCCATCGAGGCTGAGCTGCGCGTCCTGCACGTCATTGGAACCGACGGTGAGCATGCCGGCGACGGCCCGGTAGGCGATGGGCTTGCCTTCGACGGTGACTGTGCCTTCGGTGGTGGAGTCGGGCGGGACGGGGGAAGCGATTTCGTGCGCGGGGTGGGCGGGCTGGTCAGCTGCTTTGTCCTGATTCCTCTCCTGAGAAGCGGCGGTGAGGGACGCGGCGACAAGCGTGGCAACACATACGGCAGAAAATGCGGACTTGCGGGGTGACAAGAAGGCCTCCGAGCAGCGGGAGATCACTGGGCTGGAGCAGTATAGCGAATCGCGGGGCGGATGCGTCCGCATCAGAGGCCGTGGGCTGCGCGGAACTGGCGTACAACGTCGGCTGGGTCGTGATGCTGGCCGTCGACGGCTTCGTTCATGGCGCGCATGTCGTCGGCGGAGACGCGGCCGGCGAGGGCGTTGAGCGCGAGCTGAATTTGCGGCCAGCGGCGGAGTGCGTCGTCGCGTACCAGGGGCACGGCCTGGTAGGGCGGGAAATAATGCTTGTCGTCCTGGAGGATGGTGAGGTGGAAGGCCTGGATGGGGCCGTCCGTGGTGTTGGCGGCGATCATGTCGACCTGATGGTCGTTGAGGGCGCGATAGAGCAGGCCGAGATCCATTGTGCGCGGCGGACCGGCGAAGCGGAGGCCGTAGGCGGCTTCGAGGCCGTGGAGACCGTCGGGGCGCTGCTCGAATTCGTAACCGACACCGAGACGCATGTGCGGCGTGTCCTGCGCGGCCTGGCTAAGGGTGGAGAGGTGCAGGCGCTGCGCGTCCTCGGGCCGGATGACCATGGCGAAGGAGTTGTCGAAGCCGAGGGGTGGGGCGACGGTGATGTGGTAGCGGGATTGGTAGAGGCGGCTCACGGTAGCCAGCACGTCGGCGGGAATGCGGTGCGCGGGATCGGGAAGCGGCTGCTTGAGGATGGCGGTGAGGGCGGTTCCGGTGTATTCGACGTAGGCGTCGATGCGGCCGGCGATCATGGATTGCTGACAAATGTAACTGCCGGCGAGATAAAAGCGGCGCTCGACTTTGAGATTCGATTTTGCTTCGATTTCCTGGGCCAGCAGCTCGCCGAGGACGACCTGCTCGGTGAAGTTCTTAGCGCCGATGACGGGGTGGTCGGGACGGGGCGGGGCGCAGGACACGCAGCAGGCGCTCATCGCCAGGGCGACGAGCGCAAGCAGCCAGCAGTGAGCAGTCCGCCTCATTGCTCTTGTCCTGAGGGCGGACTTAGAAGGGACGCGTGATTTGGCGTGACGGAGAGGTCCGGGCGCGGGAGCGCGAAGTG